>NZ_OZ244056.1:2130220-2434538 GCF_965215465.1 Simkania sp. | reverse complement strand
TATGTCTATCACGAACAATCGGAAGAAATTTTAAAGCAATATCAAATGCTCGAAGATAAACAAGCGTGGATTAAAGGGCTGACTGACCGCACTCCGAGAAAAGATGAAGTGATTGCAGAGGCGTCTGATTTTGGAACTGCTGAGCTATTGGTGGTGCGTGATTCTTTTCGAAGTGTGTTTAAGGCGATTTTATACACCATTTTTGTAGTGGCGGCGGTCTTTCATGGATTCAATGGTCTATGGACCTTTATGATTACTTGGGGAATTGTTCTAAAAATGCGTTCTCAATCACGCGCGGTGAACTGGTGCGTTGGGATTATGCTGATTGTGGGCTTTTTAGGTTTAGCGTCGATTTGGGGAACCTACTTTATCAATTTAAGGAACTGACATGCGTAAAAAGGAAGTCATTGTTGTAGGTGGCGGTTTAGCTGGTTTGAGTGCTGCTATGCGGTTGGCAGAAAATGGCTGCCACGTGAAGATCATTTCAGTGACGCAGGTCAAACGCTCTCACTCTGTTTGTGCGCAAGGCGGGATTAACGCTGCTGTCAATATCAAGGGAGAGGAAGATTCTCCGATCATTCATACATATGATACGATTAAAGGTGGCGATTTTCTTGGGCAACAACCTCCGATTTTGGAGATGTGTCTTTGTGCTCCGCTCATCATTCAAATGATGGACCGTTTTGGTTGCACGTTTAATCGCACTCCAGAAGGAAACATCGACTTTCGTCGATTTGGCGGGACGCTTTACAATCGAACAGCGTTCTGTGGGGCCTCCACAGGACAACAACTCCTTTATTCGTTGGATGAACAGGTCAGAAGATTTGAGGTGACGGGACAAGTCTCCAAATTTGAGCATCATGAATTCATGCGACTTGTCCTAGATGACGCTGGGATCGCCCGTGGCATTGTGGTGATGAACCTCTTCAACCTAGAACTTGAAGTGCTTAAAGCCGATGCTGTGGTCATTGCTACGGGTGGCCCGGGTCTGATTTTTAAACGATCGACCAATTCAACCTTTTGTACAGGGGCAGCAAATGGTCGGCTTTACATGCAAGGGATGAAATATGGTAATGGGGAGTTCATTCAAATTCATCCGACAGCAATTCCTGGATCTGACAAACTCCGACTCATGTCTGAATCGATTCGTGGGGAAGGAGGGCGTGTTTGGGTGTATGGTGATGCATCGAAGACGATTGAAACACCTGAAGGTAAGACAATTCAGTGTGGTGAAACGGGTAAACCTTGGTACTTTTTAGAAGAACTCTATCCTGCCTTTGGAAATTTGGTGCCGCGGGATATTGGAGCGCGCGAAATATTGCGAGTCATTGAACTTGGGCTTGGAATTGAAGGGCGTGATGAGGTCTATTTAGATGTGACACATTTGCCTGAGGGGACTGTTCATAAGTTAGAGTCTGTTCTTCACATTTACCAATGGTTTACTGGAGAAAATCCACGAAAAGTCCCCATGCGGATTGCTCCTGCTGTCCACTACTCGATGGGTGGAGGTTGGGTCGATTGGCCGTCAGCAGATGACCCGGATCGCATGGACCGGTTTAGACAAATGAGTAATCTTCCTGGGTGTTTTGTAGCGGGTGAAGCTGAGTACCAATACCATGGCGCTAACCGCCTTGGTGCAAACTCACTTCTGTCGTGTATTTTTGGAGGGCTTGTTACTGGGGTAGAAGTACCTCGCTACCTCGATAGCTTAAGTGGAACTTGTGAGGATACCCCTGAGCATTATTTCCAAGATACACTCAAACACGAAGAAGCATTCAAACAAGATCTCATGGGGCGTGATGGCAGCGAAAATGTTCATAAACTCCATGAAGAATTAGCCAAGGTAATGATCCAGAATGTGACCGTTAAGCGTAACAATCAAGACCTGAAAAAGACTCTCGACAAAATTAAGGAGGTTCGGGAGCGGTATAAAAACATTCGATTGGATGACCAAGGGCAGCGTCTCAACCAGACATACATCTTTGCCAATCAATTCCAGTCGATGTTAGAGCTCGCTCTTGTTGTAACGAAAGGTGCGCTGCTACGCGATGAGTTTCGAGGATCCCATTTTAAGCCAGAGTTTCCCGAGCGTGATGACGAAAATTGGCTCAAGGAAACCATTGCAACGTATGATCCTAAGAGCGACGAACCCCAAATTACTTATGGCGACATTGACATGCGTCATTTAAAGCCGTTAAAAAGAGATTATGTAAAAGCAAAGCGGGTGAAGCCCCAGTTGGAGAATGTTCCAAAGAATATCCAACTGCCCATAGAGTAGGTTTGAAATGACAAAAACATTTATCTTAAAGATTTATCGCGGAACTCCCGATCATCAGTATTGGGAAGAGTTTGAGCTTGAGCTCAAGCCCTATATCAATGTCATTTCAGCTTTGATGGAGGTTCAACAAAATCCAGTGAACCGAAAAGGGGAGAAAGTGACCCCTGTGGCTTGGGAGCAGGGTTGTTTGGAAGAGGTTTGCGGATCTTGTTCGATGCTCATCAATGGCAAACCGCGCCAAGCGTGTACTGCTATCGTTGAACCCATCTTAGAGAAGACCAAGAGCCACACCATTACATTGGCTCCATTTACAAAGTTTCCGCTGGTACGCGACCTGGTGGTCGACCGCAGTTCGATGTTTGAAAATCTCAAACGAGTTAAGGGATGGGTTTCTGCAGACGGATCCTTTCTCAAAGGCTTTGGTCCGAAAATTAGCCAAGATAAGCAAGAAACAATGTATGTTCTTTCGACATGCATGACTTGTGGATGCTGCACGGAAGCCTGTCCTCAAGTGAATGTGAAGTCAAAGTTCATCGGCCCAGCGCCGATTTCCCAAGTGCGCCTATTCAACCTGAACCCTACAGGAAAGATGGAAGAGGGAGAGCGTAACCACACCCTCATGGAAGAAGGAGGGATTAGCGATTGTGGGAATGCTCAAAACTGCGTCCAGGTCTGCCCTAAAGAGATTCCGCTCACTGAGTCGATCTCTGTCATGGGGCGAGAAGTCAGTAAGCAAGCTATCAAAGAGATCTTTAACTCTCCTGAAAGAGATTGATTCTTATCCATTTAGCGGTGTGTTTGGTCTCTAAAATTGAATCTACAGTAAAATTTATACATACCAGAGCTCCGGGTTTATAAGTTTAAAATTCAATTGGATATGAAAAAATCAGGAGAAAAAAAGACCTCATATGTAGCAAACATTTGTTGATGAAAAAAAAATACCTCAGAAAAGAGCTTCCACTACAGTCCTGAGCTGATTGAACGGGTAGAAGCATTCATCTTCTTCTCTCTCCTCACTCTCTTGCCTGCCCTATTCGTCCTATTGGTAGCACTCTTTGTTGCCCTCATACTACTTACAACAGCGCAACGCATCCATCAATTTCATTCAAATCTCTAATTTTAAGCATATTGAATATTAATTTGTTCATTGAAATTAAATATTGAATTTGATATAATTATTGTTAAATAAGGGGGGTGCACATGACAACTAACTTGCGTCTAGACGGCAGTTCAAGCCAAGCTACACCATCTACTGAAACAGCTCAGACATCTAAGAGCTCTAGTCGGATCAAGCAAATCGCTTTAGCTTCTATGTGTTTTGCTGGTCTTGCAACTCTCACAATCAGCGTAGCTTATTTGCTGACACCCGAACGAGTCGATCAACCTCTTGCAGAGTATGATGCTCAACAGGCCGGGAATGCTTCTTGTTTTGGTAATCTGGGAGCCCTCGCTGTAGCGGGAATACAATGTCTGGTAAGACAAAGAGAACTCGATACTCCAACTGTTAATGAAACGAATCTAACTTCAGAACCTCTTATTATTGATGAATCAAACTTTAGCCAGCCTGAGGAGGAAAAACCCACAATTCAATATGTAGAAACTTCAGGATTTACAGACGATCAAGCTGAAAAATACGTTAAATCCCTTGAAGAAACACTTGAAACAAGCGGCATGGATGAGCTTGAGCAAGTTAGTGAAGGCTTATCAAAACAAATCTATACTCATCCTAAACTTCCTGGAGTCGTGATCAAAAGAAGTACCAGAAAGTTTGAATATTCATTGATTCATTATCACTTTTTAAGCGGAAAGCAAATTAAGACATGGCTCTCTGAAAATAAAGAATACTCTCGGATCCTTATACCTAATATGATCTATCTCAACACTTCACTCGGAGAGTTTCTCATTGAAGCAAAGTTAGATTTTATCAGTGGTGAGCGTTTTGCAGAAGAATTAAGTAAGGAAAAACAAAATAGTGAACCCCTCTGTGCTCTTATTCACGAAATTTTGGATAAGCCCTGCTTTGATTTTGAAAAGGACTCTACTTATCGTGAGACACGAGATACCCTAATGACATTCGCAAAGGAAATAGAAATAGCTGATTTTGGATTTTTTCAAGGTCATAATGTAGGAATCACTTTCAGGGATGTCAATGGCGTAAAAGAACCGTTTTTAGTCATGTTTGATTTTGATACCAGGATAGGAGAGTCTGATAAGAATATCCAGAAGCAAATCGCTAGCTTTGCAGAGACTTAACTAACCTGAACTTTCTATTCCTGAAATGATGACTATCGTCATCCTATTTCATCAATCCAACTACCGAACATTTAAGCATTTTTATCAATTTGTTCTGACTCATTTTCGCTTATATTTCCCAAAATAGCCAGTTACAACCGGTTGGTTGCATCAATGAAAAATCTATTTGTTCCTCTCTTTGCTTATCTAATGCATAGAGCAGGTAAAGTCACCGGTATTGCTTTCATTGATACGACTTCGATAGCAGTTTGTTACAACAAGTGAATTAGACGAAATAGAGTTTTTAGGGGATTTGCAAAACGAAGAAAAACAACAGCTGGATGGTTCTACGGATTTAAGCTTCACCTAGTTATCAACGAAAATGGAGAAATCGTCTCCTTCTTGATTACACCTGGAAATGTGGCAGATGTCATAGTTGTAGAGCAGCTCACAAAGAAGATGTATGGAAAGCTCTTTGGAGATAAAGGATATATCTCTCAAGCCTTTAAGTGATCGTCTGATCGATCGCGGGTTGCAGTTATTTACAACGCTTAGATCGAATATGAAGCAAAAACTGATGCACGTTCATGACAAGATACTATTGCGTCGTATGGCGGTTATCGAAACAGTCAATGACCAAAAAAATATCTCACAAGTAGAACATACCCGTCATAGAAGTGTGAGCAACTTTCTTGTTAACCTGCTCGCAGGCCTTACTGCCTATTTTCACCAGGAAAAGAAACCTTCTTTAAATTTCAAAGAGAATCATAATGCATTGTTACTAGTTGCTTAAAAACCCAGAGTTCAGGTTAGAAAAGTGACTTTCCGTCTGTGCGGATGAACGTTTTGCTCATCCTTTTCCATAAGGGAAGCTTCTTTTTTTCTTCTTTGATCCATTCAAGTGTGGGGTATCTTCCATGATGCTTGCGATAGGTTGCGAGAGAAATTCCTTTGGGTTTTGTTCCAGAGTAGAGGTGAGGATAAACTGATTTGGGTTTGAAGCAGTACCACATGAGATGGTCTTCTTGGGGACTGTCGAGATGGGTCGTGAGCCCGAGGTTTGTTAAATAACGCGCAATTCCAAAAATTGCCGTGTTTTCTTTTGCTGCTGGCGATGTTTCAGGCGCAACTTCAACGATGAGATGGTCCCCTAAACTAAATAGCACGTTGAGCGAGTCTTTCCATGGATCTAATTCATGCAATGAGTGGAAAGCGAGGATGAGGTCAAAGTGTTCTCTTCGATTCAGGTCTTTTAAATCTTCTAAAGCAAAGGTCTTTTTTAGATGGATGATTTGATCAGGCCCGAGAACTTTGATATTTTTTGAGCCAGCGATGACGCAGGTCGCTGGATAGGCATTTGCTATCTCATGGACGAGCTCGTTTTCTCCAATCGCTAAGATCGTGATAGGCCGGTCGTAAAGATCTAAGATAGGGCGAATTGCCTCCAATTTATCTGCGAACAGCGAGAAAAAGGGGAGTAAAAAAAGACAGATAAAATAACGTAGCATACCTCATACCTCCGAAGTCCCTTATGTATCGGAGGAAAGAAGTATTTTTCAAGGTTTTCAGAGAAAATATGCTTTGTGATATACTCAAGTTAGAGTCCTGTTGATAAGGGTACTTTGGACGCAGATGCTCCTCAACTACAAGCTTTTTTAGGGGATCTGAACGCTGGAGCTCATGCAAATAGAGTATTGGAATTTGCATCCTTCAGGGAACGAACCCACCTGCATCATACAGGTTGACTAGCAAGCTCTAAAGCCTTATGCCTGCAGGACTCCCCTTTTCTTATTTTTCCGTTTTTTTTGCTTGAAAAACCCTTTCTCCTTCAATATTGTGACAATTTTTATGTTATAATGTCTAAGAAGGAGTTGCGATGAAGCTTTCAGTTGTTGGGTTAGGAAAACTAGGGTCTCCTCTTGCTGCTTTGCTTGCTACAAAAGGGCATGAAGTTAAAGGGGTGGATTTCAGCAATGAAATTGTCGAAAAACTCAATGCACGTCAAGCTCCTTTTCATGAAGAAGGATTACAAGACCTTCTCGATAATGAAGCGCTCAAGTTCGAAGCAACGACTGATTATGAACATGCGATTCAGGATACGGATGCGACCTTTATCATTGTTCCTACACCCAGTGCTGAAAAAGGGCTGTTTACAAATAGGTATATTCTCGATGCTTTAGAAAATGTTGGGCAAGTCCTTCAGAAGAAGGAGGGGTACCATCTAGTTGTGATTACAAGTACGGTGATGCCAGGTTCGACCATGGGTGAAATTCGAGAAACTCTAGAAAGGGCTTCAGGAAAAGCTCTTGGAGAAGAATTGGGCCTTTGTTACAACCCAGAGTTCATTGCTCTCGGAAGTGTTGTGCGAGACATGCTGTATCCTGATATGGTTTTAATTGGTGAATCAGATCAGAAGGCTGGAGATTTCTTGCAAAGCATTTACGAATCGTTTTGTGACAATACGCCACCAGTACAGCGGATGAACTGTGTGAATGCAGAGCTGACAAAACTTTCACTTAACACTTATGTGACAACTAAGATCTCTTATGCGAACATGTTAGGAGCTGTTTGTGAGGCGCTACCAGAAAGTGATGTCGATGTCGTTACAAGAGCCATTGGTCTAGATAGTCGCATTGGGCAAAAGTATTTGAAGGCAGCAGTTGCGTTTGGTGGTCCCTGTTTCCCTAGAGATAACGTGGCATTTCGGGCAATGGCCCAAGATTTGGAAGTTCCTGTGGATTTAGCTCAAGCGACACAACAAGTGAACGACTTTCAACCGAAACGACTTCAGGCATTGATTAGAAAATTCAATCGAGGGAAGAGAATTGGCGTTCTAGGTTTATCTTATAAACCAGGTACATATGTTGTCGAAGAAAGTCCAGGGATTAAAGTGGCAAATCAGTTAGTGAAAGAAGGGTACCAAGTTTCTGTTTTTGACCCCATGGCTCTTGAGCAAGCAGAAAAAGATTTAGATGAGAGGGTTCAATTGACGTCGTCAATCGAAGCCTGCTTAAAAGCGTGTGATACAGCATTAATTATGACGAATTGGTCCGAGTTTTCAGAAGAGATTACTCCTAAACTTGCACAAGAAACAGCGTGCCAATTGATTATCGATTGTTGGAGAACATTGGATCAAAAACAGTTCACGAACGATTGCAAAGTTCTTTACATTGGGCAAGGTCTTGCAATTGCAGAGCAAAAGTTAGACGAACTCGCTACGGTGCATTAAGAGGTTAATATGATGGATAAAGATGATTTAATTCTTGTAACAGGGGCGGGTGGCTTCATTGGAGGTCATCTCATTGCAGATTTGATGCGGCAAGGATATAAAAAAATTCGCGCTGTAGACATCAAACCTTTTGGTGAGTGGTATCAAACTTTTGAAGGGGTAGAAAATATTGAAGGCGACTTGCGGAAAATCGAAACCTGTCAAAAATGTTGTCGCGATGTGCGATACGTTTACAACTTAGCAGCTGATATGGGGGGCATGGGTTTTATTGAGCTCAATAAAGCAGAGTGTATGCTTTCTGTATTGATCAATACTCACATGCTAATGGCTGCTAAAGAATTTAAGATTGAGCGGTATTTCTTTTCTTCTTCTGCTTGTGTTTATGCTGCAGACAAGCAAACAAACACAGATGTTACGGCATTAAAAGAAGCGGATGCATACCCTGCGCAAGCTGAAGATGGTTATGGCTGGGAAAAACTCTTTAGTGAAAGAATGTGTCGCCATTTTCGAGAAGACTATGGGCTAGAAACACGTGTTGCTCGTTTCCATAATGTCTATGGCCCTCATGGAACTTATGAAGGGGATCGCCCCAAAGCTCCGGCTGCTCTTTGTCGTAAAATTATTTTGGCCAAGCTTTCTGGAAAACATGAAATTGAAATTTGGGGGGATGGAGAGCAAACTCGCAGTTTTGCTTACATTGATGATTGCCTCTATGGAACCCAAACCATCATGAAAAGCGACATTCTTGAGCCCATTAATTTGGGAAGTAGCGAGCTCGTCTCGATTAATCGACTCGTTGACATTATCGAAGACATTGCTGAAATTAAGGTAGAACGTAAGTATGACTTAAGTGCGCCTCAGGGTGTGCGTGGCAGAAACAGTGATAACACCTTAATTCAAGACTATCTCGGTTGGGAACCTTCCATTACATTAAGAGAAGGACTTGAAAAAACCTATCGATGGATCTACGATCAAATTTTGGCAAGAAAAAGTGAGCCGGTGCTCACCTAAAAAAGAAAAGAAGTCATTTATGAGTAGCTATCAACATTCAAAAACGTTTTCCAAAAAATCGATTGAAAGTGTCAAAGACTACTGGAACAAACGTCCATGTAATTTAAGACATTCTCAAGCAGAAGTAGGCACTGAAAAATACTTTCAAGAAATTTCAATGCGAAAGTTTTTTGTCGAACCTCACCTCATTGATTTTGCCGACTTTTCTAGCCTCAAGGGGAAAAAAGTTTTAGAGATTGGGTGTGGACTTGGTGCTTGCGCGATCAATTTTGCTAAAGCGGGAGCAGAAGTGACTGCGCTCGACTTATCACAAAAATCGGTCGACATTGCAAAGAAAAACGCTGAATCGATGGGTGTTGCTGATAAGATCGAATTCATGCAAGGGAATGCCGAAAAACTGTCGGAGGTTCTTCCTGAAAAAAAATACGATCTTATTTTTTCTTTTGGGGTGATCCATCATTCGCCTCATCCTGATGTGATTGTTGAGAAAGCCAAGAAGTTTTTAGCCCCAGGTGGGCAATTTAAAGTGATGGTCTATTATCGCCATTCTTGGAAAGTCTTCTGGATTTTAGCAAAGTACGGAAAGTTGCAATTTTGGAAACTTTCTCAGTTGATTGCGCGTTATTCTGAGGCACAAACCGGATGCCCAATCACTTATGCTTACAGTAAAAAAAGTGCTGCAAAGCTGTTCGAAAGTAAGGGATTTCAAGTGAAATCTATCGATATCGATCATATTTTTCCTTATCGCATTGCCGATTATGTTCAATACAGGTATGTAAAAGTTTGGTATTTCCGAATTCTTCCAAAATCCGTTTTTCGTTTTTTAGAAAAAAAATTCGGATGGCATCTTTGCTTAACTGCTACTGAATCGTAAATGAGTAAATTTTATTTAAGTATTGTTGCAGCTTCTCGAAATGATGATCATGGTGGGCGGCTTCTTGAGCGTATGCAGGCGTTTATTGACGGTATCATCGCTCAAAGTAAGCGCCACGCACTTCCTGTCGAGCTTATCATTGTGGAGTGGAACCCTCCCGAGGACCGTCCCTATCTCGATCAAGTCTTAAAAGTTCCAGAAGAAAAGGGGGACTCTGAAGTTCGCATTATTCGCGTTTCAAAAAAGCTGCATGATGCACTCGACCACTCTGAGAACCTTCCTTTATTCCAAATGTATGCAAAAAACATTGGCATTCGTCGCGCGAAAGGTGAATACGTCATTGCCACAAACATCGACATCATTTTTTCTGATGAACTATTTGGCTACTTGAAAAAGAAGAAATTAAAACCTGGTGTGATTTATCGTGTCGATCGCTTAGACATCCCTCCAGATCTTCCCGAAGAAGAGCCTTTTGAAAAAGTTTTGGAATTTTGTAATGGGAAGTTTTTTCGTATCAATGGAAGATTTGGGACAAGAATTTTAGATGAAAAAACGAAAAAGTTTAAACACGCCTTTATCCAAAAGTTCTTAAAGTCTTTTCATGACTTTAAGGTGAGATTGAAAATCATCCCAAAACTCGTAAAAAAATCAAACAGTAAAAATATTTCAAGCTGGGATCTATGGAAAACACTCATCATACATGTGTTCAAAGTTTTCCGAGATGCTTACAGAAAAATTCCAATTAGACAATTTCTCGGTTTTAAAATAGTTATTAAAAAAGTCTTTTTGAAGCGTTCTAAGTTGAGTTATGGCTTAATTCCACACTCTAATGGCTGTGGTGATTTTAACTTGATTTCACGTAAGGGGTGGGAAGCTTTAAGAGGCTATCCTGAATGGACCATTTTTTCGTGGCATATCGACAGTGTTTTTCTCTATCAGGCAATTTTTAGCGAATTTAAGGAAAAAAACTTTGGTCATGCCCGTCCTATTTACCATATCGAGCATGGAAAGGGTTCTGGTTATACCCCAGAAGGATTTCAAGCACTTCTCAAGCGTTTAGATGATAAAAAAATTCCCTATTTAGACTTGCCAGCTTTCAAGCAGCACATCACAGCGATGAAAACAGCGAAGGAATTTTCTAAAACCCTTCTCTATAATAATGAGGATTGGGGTATGATTCATGAAGACCTTGAAGAAGTCTTTATGTAAACCTCCTCAGATTCGACTAGGCCACACTTCGAGGTTAAAGTAATAGGATACACGTGCTCTCACTAATTGTTTATGGACGAAATGATAATCATGGCTATAACTATCATAAGCGTCTCGCTGTCAGCCTCAATTGTCTAGCTGAAACGCTTTCTCATCCTGGTGATGAAATCATCTTTATCGATTATTGCAGCGCGCAAGACTTTCCCACTGTGATTGAGGCGGTAAGTGATACTCTCACTGAAAAAACGAAATCACTGCTAAAAATTTACCGTATCCGCTCTAAAAAAAAGGGGAGCTTATCGGAGGAAGCGCTTTGTCGCAATGTGGCAATTCGGCGTGCCCATCCCGAAAATCCATGGATCCTATCGACCAATGTCGACATGATCTTTATTCCTGTTGATTCAAGTGAAACTCTGTCGAGTATTGTGGCTAAACTCCCCGAAGGATTTTATGAACTTCCACGGTTTGAGCTTCCGGAAAACTTATGGGAATCTCATTTTGATCGTTTAAAGCCCACTGACAACCTCACCTTTTTGCGTAATCATGCTCAAGAAATGCAACTTCACACAATTGTTCGCCGTCCTGGATTTCTCGTCTACGACAACCCTGGAGATTTTCAATTGATGACGCGGGATGCAATATTTGCGATTGATGGCTTTGATGAAGAAATGGATCAGGGGTGGCATTTAGATGCGAACCTTTGCAAAAGAATGTCTCTCTATTATAAAGGGAAAGTGGATCAGCTGGAAGACAAGCTTTGGGGCTACCACTGTAATCACACGAGACAAGAGTCGTTTTTTCACAAGCAACTTTCCCCAGAAAATGATTGGAACCGATTTATAAAAGATGTTCAGGTTCCTGACTTACCAAATCAAAGAGATAGCTGGGGACTCAAAGGTTACGACTTGGAACAAGTGATCCTTAAAGAACCTCAAACACATGCTCATCAAGACATTTCTCTGTCTGAGATTGTAATCGATCAGGACTCATTCAATACATTGACATATGAGTCAAAACGCATATTTCCCCACCTTCTAGATCATTTTAACAACCTCCCCCCCGAAAGTCGAGTGGGGTACATTGGACACAATACAGAGCTCTTAAACCTCATTCAGGAGGAAATTACGTCTGTCTTGACCCTGAAGGAAACAAAGACGCTTGAGGAGCTCTATCGAAAAACTGGCTTGATCATTTTTGACTTTGGATTCAATCAAAAAGGCTTTGCAATCACTCCTAAGCATGAGCTTTATCGCCAACGGAAAAATCAACTTAAAGATGTTGCTGATGCTTTTTTGAAGGTGGTCCGTTTGGAAAAACGAAATCGCAAAAAAATCAAATTTATAGGAGTCAATGTCCTCTATTCAGATTTTCGTGCGTTATTTCACACCCATCTAGCAATGGGAAGGACTTCATTTCTTTCTGGAATATCGTTTGGTTATCTCAAGCGGAAGCGGAAAGTTGCGCGTAAGCCGTCTTTAGGTGTTTTGAAAAAGCAATTGAAGTTCTATTTAGTCTACATAGCTGTTCGCTTTTTTTATCGATTTACTGATAAAATACGTCACTTGACTTATCGGAGCCCTTTGATGCAGAAGGTGCTTCAACTTAAATGAACTCGCATGCTATGAGAAGAACATGAGTAGTAAAATCGTTCCAGTTGTGTTAGCAGGCGGGTCGGGAACAAGACTTTGGCCTCTCTCTCGGAAAAATTACCCGAAACAGTTCTTAAAGCTCATTGGCAATAACTCCCTTTTTCAAGAAACATTACTCCGCATCAAGCAAATCAGTGGAGTGAAAGAATCGATCATTGTCACGAATGAGTCGCACTACTTCATTTGTCAGGATCAAATGAAGGAAGCTGAAATTGAAAATTCCAAGCTCATTCTAGAGCCATGTAGCCGCAATACTGCTCCTGCAATTGCTTTGGCTGCGTTAGATATTCAAAATAGTATTGATCCTGAAGCTCTCATGCTCGTTCTTCCCGCTGATCATCTTATCGGAAATCCTGAAGCTTTTGCGAAAACAATGGAAAGGGCAGCTCCCATTGCTGCAGCTGGGCACTTTGTGACTTTTGGAATCGTCCCTAGTTCACCTAAGACGGGCTATGGTTACATTCAGGCAGGAAAACCCTTAGACTCTCTCAGCTTTGAAGTAAAGCAGTTCGTTGAAAAACCCGACGAAGAAATAGCAGAAGCCTTTCTTCAAGCCCAAAATTACTTTTGGAATAGTGGCATGTTTCTTTTTCGAGCAACTGGGTATCTGGAAGAACTCAAAAATACAGCGCAAGACATCTATGATGCATGCTCTGCGGCTTACCAAGCAAGCCACCAAAATAGTGATTACTTTCGTATCGATCAAGAACACTTTGAGAAGTGTCCCAGTGATTCGATTGACTATGCAGTCATGGAAAAAACAAAGCGCAGTGCTGTCATTCCACTCAGATTACCTTGGAGTGACTTAGGTTGCTGGGCCTCAGTTGCCGATGCGGGCGAAGCTGATGATAAGAACAATGTGATTCGGGGAAATGTAATTATGAAGGATTGCGAAGGGTGTTTGCTCAGTTCAGAAAATGAGCCCCTTGTTGCAACCATCGGCATTAAGGATCAGATTGTCGTTAGCACAGCTGATGCAGTTTTAGTGGCTGATAAAGCTTATGCTCAAGAAGTCAAAGAGATTGTCAATGGTCTCAAAAATACGAATCAAGGCCTTGCAACCCATCACAAACGAGTCCACTGTCCTTGGGGCCATTTTGAAAAGCTTGTTGAGAGTTCTGACTTTCAAATCAAGCTTCTCGTTTTAAATCCCGGGAAATCTCTTGCGCTGCAATCTGCTGCGATCACAGTGATTCGCGGCACGACTAAAGTTCAAGCAGGAGAAGAAACATTTCAGCTTGAAGCAAACAGCACAAAGCAAATTCCTCCAAATAGCTTGATTACCAATTCGACTTCCGCCCCTATTCAAATTCTTGAAACCAGCTTTTCTTTGGAAGAAAATAAACTCAGTGCAGCAGCTCAGACTCTTGAATCACTACTCAAGAAACAAATAAGTGTTGGTTAATACAATCTCGGCGTAAATTTTGCAGTTTATTTTTCCGTAATGGAATAACGCCAATTCTTTGGCCAGGCTACAAATTTAGCTCTGCACATGGGGTTAGCTGGAATGATATAGTGAATTTCGCACTCAGAAAAGACGAGTTTCAGTTCTTCCTTAATGTATTCTACAGAACATTCTTTTTGCTTGTACTTATCAAATGGAATATCCTTACGCCCTGGAACTTTAAAGTCGTCAATGACGATGACGCAGTTGTTATGATGGGTTTTGCTGATTTCTACTAGTTCTTGACGCAGAGGCCAGTGATCTTCCCAATGTGCATCTAGATAAAAGAGCGCGCGTTTTCCTTCAAGTTTAGGAAGAAGGTCAACCAAAACGACGTCAGAGCTTCCTAAAAAGCATTGAACATTTGGATAGTCTTGAAGTTTACCTGCAGTCGCATTGTAAGTTTTTTCAACAATTTCAATGGTGTACACTTCATCAAAGAGAATTGATAAAAATACCGTCGTATTGCCCATGAAGGTGCCAGTTTCGACAGCTGTGTTAATTTGGTAAGCTTTTTTTAGGTAGGTGAGAAACGTTCCCACTTCAGGAGCGCAATTAAAGGCGAGCTGACCAGTTTTCCAAGTGGTGCTTTCGAAATCACAACTTGGGCGAAGCTGACTAAAGTCGACCATGCGAGGAAGGTCTTCTTGCGCAGCAAACGCAAAGGAACTCATGAGTGCAAGTGAACAAATCAAACGTTTTAACATGGGAAGCATCCTTATTTTTTTGATAACTTTATACTGCTTAGCAGCTTCCAAAGTCAACGTTAACTTCTGCGCAAATTCTGTAACTTATTTTCGATCAATGGGATTAGACTTTCCCTGCATCCCGTCTTAAAACATAGTAGCCATCAACATCTGCAACATCTTTTTGCTGTTCGGCAGGAAAATGCTCTTTAGCGATTTGAACGAGTTTTGAAAGATCAAAGTAAAATCGAGGAGCAAGATCACCCGATTCGTAAAGATAAAGTTTATCTGAAACTTCATGAGGTTCCACTTGCATCACACCAGAAGAACGAAGACTTGAAGCAGATAGAGCGTTGGGCTCCTCTTCTAGATAATAGACAACTCGATGGCCGTCTAGCAGGATGTAATTAAGAGGGTCAATTGCTAATGTGTGGCCGATGAGCTTTTCGACATTGTATTTAGTGCCACTCAAAGGTGAAATCAACACATCAGGGTTTTGCTTACTCTCAAGGTGCTTATCAATTTTTGCGGTGATGACTTCTGCAAATGCTTCGATTGCCATGAAGCCTGTAGTCAGACGTCCGATTTTTGGATCATATCCTTCAAATTTCACGACGTCGACGATGTCAATGGGCTCAACCTTTCCCCCTTCATGCAATAGAGCTAAGTCTAGAGGAAGGGTGGGGTCGATTTTTTCCGGGTGCTCTTCTCTCTTGGTTCCTAAATGTGGTTGCCCATTGTAGATGACTGCGTAGGTTTTTCCACCTTGCTTAAGGTTTTCGTTGACCTTAGCTAAGGCGTCGTTTAATAGCTTTGCAGCTTCTTCATGGCTGAGATCTTCTCGGTTGACGAAAGTGGCTTCTGTAGTTTCTCCTACACCTGAAACTTCTGCTGACATAAGGACCTCCTATCATTTGGAAAGCCAAATAATAGAGATGTTTCAGAATAAAAGATATTTTAAGTAATTATTTGACAGGTTGTGATGCGGTGCTCTCCATTGAGGAGAGGGACGACGGTATTAAGAGGTGTTTCTTGGACAAAGTAACGATTTTTAAGTGCTTTTTGTATCCCATCGAAAAAGGACTTTTCAGAGGGGAGGAAGTCGTTTAAGCGGCAAAGGAAGGACTCATGAGAGCGGCCGTCACGGTATTTAGGGGTTTTTTCCGGGTGAAGTAGGTAGTCCATATGAGATTGCTTGAAATCCCATAGGAAAGTCGTATGGTGAACAAATCGGTTTTTCTTGATGTACTGAGCATTGCCGCCACACTTTTTCTCGCCAATGACGTAGTCATTTTCTCTCAAATGAAAATCGGGAATGCTGAGAGCTTCTTGATAGAACTCTTCCGACCAACGTAAGATGGGTTCTGGGTAGCAGGGGAAAGAGTGGATCTCTTTTTGAAAGATGAAGGAAACGAAGAGGGTGTCTGAATCGACGATGACGGTTCCGCCTCCGCTGTAGCGTTTGATAAGTGGGATGGGGGCGGAGGTCATTTTGTTAGAGTCGATGAGTTTTTGCGGTTTGCCTGAAATTCCCATGACGATGCGAGGAGGTGAGCCGTGGTTTAAGACGCACCAATTTTGATCGGTTGTACGCAGAAGGGCTTCTTCGAGCAAGAGTTGCTCGTGGATGTCATGGTTTTGAAGACGAAGGAGGTGAAGCGTCTCTTTACTCATTGGTGATCGTATCGATATCCTCAATTTTGACGACTTGAAATTTTTGCCCTTGTAGAGAGTTTGTGCGGAAGATAATCATGGTTCCACCGGTCATCAGTTTCATATCTAAAATTTCAGCAATGGTTGAGCCATTGACTAGCTTTACAGCCAGTTTTGCGGCAGGACTCATCCGTTTGAGATATTCGAAGGATTCTTGCAAATCTTTTGCACGAGTTTCTGGGTTGATGATCATCACCTCAGACTGCCCAACACGTGGCAATTGTGCGATGGCCACTTGCTGTTCGTGACTTGGTTTATGCTTAGCTGGTTTGGCTTGCTTTTGCTGTGTATCTTGCATGTTGAAATAGGTTGTGGGTGAAACAGAATGAATCGCATCTTGCGCTGAAAGCAAGCAAGTTGACAGCAAAAGGGGAATAATTAGAGCTTTTTTCATGATGAACCTCTTTTTGGCAAGTGAGCAACAATCGCGTTACCCTTTTTTTTAGCTTCGTTCAAGCAGCTATTGGCAGCTTGTAACAGACGGTCGAAATTAAATGAGGCGCTTTTTGTTTTGGTGCCCTCTTCATCTAAGGTGACAAGCCCGATTGAGATTGTCAGATTAAATGCGATCTCTCCAGAATGGAAGGTGACCATTTCGAGAGATTCTTGAATGTTTTCTGCAATAAATTGTGCGGCTTTGGATGTGGTACGAGGCAGTAGGACAAGAAACTTTCCTTTTTTTTGTGAAAACAAGAGGTCTTGTCCGCGCATGAGCTTTTGCAGGTGATCTTGAAAGTCGATTAAGAGCCCGTTGCCAGCTTTGTTCCCGTGCGCTTTATGAAAGTGGTCGTATTGATCAATTTCTATGAGGAGTAAAGCTAGTGCTGTTTCGTCAGCAAGTGCATTGGAGATGAGTTTTACAGCTCGGTCATCTAAAACAACTCTTTCTTCCATGGTTGTTGTTTGCGTTGGTCCGACAGGGAAGCGAGAAGAAAGTGATGACATCTTTTCTTTTGTTTTCTTGATCTCATTTGCCATTTCCATCCGATGAAAAAACTCATCTTGTTCAAGTGGTTCGCGTAAAAAGTCGGTCGCGCCTGCTTTGAGCAGTCGGCGGGTGAAGGATTTTTTTAGATGTGCTGTGATAATCAAAATCGGTGTGTTCTGATATTCTTTTAGTTTGCGAATTTTCATGCACATTTCAGCTAGGTCGATATATGGAGTGTTTTCATCGATCACAATGAAACTCACGTAGGTTTTGTGCAGCGAATCAAAAGCGTCAATAGAGGAGTTAGAGCAAACGAGGGAATAGTCTTCTAGTTTACTGATTGCTTCTTCAAAAAAAACACGTGTCACTGGGGAATCAGTGATGAGAAGTAAGGTAGGCAGCTTGTTTGGCTTTAGTCGAGTCATATTCGCGCATTGTAGCTAAAATTTATTTTTTAAGTGAAACCATAAGGATAGAAATGTCGGCAGGGGAAACTCCAGAAATGCGGGCGGCTTGTCCAAGATGGTGTGGCTTTTGCTTTTTCAACTTTTCGCGGGCTTCATTGCGCAATCCGATGACATGATCGTAGTTAAACGTTTTGGGGATGTTAACCGCGTCCAGTGCTGAAAGCTTTTCAACTTCTTTTTTCTCTCGCTCGATGTAGCCTGCATATTTCAGATCGATTTCGATAGAGGTATTGATTTCTACGCCGTAATCCGTCACCTTTTCTGGAAACATTTCGAGCAGTTTTTGGTATGTGAAGTCAGGGCGCTTCAAAAGACTTGCTAAGTTCGTTGATTTGTCTTGGTGTTGCAAGTGACTACGATTTAAATGGGTGAGGGCTGCCGAAATGGCCTCTTTCTTTTTTGTAAAGCGGCTGTACTGTTCATCGTCGATGAGTCCCAGAACTCTTCCATACTCACGGAGCCTTAAGTCTGCGTTGTCTTGCCTCAATAAGAGACGGTGTTCAGCACGCGAAGTGAACATGCGATAGGGTTCATCGAGCTCTTTTGCAATGAGGTCGTCAATCATAACCCCAATGTAAGACTCACTCCTTTTGGGAATGAAAGGCTCCTTATCGCGGATTTTTTGAACAGCATTGGCTGCTGCGACAAGACCTTGGGCGGCTGCTTCTTCGTAACCCGTTGTTCCATTCACTTGACCGGCTAAATAAAGGCCTTCAATACTGTGTGTTTCTAATGTGGTGGCGATTTGGCCGCTCATGACATAGTCGTATTCAATAGCGTAGGCAGGGCGCATGATTTCGGCTTTCTCAAGTCCTGGAATCGTCTGAATCATGTCGTATTGGACATCGAAGGGGAGAGAGGAAGAAATCCCATTCGCATAGATTTCGTTTGTTTGGAGTCCTTCAGGTTCTAAGAAGATCTGATGCCTTTCACGGTGAGGAAAGCGGACAATCTTGTCTTCGATAGAGGGGCAATAGCGGGGGCCAACTCCTTGAATCTTACCTGAAAAAAGTGGTGAGCGGTGGAGATTATCTTCGATAACTTTTTGCGTGTCTTGATTCGTATAGGTGATGTAGCAAGAGACTTGGGGGAGTTTTTTTTCTTGTGGGTCAAAGGAAAATGCGACTCCTTCTTCAGGAGGTTGTTCTTCGGTTTTGGAAAAGTCGATCGAACGGCCGTTGAGTCTTGGCGGTGTTCCAGTTTTCAAGCGATCAAGTGTAAAGCCGAGGTCTTCGAGACACTTTGACAGTCCGACAGACGGTTTATCTCCAGCACGTCCTCCGGAATAGTTGGCTTCGCCAATGTGAAGAAGCCCACTCATAAATGTTCCAGCTGAAAGGATGACGGCTTTTGCTTCATAAGCAATGCCTTCTAGAGTTGTCACGCCGCAGATCAATTGATCTTCAACATCTAATGAAACAATGGTTCCTTGCTTGATTTCTAAGTTGGGGACATTTTCAAGAGCGTGCTTCATGACAGTTTGGTAGGCGAGCTTATCTGATTGGGCGCGAGGTGACCAAACAGCTGGGCCTTTGGAGGCATTGAGCATGCGGAATTGAATGCCTGTTTGGTCTGCAATCTTTCCCATGATGCCACCTAAGGCATCGATTTCACGGACGATGTGACCTTTTGCCGTTCCACCAATAGCTGGATTGCAGCTCATTTTCCCGATCGTGTCGAGATTCATGGTGAGCAAAAGAGTGGATGCACCCATGCGTGCTGAAGTGTGAGCTGCCTCACATCCGGCATGCCCAGCACCAATGACGATGACGTCAAACTTTTTTGGGTAGGTCCACATCACTAGCTAGATAATGAAAGTGATTATTTCTTCTTATGACGATCGCGGCGGCGGCGTTTTTTACGCTTGTGCTTCGAGATCTTCAGACGTCGTTTCTTTTTTACTGATGACATATTCGACTCAAATTTTTCTAATCACCAATATCATAGAGCTTTCACGGGAAAATGTCTAGAGTTCTGTTTTTGAGGACCAATTGTAGAAATTATTTTATAGGTATTCTATAGGAAAAAGGGAGTGGAGGTCATGGTTATGCTCGATGGAATGTTGATCTTGTGGACAGTGTTAACGCTGCTGTCCTTTGCCTTTATTGTCTATGATTTGGTTGTGGTTACGCCTGAAGCAGGGGTGATGAAAGTGGGGTGGGCTCTCGTGGTTCTCTACACTGGTCCGATCGGGTTATTCTTCTATTTCATGACTTGTCGTGAACCTATGCCAGGAAGTCATGAAAAATTTATTGATTCTCTTTGGAAACAGGCGACGGGCTCGGAAGTCCACTGCCTTGCAGGGGACGCAACCGGGATCATCATTGCTGCCATTGTTCTCTATTTTTTCGCTCTCCCAAGAGCGTGGGAAGTGGCTTTGGAGTACGCGGCGGGGTTTATTTCTGGCTTCTTGATTTTTCAAGCTCTGTTCATGCGTAAGATGATGGGTGGAACCTACCTCAAAGCATTGAAAAGTAGCTTTTATCCCGAATGGCTTTTGATGAACATGATCATGGCCGGAATGATTCCTGTCATGGTGGTTTGGGGATCGCACGATCCACTTGCGCGTAATCCGGCAAGCTTACACTTTTGGGGAATGATGTCTCTTGCAACAATTGTTGGAGGATTTGTGGCATTTCCCATCAATCGTTGGCTTGTTGCAAAGGGGCTCAAGCATGGAATGATGACAGTGCGCAAGGGAGAAGAAGGACAAGGCCATATGCACATGCACCATGCTGAAGTGACGGCTTCCCAGCAAGAGGTTTACAAAGCGCTCATCATTTCTTTAATAGGGCTAGCAATTGGGATCGTCATTGCTGTGATTGGAGCTTACATTTAAGACTAGGCTAATAGGTTCAAGTCTAACAGTCTCCTCCCCCTGCAAGGAAAGGCGTTTGTGAAGGTTCAGACATTTTTTCAATTTTGGTAAAAATAATCACGAATAACTTTTATGCATGCGTGCGTAAAAAGCGTTTTCAGGCAAGTATTAGTCAATATGGGTAGGGTTTTTAGAACCTAATGCAACCATTTTTTGTTTTGCTTTTTCTAATATTTTAAGCGCTTCATCAAGAGGAAATTCCCACACTTTTTTATTTGGGTGAGGATAAAAATGTATGAGCATTTCTTTGCCTTCATGGGAAATTTCAGCCCAGCAGTTTTTTTTGTAGAATATACATGCTACGAGTTCCTCTCTATAAGGAACACTTCCTATGTTTATTTCGAAATCTTTCATTTGTTTACTTTTGGGTTGTGGGTTCTAAAAAACCAATCATTTCACAATTTTTCTTGAACCAAGCTCCTCCTTTACCTGGAATTTGTATTTTAATCACTTCTCCTAATTCGTGGTGAGTATGGTAGCTAATACATTTTTCAGGGTGGTTTAAAATCTGCTCTAAAATTGCCTGTCCTTGTTGATTAATTTGAGAAGGAGTTCCAATAGGTTTTGGAAAAACGCTATCCGGTCGATCTCCATGCTTTGCTAAAGCCCTTCCAGCCTTTGTTAACTCCTTTCTGTCAGGTTCTTTTCCAGCTTCAATCAATCTGTCTATTGGAAGCTCTCTCTGACCAAAGTCGGAGCTTGAAGCTAGACTTGAATTGGCATTTGTTAAAGCTTCTCCAACTGCAGCTGTTCCAGCTCCAGTTGTTGTTCTTGTTGCTAAACCAAAAACTCTAGAGGCTACTGCACCGACTCTTGAAACTGTCTTTCCTGAGCCACTAGGCGTTATTATTTCAGCAGACTTTAACTCTGGCTTTTCCATATTTTCTTCTATGGAGGCGATGATGATATCCATCGATTCTTTTAGTTGCTGTGTTGTGAAATCTCGTGCAATTTCTTTAGCAGTTTCGGTGCAATCATCAAAAGTTGAGTTTGCTTCTGAGATTTGCTCTTTGACACTCTCTACTTCTTCTACAAGAGCTTCGTAATCTGGAATCAATTCTGAAGGGATTGTTGCAATGCCCTGATCAGGGGGATGAAAATCTCCACTTAGAAGGGGTGCTGTAGAGTCGTTTGGTGCTAAAGAGTGTGTTGGCGGGTGTGCATACTCTGGTGAATCTCCGCGAAAATAAACTTCCCCAGGCTTATTAACATGAGGTGGAGGAGTATCGCCTGCTGCTAGTCCGACAAGAGCGCCTCCTATTGCAAACTCAGCACCTGCTGATGCACCCATGGTGATTACGGCAAGAGCTGCGCCTCCTGCAACGACGCTTACTGCTATGATCGGAGCTTTATTTTTGTCGACCCAGTGGGTAAAGTGATGCCATTTGCGGGCAACCCAATTTTTCTTCTTTTTCTTGCACAAGGTGAATGTGGGCTTTTCGTCGCAGAAAGGTGAAAAAAATTCCCATTGGCAGCCTTGACTTATCGACAAATGGTATTCTGCATTGTTGTTTTCGTCTCCATACATCAATTCAAGCAACTCTGCGATTTCCAGTTCGTATTTCTCTGCTAAATCTGGGCGGCTTTTAGGAGCACTAAATCGAACGATGAAAATCACAAAATCTATCAATCGCTCGGCTTCTTCATCAGAAAGGCTTTCTAAGAAATCAACATCAGTCAAAAGGTCGATGAAACCAAAAACATGATCAACGTAACAGTCAAGATGGGTCAAGATCGTTTGCGGATGAAAGTATCCCCAAGGATTGATTAGCTTATTTTCATCTCTGGGAATAAATAACTCATGGCCACTTTCAAGACGATAGGTTTTGTATTCAAGGGTATAAGAAGGGATGGGGCTTAATATAAATGCTGGCAAACAGAGAAGCAAAAGGACCCGAAATACTTTCATTTTAACCTCCATTCTTGACAAAAAGAATGGGCACCATAACAGGTGGCTTTTGCAAAGGAGAGATTTTTCTTAAATTTTAAGTGGGGGAGAATGCCTCAAACGCAGCGTCATTTTCTGGCTCGTTAGGATTGTCATCAACAGGGGTGTAGTTTCCAAATTGGGCAAAGTCTTTTCGATAAGCAAGTTCGATGTTTCCAACTTTTCCGTGTCTGTTTTTTCCGACAATCACTTCGGCAAGACCTGGCTTATCATAGGGGTCATAGTACTCTCTTCTTAAGAGAAACATGACAATGTCAGCGTCTTGCTCGATCGAACCGGATTCTCGAAGGTCACTCATCATGGGGCGGTGGCCAGTCCGTTCTTCGACTTTTCGTGAAAGCTGTGAACCGCAAAATACTGGAATATTGAGTTCACGTGCTAAATTTTTCAGCATGCGCGAAATTTCAGAAATTTCATGTTGCCTATTATCTGAATTAAAATGAGATCCTGAACCTGAAAGAAGTTGCAAATAATCGATGACGAGAAAGCCAATGTTATGGGCTTCTTTCATACGGCGTGCGCGTGCACGGAGATCTGTAATTTTAAGGCCGGGTTGGTCATCGATGATCATGGTGTGATTTTGCATCTTATTCACGGTTTCAACCACACGTTGGTACTCATGTCCTTCGATGGCACCGGTAAGAATTTTGCTTGATTCGACTTCAGATTGGGAGCAAATCACACGATGAATGAGTTGTTCGGCGCTCATCTCAAGCGAAAAGACTCCAACTGGAACGTTGTGTTTAAAACAAACTGTCTCGGCAATATTGAGAGCAAAAGCTGTTTTACCCATTCCAGGGCGTCCAGCAAAAATGATTAAGTTAGAGGGAGCGAGGCCGTTGATCATTTTATCAAGATCATGGAACCCTGTTGGGATTCCTGTAAACGCTGCGGCTTCTTCACCTTTTTCGAGGTATTCTTCTTGACGGTCTTGTAGCTCTTTAAGATAAGGAAGCCCTGACTCGGCTTTTACTCCCGAAATCACATCTTTGATGTGCACGCCCGCTTCACGATTCGACGCTTGGCTAATGGAAAAAAGCTGTGCTTGCGCCTCGTCTAAAAATTCATGAACATCAGACGGTTCTTCAAGTGCAGATTTTTCAATGTCTTGAGCAGCTCCGATTAAACGACGTAGGATCGACTTACTTTGGATGAGGTCAACGTACTCTTCGATGTAAGCTGATGTTCCTGCGTATTGCGCAAGAGTTGTAAGGTAGGCAACTCCACCAACATCTTCAAGTTTGTCGACGCGTTTGAGTTCTTCAGCAACGAGGTGAATGTCTGCAGGTTTGTCGCTTTTAAAAAGAGTTTTTAAAACATTGAAGATCGCTTGGTGTTCTGTGTAATAAAAATCTTTACTATCAAGTGCATCGGCTGCCACATTGAGGCTGTTGATTTTGGTCAACATACACCCTAGAACCATCATTTCTGATTCTTTTGAGTGAGGCGCGACTCTGACTTTTGCTGGGGTTTTGCTTTCTGCCATGGGTTTCATCTATTTTTCAATCCCTTTTAATTTAGGCGGGAGACTCAATTCTGTAAATTCATTTTTGCTCTCTCCTTAATCAAGCTTTTTCGTTCTCATATTCTTAAAGATTTTTTTACAACAGAGAGCGCAGAGATCATTGAGTGAAGTTTTTAGCTACCTCAGCGCTCACAAGACATGATCAGACGATGTTTTTACCATCTTAAAAGTTTCAGTATACAACTTGGTTGAATAAATCATTTCAAACAATTCATGTGAGGTGTAATATTGATGCGGATTTAATGAATTATTTTTTTTATGAGCGATAGTTTTAAAATTGATACTTTTCCTTCTATGTTTAAATGGCTGGAAAGTGCGGTTTCTGACTTAGAAGAAGCGGATCCTCCCTACAATGGAGCTGTTTGCATGGGGGTCTACGTCACCACGATTGCGTGCACACCCATCACGATTCTTGTTGATTTATGCATCGGAGTTGCCGAGGCTGCGTTTCATGTCATTCGCCATCAAGATTTTAAAAAAGCAGGTGTCGCTCTAAAAAGTAAGTGGGTCGAAGCCGTTTTTCAAGAGTCAGCTTTTTTTGTCGTTGGAATTATCAGTTTGATTATTGAACTAGGAAATTGGAAAATGAGTTATGGCGTTACGAAAAGATTTGTTCAGGACATGTCAGAATACATCAACCTTGGCACGCCTCAAATTTTCAATCGCGTTCGTTACCCGATTCCCAAAGGAGGGTTACCGATGCCGGAGAGTTGTGTGGATCTCAAGGATCGGCAAAAGTTCGATATTTATAACACTTCGAGAAGTCATTTTTATAAAGATCTCGGTGCTTATAAGAAAAAATACTCAGTCACGGCACTTAAGAGAGCTCTAGATGAAAGCAGCGATAAAATTCATGGTTTAAATATGATTTTAGAACGGGTCTTGCAGGCTGATTCTCCAGTTGTAGCGATGGGGCTGAATCTCGAAAGCTTGAAGGAGTCTGATGTTAGAAGAAGACTGGAGGATATGAAAAACTGTTTTGTTTCTTATCTAGATAACCAAGCTGTACAAGAGGGTCTAAAAGTGATGACTTCTGCTCATAATGCACTTTTGGGATACTTGGAACTACCTCTTCATGTCAGAGCAGAAATCAAACAGCCTTAAAATCTATTTGAGTTAAAAAATCGGAAAGAGAGGGATTCGAACCCTCGGTACCCTCACGGGTACGCGTCCTTAGCAGGGACGTGCCTTCGGCCACTCAGCCATCTTTCCATTAGCAAGCAATATTAGACATTTATTTCATTTTCTCGCAAGGCAACAGTTCTGTTGGGGTCTCTAGATTAGGCTTTCAAGTTCCAAAAAATCCTATCAAATGACATAATCACTCCGAATTATTTAGGAAAAACGACTGCGATGAATAATTTAAATTTACAGAGTGTTGCGACGAAATTTCTCTGTGGCGCTTTGTACTATCAATTTGCTCCACAGTCATGGCATCAAGGGGCATTGGTTGCACAGATCTCTGGGTATGCCATGTCGGCTCTAATGACTGCTGCACTCAGTCGCCATCAAGACGAAAGTGTTGTCAGGAAGATGGAGTTGTTTTCTCCTTTTGTTGTCATTGGTTTTATGACGTTTTTTCAGGATATTTCTTGGAAAGTGTATCTACTCTCTACAGCAATCTTGGGAAGCATTCAAGTTGCAATCGACATCTTCCTTCGAGCGCTTCATCAAGGGAGCTTTTCGAGCTTATTTCCTGGAAGTGGAAATAGGACGGAACCTCTTTGGACGCATGCTGCAGATGGATCAGTTTTATTAAACAAACTTCCCCCTCTTTGTTTTGATGACAGATACATTTTATCAAAAGAGAGTGATGGCAGATTGCATGGAAAACGAGACGAAGCTTCGCAGTTTTCGTTGCAGGAAGGTAGTGTGTTTTTACTCGAAGGTTTGGTTCCTTGTATTGAGTTTCAATGCGATGCTTTAACTCCTCTCATTAATTCTCTGGCAATTACACAGAATGCAGTCCACACTTCTTCGAAGGGGAGTGTGAATTTTCCAAAAGAACTGCGCGAGACCATGCAACTTCCCGAAAAGGCTTCTTCTTGCTGCTGGTGCTATCCTGTTTTACTGGATCCAGAGCGGGCAGAAACAACGATTCATGAAATCCGAACAAATCCAGAGATTCCAAGTTTTTTAGTTGGGCTTCTTTTACATGGAGGATTTGCGTTTTTTGACGAGTCAGGTCAACTTCTCACAGTCAGAGCTATGACAGAAAGTGAAACGACTTCGCAGACCCTTATTACGAAAAACACGATGAGTGGCGGTCTATTGCCGGATCGGGTTCGCCAAGAGTTTGAAAGTGGGGTTGAAAAGGCAAGCGGATTAGGTGAGTGGGAGATCTATCCAGGAGGAATTGCCTGCAGCACTGCCCATCAAGTCACAATGCCGCATCTTCAAGACCACTTAACACATTATGCTTTTTTTCCCGCGAACGTTTTGCTTCAACAGAGCTGGAAATGAGTGCTCCCTTTGGTGCGTTTGTGTTTCGTACAAAAGACGGGACACTTCAAGTTGTCCCCCTTGGAAAAGAAGAGCCAATTGCTCATCAGTGTACTGGCCAGGAATTAAGCGATGAAGACAACTGCAGACTCCGTTTGAATCTTAAGGAGATTTTAGAAAATCCACGCGCGCTTTTTCGAGCGTTTCAAAGAAGCCTCGGAGAGGATTTTTCTTTGGGTTATAGAGGAGGAGTCTATTTCGAAGGTGGACAATATTCTGCCACTGAAAATGAAATCTTGATTCAGGAAGATAATATCTTGCATACAATTGCGCTTGATGAAGAAGGGAAGATTACATCAACGAAACAGACTGTTTTAGGAGGCTTTTTTAGTTCGAACAAGGAAACAACTTTTAAGGCCGAGGAGGCTCCAGAAGAATTAACTGAAAAGCTCAGACATTTCTATGAGCAACTGATGAGTTGTTGTTATTCCTATGACGTCACTAGAAATAGGGACATTTTTGGGCGGAGAGATAGAGTTGATTTCAATGTGACGAATGAAGGACCAGCAATTGCACCGTTTAACTATTTGCGACTTTTTACCAACTTCATCAAAAACAAAATCGAACCGAGTATTCACATTTTTGACCTCCACCAGCGTCAATTCATTGGCACGGATGCAGAGGGTTTAAGTCGGACTTTTATTTCTGCGCTGATGAAGGGAATCGTGCATTCTCGTTATTTTTACGATAAAGACAATGAGGCTTTTTTCCCTTGTAAAAAAGGATCTTTGTCTTCCAATGATCGCGCATTCTATGACCAGTTAGGAACACTTTTGGCCCATTGTTTTACAAGTGGAGGAAGCTTTGTCACAGGACATGTTTTTCATGAGACTTTCTTTCCGACATTGCTAGCTTTTACGCCTGAGGAACTGAGCCATGCGGTCTTGCCTCCAATTGGTGTTGAGAGAAAACTAGAGCTTTTTCGAACCTTCATTGGGGAGGAACCTGCTTATCTCAAATTATTTGAGATTTTAGATTCGAATGATATTTCTTCTCTAGATGACACCCTTCTTGAGGTTTATTTGGAAGGATATTTGCCAGATGATCCTAAGCCAAACATGAAAACCGTTAAAAAAGACTGGAGTAAGACATGGAAGGTAGAGGTACGCAAGAGATTTGTCGAAGCAACAGAAAAAATGGGGGCATACAATATAGAAGCGTTGCATGCCATCGCGTATCGCTTGTTTAAAAGTGTGAATGTGCCTTTTGGCGTCTCTGTAGCCGATCGCATTCAAGGCGTTGTGGATCCGGAAGTTGTTGCAAAAAGCATCGATACTTCCTCACAAGATGGAGCACTTCGAATAAAAATTGAATGGCTAAAAGATTGGATTAAAGAGACAGACATCAAAAATGTGAAGCTGTTTCTCGAATTTGTTGGGGGAACACGAGGTCTTCCTCCAGAGCAAAAAATCAAAGTTCTGCGGTCTGATTCGGGTTCATCCCGCCTCAGTAGTGCGACTTGTTTTTGGAACCTTTATATTGGAACTGGAAGCGTTGATAAGACAGGCCCAAAAGGATTCCACTCCACACGTGAACGATTTATCGAGTGTGTTCTCGAATCGATCAAAGTCGGCGGTTATCAAAAAGACTGATCAATCCAATAATGTCCCGTTGAGGGCATTCCAGTAAGACGTTTGGTGAGAACCATCGCTATTTTGCGTTGTGATGGCATAGACAGGAAGATAGATTTCATGCGTTTGTCGAATCGCAAAATCTTCTCCAAATGCAGCTTCAGCAACACGCATAATTTGAGATTTCGAATAGTTACGCGTCATCTTCTCTGAATGCTTAGAGTTTTTTGAAATCAGGGGAAAACTCACTTGCGTGATAGGAGTAAAAGCCATTTTTGGTGATTCAAGGTGAATGCGGTAAATTCCCTGATGGCAGACAATCAGCTTTTTCTTAATGCACCGTTCAATCCAGGCGTCGAGTAGACCCCCTTCAAGATTTAGCGAATGAAAAAGAGTTTGGCGGTCAGCCTTGTTACCATGATGCGCAATGGTACTAATGATTTTCAGTTCGTAAGGGTCGGCTCGCATGTGAATGCAATCGGCAAACCCGTGCGACTTTTCCCAAGTTTGGGTATCGAGAACCATCTCTCCATCCATCAAATCCCAAAGAATCACACCTTCTCCCGTTGTCTGATTGGTGCGGGTGAATTTGACTTCCATTAAGAGAAAAGGTTGGTAGATTAGCGAGTAATCCCCAAACTGTTCACGACTATCTTTCAGCTGTTTAGAACGGTCATTGCCCATGATTTGATTTGCTGTAAAGCGAGGCTCTAATGCAGAAAATGCGCTAGTTGGCAAATACTGAATGGCCCGGTCTTTGATTTCAGGGTGAGAGTCGGCGACCCACCAAACCCCATAACCTAAAGAACCTAAAAAGATAAGAGTGAATAAGAATTTAAACATTGGACCTATATTTTATTTATATTCTGGTTTTATTTCCATTCTTTAACACATCCTCGAATTTCTGCTTGAAAAAGAGCATAAGCGAGAAACGCGTCTCGGACAGTTGCTTTTGTGAGTTTCCCTTGGATCTTCACTAAGGCAGAGCCTCTTAAGAACAGATCTTTGAGCTCTTCCAATGTGTAGGCATCGTTTGCAGCAATGGCTTCAGAAAAATCTTGAGCGTTTTCAGCTTTGGCTATGACCTTTCCTAAGAAGAGGGGAATCGGTTGGCTTAAGATCCCCGAATCAGGAGAAATTTCCCCTAAATAAATCAGTTCTAAGGCAGTTGCCCCTGTTTCTTCTTGGAGTTCGCGGCAAGCAGCAGCTTCAATCGATTCTCCAACATGGCGCATTCCACGAGGAAGTTCAACTTCCCAACCACGCGTTGCATGTCGGTAGTTTAAATTCACCAAGATTCTTCCGTCGGGCAAAACGGGAAGCACTCCCACGCCAGCAGGTCTTTCAAGGCCACTTTTCCATAAGATACGATCATAGGTACCCAATGCCCCAGATGGAAAGCGCACAGCATCTCGAACCCAATAGAGGTACTGATCCTCATTGATAATTCCGACGCGGCTCCACTCTTTTGCTAGCTCTGATGAGATGCCCTTTTTTAGGAGTCTCTCTTCTGCAATGGTCTCTGCTTTTTGAATCGCTTCATCGGTGAGGAGAATTTCGATTTCTTGGTTTTCTCCTAAAGGCCCAAGAATTTCGGGATAGAAATCGAATAAAGCAAAATAGTCTTTCTCTGCTGCGCTTAACAAGAGGGGAAGAAATAACAGGAGGAAAAGCCGTTTCATTCTTTCGCAAGCTCCAAAAAGATGTCGATGTCTGAGTCAACTGTTTTGAGCCCCATTTCCCAGAAATCTGGTTTCGTGAGATCAACTTTTAAATGTTTTTGGGCAAGGGATTCAACGGTCATTTGCCCGGTATCCTCAAGCAATGCGATATAAGAACCTTCGAAGTCTTCTTGCTTGGAACCTAGCTCGTGGATGCCTAGGCTAAAAAGATAGCCAAAGGTGTAGGGAAAGTTGTAAAATGCTGTTTCAGAGAGTTGGAAGTGCATTTTTGCTGCCCAAAAAAGAGGGTGATAGGAACCCAAAGCGTTGCCATAGGCTTCTTTTTGAGCCTCTTCCATTAAAGTGTTGAGTTCTTCAGGTGCCACAAAGCCTTTCTTTCGTGCCTCATAGAAGCGGGTTTCGAAAAGAAATCGTGCGTAAATGTTCATCAGGTAGGCAACAGAGCGGCTTAAGTGATCATCTAAGATGAAAAGCTTGTCTTGTTTAGACTTAGCTTCTTGTATCGCGGCTCTTGTCACAGTGATTTCGGCCATCGTCGAAGCCGTTTCAGCTACGTTCATCCGAATATCTTGGGCCATTCCTGGCAGAGAACAGGTCACAAAGTTGTGATAGGCGTGCCCGAGTTCATGTGCAAGAGTGAAGAGGTTCGTCATTGTCTCTGCATACGTCATGAAAATGCGACTTTGTTTGGAGACAGGAAATCCAACGCAAAAACCGCCGGGATATTTGTTTTTTCGGTCTTCCGCATCAATCCATTGATCCTCTAGAACATCTTGAGCAAACGCTCCCATTTTTGGACTAAAGCGATTAAAGTGTTTAATGATGAAGGCTGCAGCATCTTCGAATGAGATTTTTTGTTTGACTTCACCAATAGGTGCTTCTAGATCGTACCATTCCAACTGAGACAGCCCTAGTAAATCCGCTTTACACTTCATATAGGCTTTAAGTTTTTCTCGATGCTTTTCGATAGCGCTCCACATGGCATGAAGTGTTTTTGCATGCATGCGATTGTCTTCTAGGGGCTCTTTTAAAACTTCATCCCATCCCCGTTTTTCATAAATGGCGAGTCTAAAGCCCGCTAAGTGATTCAAGGTTTGGGCAAACAGGAGTTGTTTTTCCCGAAATGCTGCATCGATACTTTTGAACGCCGCTTGTCGTTTCTCTCGGTTAGGGTCGGCCATTTCATTTTCAATCTGACTAAAAGAGAGTTTTTTTTCTTCAAAAGGAAATGTCATGTTTCCGATGACAGCATCCCACATTTGAGGCCAACCATGAAATCCATCCACTGCAAAATCATTGATAAAGGCTTCTTCTTTTGCCGGGAGCTTTTCTTTGGCTAGACGCCTTTTTTCACTGACGCCAAATGCAATAGGGGAGATTTCATCTTCTTCGAGGAGAGCATGAAACGTTTGATCGTCAAGAGTTTTTAACCATTCATCGAGTAAAGCTGCAGTATTGGCAAACTGAGCTCCCAGCACTGTAACTTGGTCTTGTAAAAAGTGGGCCTCAGAGTCGGTCACATCTTGAGCATTCAAACAGACGATCAGGCGGCTCAGTTCGTGGTAGTGTTGGGAAAGGTTTTGGAGAGTGAGAATGGCCTTTTTGATATCGGCTTTGGCTTCAATCACTTTATCAAGCTCTTCAATCTGCGCTTGCAACGTTTCAAGAACTTGCTTTGGAGAGCTTTCTTTTGAAAAGCAATCTAAGTCCCATGTTTGAGATAATTTCATCCTTGTCATCCTCTCGTTCCTAAGGCTATAGTATATGCAAGAGTTTTGCAGCAGGCAAGGAAAAGAATGGCAAACACGATCCATGTTTTATCCGAAGAGACCATCAACCTCATTGCAGCAGGCGAGGTCATTGAAAACCCAGCAAGTGTTGTGAAAGAACTCCTTGAAAATGCTGTAGATGCTGAGGCCACTCGGGTCACTGTGGAACTTCAGGGAGGAGGATTTAAGCTTTTAGCTGTCAGTGACAATGGAAAAGGAATGAGCCGTGAAGATCTGCTCCTCTGCTTAGAGCGGCATGCGACCTCCAAAATTCGAATTGCCGACGATCTGACGTCCATTTTTTCAATGGGGTTTCGGGGAGAAGCACTGGCCTCCATTGCGGCGATTTCCAAAATGCGCGTCACGTCCTGCAGGAAAGAGGAAGCCTATGAGCTTTATGCTGAAGGAGGAAGGATTCAATCACTTGAGCCCGCTTCGCGCAATCCAGGAACAACTGTAGCGGTTCATGCCCTCTTTTATAACGTTCCAGCGCGTCGAAAGTTTCAGAAGTCAGCACAAAGCTCACAAAATGCCATTGTCAAAATGCTGACAAAGTTGGCTCTGGCTCATCCTTTCTTAGAGGTCAAATGTGTTGCTGATGGTAAAGAGGTCTTTTCCTCGTTTATGAAACGGCCTAAAGAAAAAGAAGCAGTCACTCATCAAGTCATCGAAAAGGTTTTAGGACCTGAATTTTTAGTTGGAGCATCAGAGATCCATCATCAAGAACAAGGGTGCTTTTTGCATGGATTTGTTGGTCCACCTCATGAGTGTCGAAAAAATAAAGCGGGTCAATATCTCTTTGTCAATGGCCGAGCTGTCCAATCGCCAGAAATTTCACGTGCCATTTATGAAGGATATGGAACGCGCCTTCCCTCAAATGAACATCCGACATTCGTCCTCCATTTGACACTGCCATCTGAGTGGATCGACGTGAACGTTCACCCACAAAAAACTGAAATTCGACTGCATGAAACGAGTGAGATTGAACATGTGGTTAGGATAGGGGTGTTTGAAGCATTGCAAGGAGCGGTGACTTCAAAACCCACAAGCGAGCCGAAGTTTGAGGCGGTCGCCGCATGGGATACGCCTCTCGAAACCACGTTTGCATTCCGAGAAGAAACAGAAGAAACACCGCCACCTCAGCTGCCAACGCAGTATCTTCCAATCATCGGTCTCTATTCCCATTATTTACTTCTCGATGCGGCCGGCATCGACCTTTCCATTGCAGGTTCTGAAGGTGTCATTCTTGTTGACTTACAAGCTGCAAAAGCACAAATCACGTTTGAATCCATCTTAAATCGCTTTGAGCAAAAAGGAGAAATGCAAACACTTCTCTTCCCCATCACTTTTGAATGTGCCACCCACGAAAAAGGGCTGATTGAAAGTCATCTTCCGACTCTTCAAAAGCTGGGGATAGCGATTCGCTTGTTTGGGGAAAACACCTTTGTCGTCGATGCTTTAGATCCCCACTTGGATGAAACTGAGGTTGAAAGTCTCGTTTATGAGCTTGCTGAAATATTGCACCAATTTGGCGATGATGAGCACTTAGTCAAAGAGCAGCAAAAAAAACTTGCACTCAGTGTCCTCCGTTATGCAAGATCAGAAAAAGAGGGTGCAACTTTGGAGCAAGCTCGAGCAATTGCAAAACAACTCTTTTCGCTCAGCTCCCCATTTTATGGCCCAACAGGTAAACCGACTTGCATTTTCATGAGTCAAGATGAAATCGAAAACTATTTTCGTTAGAAGACAAAAAACTCTAAAAACGCAGCTTTCCCAATGGGGAGTTGATTGTTATTTGTGCGATAATCCAACAGATATTTTTTATCTTACAGGGATGCAACTTTCACTAGGTCGACTCCTGATCAATTCTCGATCAGTCACACTTTTTGTGGATGGCAGGTACTACGAAACAGCCAAAACAAAAGCTTGCTGCAATGTCAAAAAGATGGCGGAAAAAGAAGTCCTCAATTTGCTTTCCTCATCGGCTTGGAAAGACGTAAGAGTGGTCGGCTTTGATACAAGTACCTCTTACATTCGCGTTGAGAAGTTTAAAAAACAACTGCAAACCTTGAGGAAGACGCGTCGGTTAAAAACTCCTTACCGGATGAAGGGATTAGTCAGACCCATTCAACATTTGCGCGCGATCAAAGATGCAAGTGAGCTCTCTCTTATCGAAAAAAGTGCTCAGCTTTTATGGAAGGGATTTTTACATGCAAAAAAACAGTTAAAAGTTGGAGTTGAAGAAAGAGAAATAGCTTTAGAGTTTGAGTTCTATTGCCGCAAATTGGGCGCGGAAGGGATGTCTTTTACTCCTATTGTCGCGTTTGGAGCAGGTTCCGCACTTCCACATTATCCTACGGGAAAAAGAAAACTCAAAAAAGGCGATATTGTCTTAATGGATCTGGGAGTTCGCCTCAATGGGTATGCAAGTGACATGACACGGACATTCTTTTTTGGAGAAGGAAAAAAAGAGCTCACACAGCTCTTTCACGTAGTCAAAGAAGCAAAGCAAGCAGCGCTTGATCTTTGTCGTCCAGGTGTGCCTTTGAGCAAGCTCGATGAAGCGGCGCGCAAAGTGATGAGAAAAGCCCGTCTTGAAAAGCACTTTCTTCATAGTTTAGGACATGGTATAGGGTTGGATGTGCATGAATCACCGAACTTTCGCACGGATGACACGGAGCTCACTGCTGGTATGGTCATCACAATTGAACCCGGACTTTACCTGCCAGGAAAAGGGGGAGTCCGCTTAGAAGATATGGTGGTGATTACAAAAACGGGGCACAGGAACCTATTTAGATGACGTTACGTTTTCGCCTTTTTATCTGGGTCGGCATTCTCTTTATTCTCGCGTTCACGATTTCTTTCTTTGTCGAGGAACATGTCACCCGAACCAACCTTTTGAAAACTCGCGAAAATTTGCTTCAAGAACTCTATAAAGTCAATGAACAGAAACGAAAGTCAATTGAATCGTACATTGCTGATATTCTTTGGAAGCTTCAAGCGAGGATTGATTCAGTGCTTCAGGGCGTTGCCAATTACAAAGTGGTGCAAAAAGGGTTTGCCCCTACAGAGGAAAACCTCACAGATGGAACCTGGCTTGATGCTGCATCGCTGATGATCACAAATCAATGGCTTGGATTTGTTCAAAACACTTCAGATGATACGACGATGTCAGACATTGTTGTTCATTCAGATGAGCTGACAGATACCTTTCACTTTCCTCTTCAAGATAATATCCATCTTGTCGCAATGGAAGAAACCCGGGGCCCTAAAAATTGGAGTGGTCCCTATATTGGAATTAAGTTCAACCTCAATACAGTTCAGCAACAGGAAGACACTTTTCATGCGAAAGAAGCTGATGAAAATTATTATGTCTACTTCAAGCCTGAAGCACTTTTGCGAATTGATGTGACTGGTAAAACGTTTCCAAATATCGGTCTCTCAGTCAATTTATTAGAGCCTTTTCTCAAATGGATCGAAATTCCCTACCGTTCGTTTTATCTTGAAAGCTTTATCTCAAGCGTTAAGGAAGCGCAGACTTTATTAAAAAGTCGTCCCGATATGATTCCGGCAGAAGAAAAGTGGGCGGAAATGATCCAGAAAAAAATTGCGATGCATCCCAATCGCGATGGAGCTGATTTCAAGTGTTTTGACTACGTTCATGAGAGAACGGATGTTCAACTAACACCTGCCGAATTTCAAAGTAAGACGGAGATTTTAAAATACGTCAAAAATTACATCGAACATTACAACAAGGTCGGGCTGATTTGGGGAGTTTCTGCCTTAACAGACACGAAACTTTTTGGGCACAGTCCACTTAGTCCTGATGCTCCTTTGGGAATGGGTATGCTCGATACAGAATCGTTTTGCGGGAAGGGACTTCGCAGTGATCAGGTTTTTCGCTCAAAGATTCAATATGACGTTCAAAAAGCAACTGAAAAGTTAAAGATGCCTGTCGATTTTATCTTGCCCCACTTAGATGTGATCACACCATCAGACTTTCACCATGTCTTTTTTGGAAACACACTGAAATTGCAAGATCCGAAGACCGGAAAAACGAGCTTTTTAACATTAGCAGCTCATGAGGGGCCAGTCCTATCTGCGCTTGCACGGGCGACGCATCAAACCTTGATGTTTGTTTCAAATGGAAAAATTATTGCGGTCTCAAACCCAAGAGGAGAGGAAGTTGCTCAAAACTCTCCGTGGTTTCAGGCTCCCGTAGAAAAGTTAATGGGACAAACTTCTGGGGTGGTCACATTTGGAGGAAAAGAGTACTTCTTCCTTCACATCTCGCCCTATCATGAAGCAGACCTTCACTTTTTTGTCTTCAATCTTAAATCGAAAGAATTTCAATTTATTGATTCCATCAATGAAGGGACGGAAGATCTCATCGAAAAACTATCGATGCAAATGCGTGCTGCTGCAGTCATCGCCTTGGTCATCGTTTTATTTCTGCTAAATAACATCGCAAAACGGGTCACCAAACCAATTGCCCACTTAGCAGAAGTGACTCAAACAGTTGCTGAAGGAAAGCTGCACGAAATTGAAATTCCTAAAGAAACCGATAAAAAACGGACCGATGAAGTTTATGCCCTGTACCATGCCTTCTTTGAGATGGTTAAAGGGCTTCGTGAAAAAGAAAAAGTTCGTGGAGTTTTAAACAAAGTCGTTTCGAAAGAAATCGCAGAAGAGACCCTTAAAGGAAATGTCCAACTAGGAGGTGAAGAAAAACGGGTCACAGTTTTCTTTGCCGACATTCGCAATTTTACAGCCCTCACTGAACGGATGGATCCAAAAGATGTCATTCACCTTATCAACAGCTGCATGACCCGCATTTCTGAAAAGATCGACCAATATGGTGGAGTGATTGATAAGTATGTCGGAGATGAAGTGATGGCTCTTTTTGGAGCTCCAATTGAGAAAAAAGATAGTGCGCTCAATGCAATCAAATGCGCTGTTGATGTGATCGCATCCTTTTCTGCTTGGAATCAAACGAGCCCAGTTCCCATTGAATTGGGGATTGGAATCCACACCAGAACGGTGGTTGCAGGAAACATGGGGGCCGAAAATCGTTTGAACTATACCGTACTTGGTGCCAACGTTAACTTAGCTGCGCGGCTTTGTGATCGTGCTGCGCCGAGACAAATTTTAATTAGTAGCGCAACACTCGATGAAGAAGATGTGAAGGTTAACATCGATTGCGAGCCACTAGATCCTATCGAACTTAAAGGCTTTACAGAGCCCGTGCCGGTATTTTCCGTCACCAATTATAAACGATGATAAAAGACATATTACTCATTGCATGTGGTGGGGGAATAGGAGCGGTCTTTCGCTTTCTCTTTTCTAGAGGAGCACAGTCACTCCTAGGTCTAGCTTTTCCTTATGGCACACTTCTCGTTAATCTCATCGGAGCATTTTTCATCGGCCTCATTTCAGTTTTACTCATTGAGCGGGGAGGGCACTTTGCCCAGGACCTTCGCGCCCTACTCATGATTGGATTACTAGGTGGCTTTACAACCTTTTCGAGCTTTTCTTACGAAACACTCGAACTATGGGAAAATAGAGAGCTGTTAAAAGCGGCGTTTTACATCCTTGTCTCTGTAGCCTTTTGCCTCATAGCAACATGGTGCGGCCTAACAATTGGGAGAAAAATATGAACCTATTTCAAGTCCCAGAATTTTTTTCATTTCAGCCTTTTTGTCATCTTTTGGCGCTTTTCACTGAGCCCTTGACTCATGGACAATGTGACTCAGTGAAAAGCGCCAAAATCTGCTCAAAAATTCACGAAATCTCAAAAATCTTTAACTTGGAATAGGTTCATGTCCAACATTTTAATCGCACGCGTTTACATGACCGAGTCGGAGCACCATTTAGAGTCTGTCTTGAAGGTCTTACACGATGACGTCAAAGTGGCCCATGTCACAGTCTTTAGGGGGATTGAGGGGTTTGAAAAAGGAGGAAAGGTTCAAGCTTCTAAATTTTTAAGTCTTTCGCTAAGCCTGCCACTTGTTGTGGAGTTTTTCGATGCTCCAGAACGCATTGAGCAAGCTACGGAAAAAATTAAAAAATTAATTGGAGATATCAGGATAATAACTTTTAGTGGATCGTTAAAATAAATAATTCTGTTTGTTTTGATTCGATATGTCCATGTAATGACAGTCTTTAATAACTGGCTGTGACAGAAAAGTGGGCAACTTGTGATTGTTTTCCTATGACACTGTTCTTATGAATTTTAAATCCCCAGTCTAAACGCGCTGTTAAGTAAGGATCTAATGTATACCTTAACCCTGGACCTGCGCCCATAAGCCATTGGGTCTGCTTAGGAAATGGTTCTGAAGTGCCAGAGTCAAAAAAGGAAAATTTGTTGCGTCCTACGGCATAGTCAAGGAAGACAAGAATTTGAAGAGCATCGGTTGCTTTGCGCCATTTTTTGCTGATGACTGGTAGTGGGGGTGAACGAAACTCAGTGCTTAACAGGAAAATATTTTCTTTGTTTACCACTCTCTCGTCATATCCTCGGACTGTGTTATACCCTCCTAAACCATATTCTTCTGAAGGAAGAAGGTTTTGGCTAGAGATTTGCCCTTCACCACGTATACGAAGGGAAAAGTCTAAGGGAAGTTTTTGGAGATAAATTAAGGCTCCTCGCCAGTAAACGTAATTCATTTTGGCTTTCGGGGTTAGGCTGCGGTAGTCTTCATTCGTCTGGTCGGGAAGCCAGGTTCCTGGAGAGTAAAATAGGTTGGTTTCAAAGTCGAGGCGGAAGCTGTCGCGTTGGTAGTCACCAGCATAGCCTAGGACAAATTGAGTGAGTGTGGCATTGTCTCCAGCAATGGGAATGGGCCCGCCATAAATCGTTCGGTTATTCATGCGCTTCCAATCAAAACCGATGATGAGATCGTGTATAAGGTAACGCCCTAGGAAAAATGGAATGATATAGCGTGCACTGGCTTGGCCACTATAGCCATCCCCTTTAATGGAGCGTTCAACAACGCGTGTGGATCCATCGGCAAGCAAAACTCCTTCTGCAAACACTGCGAGCTTAGTATTGACGGAAGAGTACCCTCCAAAGATGTTTAAAAGGTGACCCCAGGGAAGTCCTGCTGTGTACTGAATCGTATGAGCCTGAAACCTGTGAAAATCATCAGAAGTTGTGTATTGATAACCAAACACATCTCCTCTCCAAAACATGTTCCCAAAATTAACACCGGCAAAGAGACGGTTTCTGCCAGTAGATTCGACTCCTGTGTTTTCAATTCCGGCGTAAAAACGGTAGGGCCTACGATCAGCAATATGAAAGGTGATGTCGGTAATTCCGGGTTCTGTGCCGGGAAGGTACATCATATCAGCATGCCGGAAAGGATTGCGGTTGATGAGGTTTAAGTTGCGAATGAGCTCTTTTTCATCAAGAGGCTCCCCAGAATTGACTTTAATTTGATCACGCAAACAGTTGTTAGAAAAATACTTGTTTCCTGTTACAGAAACATTTCCAACTTGAGACTCTGTGACAATGAGCTGGAGTTTTCCTGAGGTCAGTTCTTGGTCAGGAGCTTTTACAAAGACAACAGGACGTCCATTGTCTTTGAAGTAGGTGGCAACAGTTTGTTTGATCTCATCAATGAGTTCGATGGAAAGAGGGTTTTGCTGATAGATCTTCTGGAGTTTTTGAGCTAAACCAGATGCGCCTCCTGGAATATCTAAGTCAAGGATTTCAACGCCTTCAACGTCTTTTAACTTTTTTTCTGATAAGAGATTTTCTTTTCTGGGGACTAAAACAATCGCTTCAAGCTTGTGGGAGCTGTCTGACTCACTATCTTTGCCAGTGTAGATGGTGTCACTTATAGAACTGGCCTCTAAACTTGTACACCATAAGCCAAAAAGTGTGAGTATGATTAGGAGGCTGCTAGGAAGAAGCTGCTTAAAGGCCGTGTTATTTAATCTCATAAGGCTATTTTTGTATCAAAGTCGGGTTTATCTGTCCAAAAAATATCATCTTCAAAAATGAAAGCGCGATAGGGCGCAAAGGGAGAAGAACACGGACAATAATGTCCATGGTAAACATGAGAGCGAGTAAATCCCGGAGAGGGAAATTGTCCAAATTGAATTGTTGGAAGCAAGTTTGTAAATTGTCCAATGACGCGACTCATCGTATAGCTATCTGATAGATACGCCCCTATTTTGTAATAGATTGTGAAAGAGGGTCCAACATAAGAGCCGTCGGGATAGTAGAGAACCCACTTTTCTGTGTTGGTATCCACTCCAAAAGGACCTGGCGTGAAAGTGCCCCCGTTTAAGGTTGTTTCGAAAGTGTTTTGTGAGCGTCGTACAGTATATACCCGCATTTCTCCTGGGGCTGTGATGACTGCATCGGACTCGACTAATAGCTGACCTGTTCCTCGATCTGGGAAGTTCGGGAATTGATTATCTGTAACCAAAGTCATATTTGCACTACTTGTGACAATGGGGATTGATAGAGTGCCGTTGAGGAATGAAAGGTCACGACCCGCGATTAAGTCAAGGTTTCCTCCAGCAGAAACTGTTGTGTCAGTCGCAATTGCATTGGCACCTTGAATGATCAAGTCTCGTGAAGAGGTAAAGTTGATTGAGCCTGCGGAAGAAATCGTTGCTCCTTCATTGAGAATGATGTCGCTAAAAGATTCTCCGAAAATTGAACTGGATCCTGTCACAGTTGCTTGCTGGATTAAAATACCGTTTTCGCTGCCTGCCCCTCCACGACCTATGATGCGTAATCCTCCGCCAGCCGTAACGGTTGTGCTAACGGTATTGATATTGACTCCAAAGCTTGAAGCAGAAGAGGGGCCACTACTTCCAGTGATTGTGATTCCTGAAGGAGTTGTGACGGATGCTGTGTCTGTAATCTCAACTCCAGAGTTCTGGTTCCCAGTAGAGCCTCCTGCAATGCCTCCTATGGCGATTCTTCCTCCTGTTGTTGATACAGTTGTTCCACTGTTTTCAACTAAAACACCACTGCACTGCCCTGTTCCGGCTCTTCCTCCAACTCCTGTCAGAGTAATACTACCAGAACCATTTGTGACCATGCTGCCTGCTGCGATTTGAACGCCGTGATTGCTTAAGGATAGAGCATTGACACCGCCGACTCCAGCTAAAAGGATCGCGCCAGAAGTGGATGAAACAAGAGCGCTTTGGGTCATAAAGACTCCGTTATTGCCTGTTCCTGCTGAGCCCCCAGCGACTCCAGTTAAAGCGATATTTCCGCTTGTTGTGGTCACGGATGTTCCAGGATCGTTTAAGAAAACTCCGGCATTACTTATGACTCCATATGACTCCAGTTGGAGCTCCAAAGCCAAAAAAAGTAATGTTTCCTGAAGTGTTAGACACCGTGGCGACTCCTTCTACATCGATGCCTCTATTTGAGGCTCCTGTAGAAGTACTGGTTCTGGCATCGCCTAAGAAAAAGATGTTTCCTCCTTGAGAGGCAACTTGTGATTGATTCGTAACGAATACTCCATGATTAGAGTTTCCTCCTGAGCCACCAGCAAAGCCTCGTAGTGTGATGTCCCCAGTTGTTGTTGTGATTGCCGTGTTTAAATCGTTTGTTGCAATTCCTTCACAACTTCCAGTTCCAGCAGGGGATCCTTTTCCGATTAGGAGAATCTGCCCTGTTGTATTGGAAACCGTGGCTGTTTGATCGATGTAAATACCTCGATTTGAAGAACCAGACGAAGTAGAGCTAGTTGCATCTCCGGATAGCTCAATGCTTCCCCCCGTTGACGAGATTTGTGTGCCCGACGTCATACGAATCCCATTATTTTCATTGCCACTTGCCCCAGCCCCAGTACCTATTAAATTGACAGCTCTCCCAGAGGAGATCTGACCGTTGTTAGTCATATAGATACCGTCACAAGCTCCATCTCCTAGAGTCCCTCCTTCTCCATATATAGTAAAAGCCTGAATCATTTATGACATTCGGTGTGTTAAAATAAACCCCAACGTTTGTGCTACCTGTTGCTGTCTCGCTTGCGGTTCCATCAAAATAAATCAACCCTCTCGTTGAGGAGATTTCTGCGTTTGTTTGTGTTACAATTCCGTGGTTAAGCGTTCCTGTACCTTTACCAAGTCCCCTAAAGAAAATATCTCCTGTTGTTGTTGAAACTTTTGTTCCTCCATCTCGAAGGAAAATTCCAAAGTTACTGTCTGTACCTGTTCCTCCTGTCCCTACTATATTGATCTCACCGGTGGTGTTTGAGAGGATAGAGTTAGAGCGGAGGATAACACCCATAGTGCTATCACCTGTTCCAAATTGACTGGCTACTCCGTTAAACAAAATCCCTCCTCCTGTCGAAGAGACTTCAGCAGATTGTAGAAAAATACCATGGTTTCCTGTTCCCAACCCTTGTCCATCTCCGGTGATTTCAATCTCTGCAGTGGAAGTAGACACAATGGTATTGGCATCACACAGCAAGACGCCATAGGAGTTATTATTTGCACTAGGTCCTGCAAGTCCATAAAGAATAATAGATCCAGGAAAAGTCGTATTCGTCACTACAGAAGCAGAGCTCAGCTCGATTCCTGTATTACCATCGCCTGTAGCCGTGGGGCTTGCTGTCCCCTCAAGCCGAATGATTCCTCCCTGAGATTCAATCTTGATGCCAGTCTGGGTTTGAATTCCATAATTAGTCGCTCCACTGCCGCCACCTACTCCATTGAGTGTGATGTTGCCACCCACCGTAGAAACTTTTGTATCGGTATCTCGCAACTGGATTCCAAAGTTGTTATCAGTTCCAGATGTTCCGCCAACCCCGCCTAGGGCAATGTTTCCGGGGTTAGCAGAGGTAGAGATGACTGTACCTGACCGTAGAAGAATTCCTATATTGCCGCTGTCAGTCGCAGAAGTGCTACCTGTTCCAGTGAGAGTAATGGTTCCCCCCTGAGAGTCAATCATGCCAGACTGTGTTTCAATTCCATAATTAGTCGCTCCACTGCCGCCACCTACTCCATTGAGTGTGATGTTGCCACCCACCGTAGAAACTTTTGTATCGGTATCTCGCACTTGGATTCCAAAGTTGTTATCGGTTCCATCTGCTCCACCACGACCTGTTAGGGAAATATTCCAGAGTTAGCAGAGACTTTTGCATTTGACAGTATAAGAACTCCTATATTGCCGGTTCCAATTGCACCAGGGCCACCCGTTCCATTTATAATGATATTTCCTGCGTCTGTTGCGGAAACGGTTCCGCCAACGATTGAGACTCCGTGTTGGCTAGAGCCAGCATCGTCTCCTCCAGTCCCTGTGATTCGGATATCGTTACTTGCAGACTGAACAGTTCCTTCAATGTTGATTCCAATATAATTACCAGCGCCCGAAGCATTTGCTGTCATCCGAATGGCATCTTGGTTTCCTGCAGTGGAGTCACTTTGGATTGTGGTTCCTGACTGCATGATCATGTTTCGCCCCGCTATCAGCTCCAGGTAGGTAGGCTCGCTCCATGTAATAGTTGCAGGGTTTTGGATCGTTAGCGAATAAGCTCCTTCACCAGTATCAAGCATGTAGTTTGAGCTTTGGAGCTGAGTGATGATAAACTGGTCTCCATATGTGCTAGGACCGCCTGAGTTACTATGATCAATGATTATAGAGCCTGCATCCATTAGGAACGTTCCAAAGCTCCCGTTCTCGGCGCTCAAGTCAGGATGAGTGGAAATGGCAATGCTTTCTTTTCCTGAGACCTCAACAAAGCCTCCATTTCCAGTTGTTCCATAGCTTTTTGCTGAAAGGGTCGCATCGCAAACAGTGTCTCCATCAGACCAAAGAATAATCTTTCCTCCATCACCTGCATTATAGCTATCGGCGTGGATCTCAGCGCCTTTGTGTGCAATAGTCTGCGAGGAATTTTTGATCTGAGGATTTTTTCCTTGGAGATCTCCCCCAATGAGGATTTCTCCTGCTCCATGATCAGAAGAAACGTCAATTTGCGCTTTGTCACAAATGGCGACATCTTCACCTAAAACATGAATCATTCCCCCTGATGTCGCAAGAACGCCATTGACTTCCGTTTTGCCTTTGTCCGCAACAAGAAAAATTTTACCGCCTTGATTATCGATCTTCTGTGCAATCACTTCTCCTTCCATCTTCATGGCAATGGCATAGGGATCCGTTGTTTTGAGTGTTGTATCAAAGGTGGGCTGAATGAATACAGGTCCTTCTGGCTTTAATAGGACTTCGGTATCTGCGGCAAGAAAAACAGATTTGGCGTAAATGGATCCCAAATTCTCAACGTGCTTGGCAAGGATCAAAACATCTCCGGTTGGAGAAGAAATCGTTCCTAGGTTAATAATTTCTCCCTCTCCATACTCTTTAAAGAGCATTTCTTTTCCGTTGAGAAAGACTTCATCTGAGATGTTTGCTGTGGAAGCAAGAAAACCCGCGCAATTTATCGTTGCTCCAGGCTCAATCAGGACTCCAGCGCGATTAATGATAAAGACTTTACCATTGGATTCAATGTGTCCGTAAATTTTACTGAGTGAGCCTCCTACTACACGATTGAGAATGGCAGACTGAGCATCTTGTTGAAGAAACTTGGCAAATTCCCCTTTCCCAAGAGAAAACGTATCCCAATGTACAATCGCTTGATTTCCACTTTGAATGATATGGGCACCATTCGCGTCAATATGGTAAGAGGCTCCGCCCTCAATACTTTCAAAGCCTGAAGGCTGCGCCCAAACCGTAATAGAAGAAATAAGAAAAGCAAATAAGTAAGGCTTCATATGAATCTCGTACGTTATATGCTCACACTAATATCAAAATGAATTTTTAATCTACCGCTTTGTATAGGACGGTTTTTAATACAACAATTTTTATTCATTAACAGTTAATAATTTAAGTTAAATAATGAACACATCAAACTTTTTTCGAGTATCTAAAAAATGTTTCGATTTTCTACTTTTTACAATAGATATTGAATGGGTTTTCGAATTTTTTGATGCTTCAGAACTCATTGAGCAAGCTACGAAAAAATCAATTAAAGGAAGTCAGAATAATAAATTTTAATAGTTTTTTAAAATAAATAGTTCGGTTTATGTTAATTAAATATGTTCGTATAATAACACCTTTTTAAGGTGTGTTGTATGTTAGTTCCACCCGTTAATTCTAAAGAAATTCCTTCACTTCCTGAGTGGGTTCAAGCAAATCGTGAAAAAATGATCCAGGAAGTTGCTCTCCCTGCAATTAGAGATGCCTGTCTAGGTATCACTTTTTGCGCAGTCACAAGTTTTTTTGTCACGACAAATGCTGGGTTGATCACTTTGGCGATTCTTCCAGTTGCTGTCACAGTCATTAATATCTACTTCAGAACGATGCATCTTTTTTTCAATGAGTGTGGTCTTGAAATGCCTGATTTATGGGATTATATCTCTTATGCTCCAGCGCTAGCTTTTTCCTGTCTTGATCTGGCAACTAGGCAAGTCCTCATTCATGAAAGTGGACACTATCTTGCAATTGAGCTTTTGTTCGAAAAGGCACACCCCTCAATTGAGGTCTTTCCGTTAATTGGCGGCATCACACATTGGAAGAGTTCCCGTTATTTGACAGATTGGGGCAAGAGTTTAGGGAGTGAAAATGCCAAAGCTGTCGTTGCAGCAGCAGGGACAGTTGCGACGCAACTTCTAAATATTCCCGCTTTGGTTGTCGGCCATTATTGGGGAGGACAAATGGGCTCTTATCTCCAAGCTTCAGCTTTTATTAGTGCTCTAGGAGATGCAACCTATGCTTTATCAGCTTTGTCTTCAAATCCAAGCTCGAGTTCTGATTTTGGCAGATTGAAAAAATATGGGATTCACCCACTTATTGCGGCTACTACAGCTATGCTGATTCCTTTAGCCGTTAAAAGTGTGCTTCTTTATCTCGATCAGTTTCGCGAAAAGTCGACCACAGAAGAAGTATGCTAGCATCGTTCGACTGTAAGGGATTATATTTCTTAAGCCTGCAAATTAGTTTTACCCCAGAGATCATAGAGAAGTTTTGTAGCTCTCTCTATGAGCTATGGGGTGAAAAAATAATACAAGACGTAATGGTCTAAACTGTACTTTTCTGTAGTAAAAATCTTTCGCAAATATTCTTCCTGTGCAAGTTGCATAAATTTTATGCAATAATAAAAGCCTAAAATTTTTTATCATTCCTAGATGGAACATATGTACGGATTTCGAAATGAAAGATTTCTTATTTAGGAAGAATCTTACTGTTAAAAAATTTGCAGCAGATTTAGGAATTTCTCCCTCCTATTTGTATCAACTTCTTCGGGGGGAACGAAAGCCCTCGCTACAACTTGCACACAAGATTGAAAAGTATACGAGAGGCGAAGTGACTGTAAAAAAACTGCTTGATCAAGCCTTGCATAAGAAAAACAATTTCTATAAAGAATTAGATATCCAACAAGAATTGGACGCACATGAAAGGCGCCTCCTCGAACTTGAAGCCTATGATGAAAACCTAAAAAATCGGTTTGAGTCATTAGAGAGGCGACTTTCGAGATTAGAAAAGGAGAGAGAGTTATGAAGAAGATCACTTTGGCCTTACTCTTAACTTTTACGAGCTTTGCAAGCCTGCACGCGTTGACAACACCTAAAGAGGGATGGTCTTGCTCTGTGTGCATGCGTGTGAATCAAGACGATAAGCCGAGCTGCGAGTATGCGGTCATACTAGGTAACCTGAACTCTGTGTTTATTTCACTCATTCACGGGGAAATGGTGCTCAATCGCAATTAATTTCCCCCTCTGGTACCATCTGAGGAATGACTTACACAAAAAAAATTCTTACGCTTCTATTCCTTCTAATCGTCGCAAGTTTTTTGTGTTTTTATCCGGCAAAAAAAGGGGGATTTGAAGATTGGACCCTTTTTCTCGTTGTCTTTGTTGTCACTTTTTTAGGAGTGTTTCTCTTTTTTCAGGCAACTTGGACATCCATTCACCCAAAACGGATGCGACGAAGAAAAGAACATCAATACCTTTTTGAAGCTCTCCCTATTGGGGTGATTCTCATAAGTGAAAAGGGGCGTATCCTCTACTTTAACCAAAAAGCTGAGCGGTATCTCAAGCTGTCGAAGTCGAAGCTGGTGGGACAAGAACTGAAGGAATTGAAGCACTCCTCGCTTCTCAAAAAATGTCAGCGCCTTTTTCAGCGATGTAAAGAAACAGGCCATGAACAATCATTTTCCTATTGCGTTGAAGGAATGGATCAAAAGTCGTTAGATCTCGTCGTTAAACCTCTACCTGAAATTGGGCGATTTCTGATTTTATTGGAAGATAGTTCAGGACAGTATCAAAAGCATCAACTAGGAAAAGACTTTGTTGCCAATGCATCTCATGAACTCAGGACCCCAATCACCATCATTAAAGGGTTTGCGGAAACCTTAAGCGAAATGCCCGAAGTATCTGAGGCGATGTTCCAAGACTTTACAGAAAAAATTGTCCGCAACTGTCAACGGATGGATCAACTGGTTAAAAACCTTCTCACCCTGACAGATCTCGATTATTTGCCACAAGCAAGGTTGCAGGAATGTGATCTCGTGGCACTTGTCGACAATTGTATCTATACGCTCCTTGCGGTTCATCCTGATATTAACATCCAGGCACTTCAAAATAAGGAAATCATTTCCATTCCAGCTGATCCGGATCTCTTAGAGCTTGCTCTCATGAACTTACTTGAGAATGGGGTGAAGTATTCAACAGAGCCTGCAGATTTGACCATCACGATTGAAGATCGACCAGAAGAAGTGCGACTCTCTGTTGCCGATAAGGGAATGGGGATTCCTGAAGCAGATGTCTCTCGCATTTTTGAGCGATTTTACACAGTGAACAAGTCCCATTCACGCCGTCTTGGCGGAGCAGGGCTTGGCCTATCGATCGTTAAAACCATTGTGAATAAGCATGAAGGGAGCATTAAAGTGTCCTCAAAAGAAGGAGAGGGAACAGAGTTTCTCATGACCTTTCACAAAGCTTTGCAAACAGTGATGCATTACTCTGGGCTTGACTCTTCGACGACTTGAGCTGAAATAAAAGTTTTTGGGTCGACAGACTGCTTGGAAAATTTGCCCTTCACGTGGTACTCCCCATCAAATACCCGCTGTATCCGCTCGTCAAATCGCTCTCCTAGGAGGGTTTTTAACTCTTCAGTTGTGAGCGCATAGCCTTTTAAGCTGCGAACTTCTTTTCTCGGATGCCCTCCTGGCCACTCTAAGCGCATAATCTTCTCTGTTGTTTCGGCTCCTAAAAAAACCGTGAGTAACTTAGGGTTTGCAAAGTGGAAGTTGATCGGTTTGGGGTGCCGCTTACTAAAGGTGATGCACCGCTCAAGTGGAAGGTAACCTTTCCCTTGAATCGGATCAAAACTATTTGTTCCCCGAATGAGTTTGGGATAAAATTCCTGAAGAGGCCCTTCAGGAACGAGCTTTTCAAGTGGGACAAACTGTTGAGTTTCTTTTAGAGCTTTTTTTTGCGCGACGACAAAATAATCGAGAAGTTCACTTGCCCACTTCGGGTTTTTGAGTTCTTGAACAAACGAGGCGTCTTGGTAAACCTCTTCGAGATACTGGATGGCTTTTTCCCTAAGCCATTCATTGTCGAGATTTTTTTCTGTTAGGAGAGCTAAGTTAAGCGCACCATGTTTAGAGCCCATACGCGTCAGACGAAAGTAAGGTTTTTCTTCAGGAGTATTTTCATTCGTACTAGATGAAGTTTGGGCTGATGTTTTCCTGGGGCCATCAGACGTTTTGAGCTGATCGTACATGTCTTCTTCGACTTCGTTATAGGCTTGTCTAATGGCGCGGATGCGACCTTGGTAGGCGAGTCCTTCTGTTTTGTCTCCTGCCTGGCTCGCAACAAATGAAATCGAAATCGCACCAAAGATCAGAAGAAAGGTGATCACAAGCGGAAGAATATTCATAAGCCGGGGTACTCTAAACGATTTTTCGTATTGAGGCGAAAGTAAAATGCATCTTCTTTTTTACCTTGAAAACTCACATTTAAAACAAAAAAGAGCGGAATGCCTCCTTTTTCCCAAGTAGAAGAGGTGTCGAATTTGCCTTCTTTAACGCTCGTGAAATCAAACCAAGCATTTTTAACTCCTTCAAGAAGTATTTCTTCACGCACCGCCTCTTTTTTTCCGGAAATTTTAAGGCGGAGCGTTCCTTTGTCGCACCAAAGATAACCAGTCACGTCTCCTCGGAAGTTTTTGTCATCGTCATATCCATTGTCAAATTTGAACTGCAGCTCTAATATCTCATCTTTTTCCTGAATGGTCTTGAAGTAGTGCGTGGTTTTAGAAAACAAGGTGGCAAGCCTTTCTTGGACATGAGCTTTCGCAAAGACGTAAGACTTTTCGATTTCGATTTGCTTTTTCATGCGCATTGTTTCTCGAAAATGGGGAAACATGACAGCAAGTAGTAAGCTGACGATTCCAAGGGCGATCATGATTTCAATCAGGGTTAACGATCGTTTCTTCATGGCTCCTATGATAAAAGCTAAAGGGTTTTTCTACTTAGCTTTAAATTTTTTGTAAGACATGAAGCCCAGGAAGAGGCTGAGGACGATGAAGAAAGCTAAACTAAACCAATCGTTGAGTAAACCCGATTTAGAGGCGGGGATCCAACCAAGGACAGCCATCAGAGCGACAATCACTCCCATACAAGCATCTCCTGCAACGAGTCCGGAAGCTAAGAGAACGCCTCGTCCTAGAGATTTTTCATCTCGAGAAAAATGCTCAAAAATTAAGTGAACAAGCCCACCAAACATGACACTTGTACTGAGTGAAATGGGAAGATAAAGTCCTATTGCGAAAGCAAGGACGGAAACTCGCATGAAGTAGACGAGAAATCCAAGCACGACGCCAATGATCACTAAGGTAAGCGGAAGCTGCTGCTGGATGACTCCCTTTGCAATCAGCGCCATCAGCGTGGCTTGTGGAGCTGGGAGTTTGGTGCTTCCGAATTTATAGGCATCATCGAGAAGGTAAACGGTAAATCCGATCGCAATTGCCGGTAGAAGGAGGCCGATAATTTCAGCGATTTGCTGAGAGCGGGGAGTTGCTCCGAGCAAGAATCCGGTTTTCAGGTCTTGAGACGTCGTCGATCCAAGGGCAATGGCGATATTGGCAACGGCACTCATCGTAATGGCTCCTAAGAGATAGACACGTGAGGTCCATCCTAATCCTAGTAGAATGAGACATGTGATCAGAAGGGTTGTGATTGTCATTCCCGAAACAGGACTCGATGAACTACCAACAATCCCGACCGTGATGGAAGTGACGGCGACAAAGAAAAACCCTAAAACCACTAAGAGAATAATGGTGACAATATTCAAGTGGAATCCTGGAAAAGCCCAAAGCGCAATGATGATCGCTAGTGATCCAAGCAAAAGATAGGAAAGAGAAATGTCGTGATCGGTCCGTTCCACGTCTCTTTTTTTCCTTTTGAAGAGGTGGAAGATTTCTCGGAACATTTCGATCATGGTACGGCGGATCACAGGAATGATGCGAAACAGGGTGATCAGTCCTCCTGCAGCTACAGCTCCTGCACCGATGTACCGAATGTAATTCGACCAGATATCTTCGGAGGTCATTTGAGAGATGGGAGTTGTTGCTGGAAAGACTGCGGTCATCCCTTCTCCAAACATCTTGATAAGAGGAATTAATACCCACCAGCCAAGAGCTCCACCTGCAAATAAGACAGCTGAGATGCGTGGCCCAATGATATAACCGACACCAAGTAATGCAGGAGTGCCGTCCATGCCAAAGACAGCTTTTTCGTACGGCTTGATGACGAAGTTCATCGTTTCATTCCAAAGATAAAAGGCTCCATTGAGGGTTTTGTAAACCGCTCCAATGATGATACCCCAGAGAGCGAGAATGGCGTTCGGTTGACTTTTTTCACCTGCTTTTAAAATTTCGGCGCAAGCAGTTCCTTCGGGAAAGGGGAGGACTCCATGTTCTTGAACAATGATGTAGCGGCGCATAGGGATCATGAATAGGACCCCGAGAATTCCTCCTAAAACTGAAATCAAAAAGATGTTGAGTACAGGGGGTCTGTCTCCAAGAATAAAAAGGGCTGGAATCGTGAAGATCACTCCCGCTGCTAATCCTTCACCAACAGCTGCCACGGTTTGCACGATGTTATTTTCTAAGATCGTCACATTCCGAAAAAACGAGCGTAAAATGGCCATAGACATGACTGCTGCTGGAATAGAAGCGGAAATGGTCATCCCTACCTTCAATCCAAGATAAGCATTGCCAATCGCAAAAAAGATGCTGAGAATGATTCCGAGAAAAATAGCACGCCATGAAAACTCTTTTTGACGCTCAGAAGAAGCTACAAAAGGTTTGAAGTCCGCAAGGTGATCTTTCATGTGCAAAACAAAGCTATAGTTTAAATTTTTGTTTTGCCATTACATCGATTTTTCTTCTACTTTTTTGATGCGTCTTTAGAGAGTGTCGTCTCGAGACGACACTCTCTAGTTGTTAGAATGAAGCCGTACTCCGCATCGGCAAATTTTGCCGATGTTTCACATTTCTCATTCCGTTTTTCGAGAAAACAAATTTTGATGCGCAATTTACGGCAGTCTTTTTCTTGGGCCACGTTGGAATAAAGATGATAGTGCCAATAGTAGGTTTGCTTTCCAAGGAGCCCAAAATCAAATGAGATCTTGTTATCGTCGAATGAAAAGGGATCGTTGACGCTTTTACCGGAGATTTTATGGAGAGGGTGTTTAGCTGTCAGTTTTTCGCAAACTCTGTAAAAACACTCTTCTGCTTTCAGTTCTTTTTCGATTTCAAGCAGGCGTTTTTTTTGCTCACGTGCATAGAAAAACTGTCCATGCACTAGCGGCAAGGAGAACAATGCAACAAGTGCTAGAGCAATAAAAAGTTCCAATAAAATAAACGGCCGCTTTTTCATAGAGACAAGTTTAAACTAGGCAAGAGCTTAGTTGCCACCTATTTTCATCTCACTTTCTCTCATACTTTCTTCCACCACAGAGAACACGGAGGGCACAGAGAAAATCTAATGAATCCTCACTCTGTGTTCTCTGTCGTAAAAAAAAATTAAAATAAGCCATGAATAAGAAATAACTAAATCGCAACTTAGGTTTGACGTATATCTTTCAAATAAGTTAAAATTAACTCCTGCAGCATATTTTTTATTTTATTAATTAATATTTTGTATTAATTGGTTAAATTATAACGGATACTGAGAGAATTTGCTTTTATGGCATATAAAGGTCGGGCACTTTATAACCTTCTTCAAATGAATTTGAAAAGAAATCCCCAGCTGGAAGTGGAAGCTTGGCAAGTTGAGGATTATCGGAATCTCTCTCTTGAAGAGTTATTTTCTCGCTTAGAGAACTTTCAGATTTTCCTCGATGAAGACCATTTTGTTCTCTACATTGAAGAGAGCGATTCTCCAGAAGATTTAACCGATGTGCTCTATCTTGAAAAAGACTTTGCGACGCATGAGCAGATTTTTCTCTGTCTTTTTGAAATTTGGCGCCGTCTTTCTCCTCATAAGCAATCTCTCTCACTTTTTTGCGATGAAATCGATCACTTAATTGAAGAATACGAAGATGGAGAGTTGGAGCATGAAGAAGACTTGCAAGCTGCGCTTGTAAGTTTGCAGAAAATTCTCGATGACAATGTCGACGAAGGTGGAGATGCTGAAGAAGGGTTTGAAATGCTATCCCGCTTTTCTTGCCACGACTTAGAGGTGTTCATTTATGAATATGTAGCGCACCAACTCGACGTTGAAAATGACTTGTATGCGTCAGAACTACTCGAAGGTTTTTATCCTTACATTCAAAACAAGCGTTGGTTTGACTTCTTAAGGATTCGCGTCATGGCTGCAGCGGACGTTGATGAGGCAAACATTATGGCAGCACGGCTGCTTGAAACACTAAGGGAAGACAACGACATCCATCTTCTTTTTGAGCTCATGCATTTCCTCGTTTTTATTGGAGAAAATGAGCAATTTATGACGTCGTTTAATATGGCCGTCGAAAATCTCGAAACAGAAGATGACTTGCGTGAGCTCTTGAACGTGATCCAAGACTATTTTGATTACCTTGATAAAGAAAAAGAAGAAAAAGTCGTCCGGCAAATTTTAGAAGACCGTCAAAGCAAGGATCCTTCTCACCCTATCGATCCTGATGACGAGATATTCCTGCATCTCAAACACATGCTCACACTGTCGCCAGCATAAGGGGATCAAATCCCAAATAATCTGCTGAAGCAAATACGTATAAGATTTGATTTTTCTCTCCAAAGATTGGAGCCTCTTTTTTCACATTGTGCAAATGGCCAAACACACAATAGTTCACCTTGTATGTTTCTAAAATTTTTGAAGCGCGCGAGTCCTTGAGATCATGACTAATGGGCGGGTAATGCGTCATGGCAATGCGCAACTTCGCGTTTTGATCGAGTTGAGACAGGCTAAGTTTGAGCCGTTCGAGTTCCCGGTCAAAAATTTTAACCGCTTGCTTCTTTTCTTCAGCAATTTCTTCCTCCGTTTTTTTCTTTTCAAACGGGTTTTCAATTTGCTCAATGATCTCATCGAAATTATACTCACTCGAATCCCATAGCCGCGTGCCACCAATGGAAACGCCATTCCAGTTGAACACATTATTGTAGACATAGTGAATCGAAGGGGGCAGCATTTCCTTCAGTCGTTTTCCCGAGGGCCACCAATAGTCGTGGTTTCCCTTAAGAATGACTTTTGTTCCAGGCAATGCATCGATCCACTTCAGATCGACCATGGCTTCTTCCATCTTATGAGCCCAACAGATGTCTCCTGGAATGAGAACTAAATCGTCAGGCCCAACAGCTTCTTTCCAGTGATGTTCAATGCGCTGCGTGTAGTCTTTCCATGGCAAGCCGAAGACTTCCATGGTTTTTTCTGGTACTGAAATTGCGAGGTGTAAGTCTGATAAAACCCAAATCGTCATATGCCCTATGATCAAAACCGAATCTACTTAATCGGTCAACACCTATTTCAGTGGATTAAATGAGTAGGTACTAGGGTTGCCTCAATTTGCTTTCCTGGAAGCAAATGCAAGAAAGCTCCACAAGTCATGAATGTAAAGAAGATCGATTGGATGGTGTGATCGATATCTTTTAAGACTTTTTGGTCGATCAAATTGTAGTTTTGACTCAAAATTTTTCCGTATGATTGTACTGGTTTTTCTAAAGTAGAAAATCCATAACCAATGAAACAAAGAAGCGGAGAAATATTAGGAGCATTGCCTTCTTGATGAGCTGTAATTAAGTATTTAATGAGTAGTATATCCTCACCCTTGTTCAAGACATGCCCGAACCATGACCCCAAGTTAGTTAGAATTTCAAGAGCTTTTTCTGTGTAGATACTAGATTTTTCTGGTGTAATCAGAGATAGGATACGCGGAGCGATAGTTTTTGCTAAAAGAAAGTTAAATTTAAAAATAAATAGGTTGGAATAGTCGTTGTTATATCTAGGGCAGTGGCGAAATGACAAAGAGAGATAGCAGTGCTGGCGCCAATAATGGCCAACGCGAGTGTGTCCACTTTCTTATGATTAAGAAATTTTTCCTTTGGGTCAACCTGAGAAGTTAACGATAAACAAGCCAAAGCCCCAAAAGATAAAAGAGGGGCATGTGTAACTAATAAGTTGTCTAGAGGGTGATTGATTTGTGTGCTCATGAATTCTCCTTTTTTAATAAATCAAACTTTGTTTGGGGCTTTTTTAATGAGTAACCCAGCTTTTCTCAATTAATTAGGTCAACACCTATTTCAATAGATTGGTGTAATGGGCAGCGCTGTGTCTGTTCCGGGTGGCAATAATGTCAGTAAAGCTCCGCAAGAAAGAAGAGTCATAAATGTATTTTGCACTGTGCAACTTAAATCATCTAAGACTTCTTGCTGGGCCCACTTGCGCTTCGGGTCTAAAACTTCAACAGATTTATGAATCAGTATATTGGAAGCAAGAGCTCCTACGGCACAGAAGGGGAGTGAGATTTGAGGGGAGCTTTCAGGTGTATGCTCATTGAGCAAGGATTTGAAAAACCAAATTGAAGTGAACGCATCAAACCAATAATTAGCAAAGTCCCAAATGCACTTAGCGGAGAGATGTTTTGTGGCAAATTCGTTGATCTCTCGAAGACCGGGTGTGTTTTCCATGAACTTGCAACGTTCTTTGATCGAGTCGATATGATTGCAGTAAAGATGTTTTGCTGTGAAAAACAGTGATTTTGAAAGAACAAAACTTGAAATATTAAAAGCAAAAGGTGCTGGGGAAGTTGCGCGAAGATAAAAATCTAAAGCACTTCCAATATACATTGCAGGCTTAGCTATTTTGTCAATCGTTTCGTGATAGATGTATTTTTCATCTGGATCGAGATAAGTCGCAAGAATCGGCAGAACCACTGCTCCCATAGAGAATAAATGGGAGTTGTTGATAAAGTTTTGATTGATCTCAGAAGACATAAGCTTACTCCATCGTTATATATTTCTAGAGTCTGCAGTCTAATCCCTCGAGATAAAGATCTTTTTCTTCCCTCGCGAGTCTATTGTAATCACGGGGAGGGTGTTTTTTTCAATATTTTTGGGTATTAAAATAAAGATAGTTAATTTTTTATGGAAAATTGTAAATTTATAATAAAGATGCGGGGTTAGTTTATAGTTTAAAGTTGTCGGGGATGTGGGCTCCGCTGGTGACGATGCTAATGTTTTTATTAGTGGCAATGGTTGACTTTTACTTGCTATGGCTTAATAAAAATGATTTTGAGTATTGAACGGTAGAAGGAAATTCATGAGCTTGAAAAAGGATATTCACCTGTACACTGCAACCGCCGTGAATGGCTGGAAGCCTGTTATTTTTCTAGAAGAAGCAAATATCGAATACGATCTGACTGTAATTGATTTCTCAAAAATGGAGCAAAAATCCAAGGATTATATGGCTCTTAACCCAAACGGCAGGATTCCAACAATTGTTGACCGTTCAAACAATGACTTTGTTGTCTTTGAATCAGGTGCGATTCTATGGTACATAGCTGAAAAATATGGGAAGTTCTTGCCAGCTGAAACAAATGAAAAATCCCGCACGCTCCAATGGCTGATGTTTCAAATGTCTGGTATTGGTCCTATGATGGGGCAAGCCATGTATTTCCAACATATTGCTCCAAAAAACGGGGGGAACAATCCATTTGCAATCAAGCGCTATGTGGATGAGAGCCGTCGCTTGTTTGAAGTTTTAAATACCCATCTTGAAGGCCGTACCTATCTCGTGAATAATGAATTTACCATTGCTGATATTGCAACATATCCGTGGGCGCGGGCCTATTCTAAGGCAAATATTCCAATTGATGGCTTAGAATATCTCCAAGCTTGGTTTGAGCGAATGGATGCAAGGGAGGCCACGCAGCGTGCGATGGACATTCCGACCTCTTACTGGGAATATTTGAGGAAGGGTCAAAACAAACCTCAGGACTAAGTCAACGTACAATGTTTTAAATCCGATGTAAAAAAGAAAGAATTTGAAAGAGAAAGTCTATCAATAGAGGGTTTAAAGGACGAAGTTGTCGGGGATGTGGGCTCCGCTGGTGACGATGATGACGCCGTCTCGGATGAAAACTCCGTCCCCATCATAGGTATCGAGGTTTTTCTCGTTGGTGAGGGTGACGTTGTTACCAATGATCACATTTTCATCGATTATGGCCTTCTTAATCGTGCAGTTTTTCCCAACATGAAATTTTACTGGATCGTCGGGGGTTGTTGCGGTGTAATATGCGTTTCCAAGGAGAATCGACTCATGAATGATGGTTCCGGTTTCAATCACAGACCGCACTCCGATGACGCTGTTGACGATTTCATCGGCTTCGATAATCGAACCATCGCAGACAATTGAATGCTGAATCTTGGATGCGGCTAGGCGTGCGCCTGGCAAGTAATGATTATGTGCGTAAATTGGAAGCACTTCATTGTAGAAATCGAGTCCGAGGCTGCAAGTTGTCAGAGCCATGTTGGCTTGATAAAATGAGGAAATGGTTCCGATATCTTCCCAATAACCTTGGTGCAGAAAAGCACTAGCTTTACCCTGTTTAAGTTGGGTTGGAATTAGGTGCTTTCCGAAATCTTCACCCGGATCATCTTGAAGAAGTTTGATGAGAACATCCTTCTTAAAGACATATATCCCCATCGAAGCGAGAAAACATGGTGGCTCAATTCCTTTGATCTCTTGCGCTTTTATAAAGGCGTCAGAGAGTTGGAAGCGATCGAGAATTGCTGGATCTTTAGGTTTTTCGTGGAAATCGATAATGGTTGCGTCGTCGTCAATATTGAGTAGCCCTAAGCGTGGGGCATCGGCTTCTGAAACGGGAAGAGCGGCAATTGTGAGATCGGCGTCTTTTTCTCTTGCAAAGGCGACCATTGCTTCTAAATCCATGTTGTAAAGCTGGTCTCCTGAAAGGATCAGAAAGTAATCAATGGGGAGTTTGGTCAAATGCTCGAGGTTTTTACGGACGGCATCGGCTGTTCCATCATACCAGATTTTTTCTTCGCCAGGGCGCTCTTCTGGATTCAGGAGGGTTAACGAACCTCCTTGAAATTGGTCGAGCTGATAGGTGTCTTTAATATGTTGGTTGAGGCCTGAAGAAAAGTACTGTGAGATGACAAAGATGTTGTTCATGTTGGAGTTAAGGGAGTTGGAAATCGGAATATCGATCAGGCGGTATCTTCCACCAAAGCTTACGGCGGGTTTACACCGCGATGAAGTCAGTGGATAGAGGCGCGTTCCTTGGCCTCCGGCTAAAATGATGCAAGCAACTCGGGCCGTAGGGTCTGAGCGTTTTTTTCTCGTATTGACCATTACAAAATCGATTAAGCGTGAATTAATTACGAGTTAATTATGTCTTATAATTAACTTCTCCTAATTCGCTTTATATTTAAGAAATAAAGATAAATCAATACAGAATGGAATATTTATAAAAAAAGTCGCCTAAGTTGTTTTTTTCCAGTTCCTGATGATGATTTGCATTTCATCAAGTAGGGTTTTGGAGAGGCCTTCTTTTTTAGAGACGTTGATAAACGCTTGTTGATCATTGACATCAGTCAAATCGTGGCAAGCAAAGATCAAGTAAGTGGCTAAGGTTGGACGTTTTAAAATTTCATCATATTGCAACACTTCGAGCGCACTTTTGGCGATGTCTTCATCTTCGGGAAAAGAGCTTAGGGCGATTGCTGCATGTTCGTTATCCTTAGATAAGGGCTTAGCCTTGAGTCGGTCGATCAAGAAGGCTTTTCCTTGATTTCCAAAGGCGCGCAGAGCGTAGATGATTTCTTCATCCGTGAAGAAGTTTTCTTGGCCAATTGCTTCAAAAAGGGGAGGGATAGCCCTTTCATCTTGAATAAGGCCCAGACATTTAGCTGCAAAAATGGGAGCTCTCCCATAACCTGGAAAAATGGGTTCGTAGAAAGAAGGAGAGGAGAGAAGGTGAATCAGGGCGGGAACAGCAACTTCTTTTTGGTCGACGATTGCTTCAATCTCAGCTTGGGGTGTCATTTCTTCGGAAAGAATGAGGTCGCTGATAAGAATCGACATTTTATCTTCTGCATCTCCTGAATAGACATCACGAAGAGATTGATAGAGCTTTTGACTATCATCGACAATTTTTTTTGCAGGTTCGGGGAGGTAGAGATCTGAAAGATTTTGCTGCAGCTCGTGCTCTAAGTTTTGCAACTGTTTAATTTGCTGAACTTCAAAGTCGGGCATGACTCCCACACCATTTTGTTCATAATACTCAATCATGACTTCGAAGTTGCCTCCAAAATGGGCATCACGATGCATCAGAATTTCCATATCAATTGCATCGATCACAGGAGTATGAGGTGCTTCCATTAATTTGTCTCTTCTTGTTGAAATACTTTGTCTTTGAGTAAGCGCGCGTTGTAACTAGAGCGCACAAACGGACCCGAGTACATGTACTTCACCCCAATCCGGTGTCCATAGTTTTCGTAAGCCTTAAATTGCTCTGGCGTCACGAAGGATTTCACAGTGATTTTATTGTGGTTGGGTTGCAGGTATTGCCCTATAGTAATGATGTCGCACCCTGCTCCATAGAGTTCGTCAATCGTTTCTTCGACTTCTTCAGCACGTTCTCCTAGTCCAACCATGATTCCCGACTTCACAAAGGGGACTTTTCCTTTGACATAGCGAAGAACGCAAAGTGTGCGATCATACAGTGCCTTATGACGGACACGTGGAGTGAGCCGGCGCACTGTTTCGATATTATGGTTAAAGATTTCAGGCTGGGCTTCAATGACAAGATCAAGAGCCTTTTCGTCTCCTGAAAAGTCAGATGTCAGTACCTCAATAGTGCTTGAAGGTTTTTTAGCTCGAATAGCATGGATGATTTCAGCTATGTGAGAAGCTCCCTGATCGGCGAGGTCGTCGCGTGCTACCATTGTGATGACGACATGTTCAAGTCCCAGCTCTAGAACAGATTGTGCAATCCTTTCGGGTTCGTCTTTTTCGGGAAGCTTGGGGTTTTTAGAAAAGTCGATATCGCAAAAACCACAGGCGCGGGTGCAGGCTTTTCCAAGTGCTAAGAAGGTAGCGGTATGATTCGAATAACACTCGAGTCGGTTGGGGCATTTCGCTTCTTCGCAAACGGTGTTTAATCCATTTTTTTTCAGGACCTTATTGGTTTCAACAAGGGCGCTTCCGCGGGGAAGTTTGCGGTGCAGCCAACTAGGAAAGCGTCCTTTAGACGTTTCCTGAGGATTTTCTGGAAGGCGATTGATTTTCCGGTTTTTAGGCCGGTTATCAAAAAGCTCGTTTGTTGTCATCGTTACCGTTTTCCAATCTTCGGCGGAAAGTGAATGGGCGTCTCATTTGCAAGGAGAGCCGCTTCAAGCCATGCCTCTGGCACCGTTGGGTGCGCATGAATGGTATCTATGACGCAGTCTAGTGTGAGTTCGTTGTTTATCGCAAGTGCCATCTCAGCAATTAAAACAGAGGCTTCATGGCCAACGACTTGCGCTCCCAAAATCTCACCAGTTTTCTTGTCTGAGATGACTTGAGCAAATCCTTCGACTGCATTTGTAGCAATCGATTTACCCAGAGCTTGGAAAGGATAGGTTCCCACACTGATTTGGGCTCCTTCTTCTAAAGCCTGCTCAGCAGTGACTCCGACAGTTGCAATTTCAGGGCTTGTAAAGATCACCGCAGGAATCGCCCTGTAGTGCATTCTCGCTTCTTGGCCACACGCGTTTGCTGCTGCGACGAGTCCTTGGTGAGAAGCAACATGTGCAAGCATTGCGATGGCTGTGATGTCGCCAATTGCATATATTCCAGGAACACTTGTTTCAAGCTTGTCATTGACTTCGATTGCGCCACGTGGGCCTACGGCTACGCCAGCTTTTTCAAGTCCGAGCCCTTCAGAGTTGAGTCGCCGACCAACAGAAACAACGGCCATGTCACTTTCTAATTTGTCGCCTCCTTTGAGGTGGATCACGACGCCGTCTTTTTTCTTGTCGATTTTTTCAACGGCTGTACTTGTTTTGATGTCGATGCCTTGCGCTTTAAATGCTTTGGTTAAGTGCTCGGAAATCACTTTTCCTTGGGCTTCGACGATGGAAGATAACGCTTCGATGATGGTGACTTTAACGCCGAGCTCTACAAAAAGAGAGGCGAATTCGCATCCAATATAGCCACCCCCAATGATTGCAATGGATTTTGGCAGCTCAGTTAATTCTAAAATTGATGTGGAGTTGCGAATGAGTTTGTGATCACACGGAAAAGCTGGAATGTCGACAGGTTCAGAACCTGTTGCAATGATGATCTTATCTGCTTGAATCATTGCATTGTCTTCGCCGCGTACCTTGAGTTCATTTGGCGCTGTAAATTCAGCATGTCCGTTAAAAATCGTGATCCCATTTGACTTGATCAGACCACCTAAACTCGAGCGAATTTTATCAACAACTTGATCTTTTCGGTTTTTCATTTTTGAGTAGTCAAACGAAACCTTGCCGACTTCAATCCCAAAGTCTTCTGCGTGTTTGATGGTTTGCAAAGTTTGGGCGTTTGATAGAAGGGCTTTTGAAGGGATACATCCAACGTTGAGACAAGTTCCGCCAAGGTATTGTTTTTCGATGAGTGCGACCTTGCGTCCCATTTGAGCAGCTTTAATCGCTGCAACATATCCGCCAGGTCCTGCTCCGATAACAGCAATGTCAAATTTTTGTTTTTCGGCCATGGATGCTCCTTACCCATAAATATTTTTTACGTAGTAGATCCATTTTACCTTTTTTTTCAGTTCCCCACAAGTGATGAAAGGATGTTTTTTCCTTTCGCATCAAAAAGGAAATTTGTAGAATGAGAAAAGTAGTGCGAAGCAGGAGATCAATATGAAACAAGTCGACCGGACAAAAGTCTGCTGGAGTTGCGAAGCAGATGTGAGCTATGACGCAACGTATTGTCCTTTTTGTGGAACAGATCTTTTAACTTCTACTATTGAACCCAAAGAAGAACAGCCTAGGCAGGACGAGCGCTTTTCCACGCAATCGCTCGAGGAAAGTTTGGCTTCCCTTTACAAACCTCCTTATTCTGTTCGAAATAAACAAGGGCTTGGTGTTCCCGATGAGCGGGAAGAACCTTCTTTTAAGCAGGTGACTCCTCCGAAAGAAGATCCCTTGTTTCAAACCTATGATCCTCCTGAGCCCAAAGAACCACCACCACCACAGCCACAACCTGAAGCAGTCATAGAAGAAAAAGGGAGTGAACGCGGAGGCGTTTTGCCGCTTCTTCTTTTGTCTGTCGGCATTAATCTTTCTCTATTAGGATTACTCATTCTGTTTTTTTCAAAAGATGGAGTGGTGAACCTTCAGTGGAGTTCACAATATTGGTTTATGTATCTATTGATTGGTCTTCCAACAGCTTATTTTGGAGTGAGATCTCTGAAACAACTTCTTTGACAAAATAAACTTTTCTTTTTATTGATGAGATTTTCTCTAAAGAAAGGTTTACATTGTTACGTTCACTTTTACTTGTTGCAGCCGTTTTTCTTTTTACGTCCTGTGCACATGAACCCAAATCATTGTCGCTTGATCAATCAAGGGCGTATGTCGGTTCGACCCTGGTCTCAAATTCGAAAATTGAAACGCCAAAAGAAGATCGAGAACTTTTTACTGAACATTGCCCGATGTTTGTGATTGAGGAGGAAAACAAAAGCTACAATAAAATCGGTGAACCAAAAATTAAGCGTGTTGTTCAAGACAAACTTGAAGCGTATGTCGATCCCTCTTCTGCGAAGATTTACACGCAAAAACGGACGTTTATGACGGAAAGAGGGACTTACACCAATCTCATTTACCGTGTTCATTTTGAAAAAGTTCCCTACATGCTGATGCCCTTTCATGTTGCCGCAGGAAAAAATGTCGGGCTACTTGTTGTGGTGACCCTCGATAGCAAAAATCTGCCTGTTTTGGTCACGACAGTGCACTCTTGTGGTTGCTACATTTCGATCATTCCCACAAACCATCTTGAGAAAGGAGCGTTTCCAATCGATTGGAAACCTGAACCTAATTATCGGTATGGGGAGAAGCTGGCAGGAATTTTGAACTACCCCGATGGGGATGGCTACCACCCCACGATTTATTTGCGAAAAGAAACACATCGAGTAAGCGATGTATTCATCGAAAAAAAAGACCAAGTTGAGCAGAAGTTTGACATTGTAAAAATGGAAATGGTCCCAATTCAGCAGCTTGAACACTTGACAATTGTGGGTGAAGATGAAGAAGCTTCTCTCTACTATACAGGCTTGAACAAGGGGTTTGTCCGTAACGCTCTTAAGCCCTTTGAGTTTCTCTTTATTAGCCCTTGGGCGTTTGATATGAACGTCGGTGTTGATAAGAAATATGCGCCTAGCCGTGAACTTCACGCGCGTTTTTATACCAGTCTAAATGTCGCCTATCGGCAAGAGTCCGATATGTGGAACTTTGTACGTTTTCTCAAATTTTGGGGATGGAACCTATGATATTATGCAGGATTAGATCGACTTTTTTAACTGTAGCACTTCTCTTTTGCTTTAGCTCAAGTTATGCATCTGATGTGTTTCAAGAATGGTTAGATCTCTATCAACCTCTATTGCAGAAGTATGTTGTGAAAGGAAAAAAACGAGGCATCTACACAACCCTCGTCGACTATAATGGTTTACGCGGCGACACTGATTTTCGCAAAGTAATTTACGACTTAGCACGACTTCCTTCTTTTGAGACACTTCCTGATAAAAAAGACCAATTGGCGATGTGGATTAATGCCTACAATGTGTTGTGTATGAAAATCATCGTTGAAAACCCAAAGCTAAAATCGATTAAAGATTTGGACTCTGCATTTAGTAGTATTTGGAAAAAGAAGATCGGTGTTGTCTCGGGAAAAAAATACTCTCTTGACGAGATTGAGCACGACACAATTCGCGCGAGATTTAACGAGCCTCGCATCCACTTTGCAGTCAATTGCGCATCTCTTTCTTGTCCGGATTTAGCTAACTATGCCTATCGAGGCGAGCATTTGGACGAGCAACTTGACCATCAAACCCAGGCGTTTTTAAGTAACAAGACGAAAGGGATGAATATTGCTGAAGGAAATGAAAAAATCTATTTATCAAAAATTTTTAAGTGGTATAGTGAAGACTTTTCACCATCCGTAAAAGAATGGCTAGAAAGTAACAAGTATATAACACAACAGGAACTCAGCTATAAGACGGGTTATCTGAAATACGATTGGGCCCTTAATAGCGCTAACTAAAAAGTTATTGTATGAGAAGAGCTCTATTCTTAATTTGTCTATCATTTATTCCATGTTTCTCCCTTTTTGGACTTAATGGACTCTATCGCATTGGATATGGAACACCAGCGAAAGGGATCGGAGGAGTGGCTGCAGGATTTCCTCAAGATACTTTGAGTGCCATGACGAATCCCGCAAACCTTGTTTCTGTCGGGAAACGGATGGATATGAATCTCGAGTATTTGAGAGGAACTCGGATCGGAAAAATTCGGGGCAGTCTCTTCATTCCTCATGAAGACATTGAAATTTCACGTAATAAAAACATGATGTCAGCTGAGGGAGGTCTGAGTTGGACATTTTTTGATAACCGTTTTGCAATGGGACTGTTGATTGCTCCACAAGCTGGTGGCGTCACGACATGGAATAAAAATGATCCGTTTTATCCTCCAAGCGACCAACCTTTCCACATTGATGTGATGTATCTTGCCATCACCCCAACTTTTGCTCTTGAATTTTTCAAACATGACTTTTTAGGAAAGCATTTTATCGGTGTCGGAGTGGATTTAACTCCTGCGCGTCTTAAAGTCTCTGGGATGCAAGGTCTGCAGAATCAAGGAGGACTGTTAGGAGGAACAGCTTACCCAAATAATGTGACGAATAAAGGGTGGGATTACACATTTGGTTGGGCTGTGCGTGTCGGTTACTTATGGGAGTTTCGTCCCTGGTTGACAGGTGGAGTTGCCTACAAGTCGAAGACTTGGATGAGTTCATTTGATAGTTACAAAGGGTTGATTTCACCACATGGACGCGCGGATCTTCCAGCGTATTTGATTGGTGGAATCAGTGTGAAACCTTTCCGTCAAACGACAATTGCATTTGACATTGGGCGCATTTACAACCGCAGTGCAGAAGCTTTTGGAAATCCCGTATTTAAATTTTCGGACCCTAAGCCTCATGGTGCCAGTGATGGAGCGAGTTTTGAATGGCATTCGACAACGGTCTATAAGGTTGGGATCACGCAGCAATTGGCTGATGTGATCACTTTGCGCGCTGGTTATAACTATGGTCAATTGCCTTGGGATGAAGAGGTAAACGATGCTGCTGCAGGAGCTCTTTATCTTCCATCAACAATTCGCCACCACTTAACGTTTGGGGCAACACTTGATTTTGGCGGCCAAATGATTAATGCAGCCCTCATTTATGGCTTTAAACACTCCATTCACGGTCCTTTGGCGCCTGATCTTGGAGGCGGAAAAACTGAAGTTTCTTCAGATAAGATCACCCTTCAAGTTGGAATCAGCAAGGTGTGGTAAAACATGAGCGTTTTGCGCTTAAGGATAGCAATTATCATGGCACTTTTAGCAGCACCATTTTTTCTTTGGGGGATGCACAAAGAATTTTATGGGGATGCTTACGATGCCAAGGGCAACCTTCTTTTTCGCGAAAAGCACCAAGTGATGTTTGACAATGACCATATCGATAAAATTCGAACTACCTACTACAACCCAAGTGACAAACTTGTCGGGTTTTTAGAAAGCTACTTTCACTTCAATGAATTTCTGCCGAATATGTTTTTTAAGCGGTATGCTGACGATTTCATTGCGCGTTGTATTGTGGATCCTGATCATCATGTTGTTCTCATGCGAAAAGACCCACATCAAGACTACTACTTTGAAAAGACTTTAAAGAAAACGCCAGATTCAGTGGCTGGACATGGGCTCTATTTTTACATTTTGACTAAGCTAGATGAAATGCTAAAGCAAGATATGAGCTGTGCTGTTGAGATTCTTTTGCCAGCACGACTTTCAGCATACTCTTGTGTCATGAATGCGTCGGTTGATCCGGATGATGCGGATGTGGTGAATGTTGCAATTAAGTTAAAAAACGCAGCGAAAGCTTTGTTTGTGAAAACGATTCTAGTGAAAGTGAATCGTAAAACGGAAGAATTCATTTCTTATGAAGGACCTAATACACTTTTCTATTGTGAAAAGCTTTTGTGTTACATTAAGATTAATTACCATAGAGAAAAGGAATAAACTGTGAAACATAAGTTCAAATCAGCCCTCTTTATCCTTCCCATTCTTTTAGGAACTTCTTTCTTGAATGCGGAAACTAAAACAACAGAAGGAACGAAAAAATCGTTTCAGTTTCCCAGTTATAGCGAACAATCTTATGATGAGGTCGATGCTGTTTCCTATGAACTGCCGTATCAAGAAACAGGCTTTCATCTCACAGGACAATTTCTCTACTGGCAAACTCTTGAAGCCAACATGGTCTATGGGCTTGATCAGTCAGGCCGCGCAAATGGTGACGATGCCGTTTCTCTGCTTGGGCACTTGAAACAAAATGCCTATCGTTGGGATCCTGGTGTTCGCGCGGGTGGCGGTTACTGCTTTAGCGCTGAAACGATCGATGCGAACCTCGAGTACACCTACTTTCACAATGAAGGTGGAGACTCAACGGGCTTGCGTGAAGGGCGCGTGTTAAAAAGCATTTTCCCCATTGTCACAAACCCCTTCTTTGGTCCTATTGTCTCGATGAACACTAAGTCAGACCTTCAGTATCACACGTTAGACCTCTATGCAACTCACATGTTTCAAGGATCACATAGCTTTGTCATGAAGTTTCTTGCTGGAGTGCGTGGAGCATGGATTTCAGAAGGAGCGAATAGCTACTACAAAACAAACTACTTACTCATCCCCTTCCTAGAAAGGGTGGTTAAAACCACTGTTCAAAACACTTGGAAGTTTTCAGGTGCGGGACTCCGCGCAGGACTCAGTATGGATTGGTTCATGTTTTGGGGGCTTAGTTTGCATACAGAAGCGAATCTCTCGGCAATCGTTGGCCGCTTCCGCGCCAAGCAACAAATCGATGAGACGACTGGCTATCGCGTAGCGAAAACTTTTCCAAGTGATACCCGCATGATTCCAAGCTTGCAGCTTGTCATGGGATTTGCCTGGAGAAAAGTTTTTGGCTCCCTAGGGTTGAAAGTCTTTGCAAACTGGGAACTCAATATGTGGGATGATTTAAGCCAAACCTACATGTATCCTACAGCAGCAGCAGATGACATCGCGCTTGTTGGAAGCTGGGTGCGCAACTCGGTGAACATTCAAGGGATCACAGCTGGGTTTGCAGCCGAATTTTAAGTCGAACCTAAAGAGTTTTTTTCGAAATGCCTAGCTTCTTAAGTGGTGTTGCATTTGAAACTGCCTTTTCAGGTTGCCATCTCTAACAATGGGTGTTGCATCGAAACCAAATTGAGACGTTTGTTGCCTATGCTTTCTGTAATGTTGGCTTTCTATTTCACTGTTGCCATACATTCTTGCTAAAACGCAGTGGCCATAGGTGTTTTCTCCCATTCTCAAATTCTTCGATTCTAACAAAATGGCTTCTTTTGTAAAGTTATGTCCTTCTAGACGGGTAAAAACTGCACCAAGTGTCATAGGGTCTGATTTGTCCTCAAAAAAATCAACAATGACATTTACGTTAGGGATGTCACGTGTTGGATGCTTCTCTCTAATCAATTTTAGTGCAGCTAAGCGTCGATTATCAAGAGAAGTAAACTCCATGTCTGGCATTCCTATAATATGAAGGGGATGATTCGTGTCCCATCCATGAGTGAAAATATTTTGAGCAAGTTCCTCTATGGACTTTCTATCGCGAGTATTCGGATCAATATACATTTGAGAAAAGCGCATTTTATCGATTGCTTGGAGCGATATATTGCGATGCTCAACATGTTTAGGTAGAGGTTCCTCAGTTGTCACAACCTCCTGATATGCTTTCTCAATCTCGTCGACTGAAGAATAGAAGCTATCAACAGTGTGTGGATTGGTTGATGGATGAGGCTCTACGAGTTTGATTGAGTCAGGTGTAAAACTTGTATTGGATTGAATATTAGTATTTATAGTCATTTTTCCGCCTTCTTTTTCAAATATTATAAAATAAACAGTTTTAAATTTAAACTGTTTGTTTAAATTTAAATATAAAAGTATATTTTTTTTGAAGAGTAGTGGATTAGGTTTTTTTGGGTTGAGCTCAGACTAGAGTTGCTTTGATGATGTTCTGTTCAGAATAATTATTCCAAAGTGACTGATAATTAGATTCTTGCAGCCTGCTACTTACAATTTTTTGGATTTTGCCTGCTTGAAGAGGGGCCTGTAGTGCCGAAAATGAATTCAAGGAGTCAAAGAAGAACTGCTCGTTATTAGCTGCCGCCTTAGAAAACTGGAAAGCGTCGACTGGTAGCAGTCGGATGGATGGTTGTCTGTTAATTTCTTGATTTTCAGTAGCTTCAGCCTTAATGCAAAAGTATTCGGCTTGGCGAATTTCTTTTCTTGTGAGAGGAGAGAGAGAGTGACCGTCTTTTAGATATTTTTTAAGGTGAGTCCCATCGTACCATTCGTGCTGATGCTCGCTTCCAGTTGAGGCGTTGTCCTTAAGAGATGGATTGACCAAAACCCTACCCACGAGGAGAAAAGGGACAACCTTGATTGCATCATTGTACAGTTCTTCCCAGGGTTTTTGTGTAAATGTTTCAGTTTGAGTCGCAAAAGAAATTAAAGACATACCATTCGCCCTTGTTTTTGATAGAATTTTACCATTATTTGCTGAATTGTTTCAACAAATACTAACAGATCAAAATTCAAGCATACAGATATATATTTAATATGACATTTGAAAAATCGATCTTACTAAACAGTTGATTTTTTTTTGTCTTGATCGATCCTTTTGGCAAGTAGGGTCCTGATTGTGGATCTTGCTATCTACTCTGATTTAGCTGAGTCGTGCTAATCTAGAAGCTTCCAATCACAGAAAAATGGACTTTTGAAAAAGAGGTGTCGCGTAAAATTGAAGGGAGCTTATGCAGTTTAATTCCCCAATCAAACCGGCAAGTCAGATAAGGAGAAATTACATAGCGGAGTCCTGGCCCAACACTCAGCAAATAGGTGTTAATTTCAGGTGCAGTGCGTTTGTGATTCCAACCCACTCCATAGTCGACAAAAAGATGGAGCTTTAAGTCATCTGTGAGTCTCTTAAACTTATGGGGGTGAAAGAGCTGAAAAGAAGGTGTGCGCCATTCTACTGACAGCATAAAGGCATTATCTGTGTTTAGATCGCGTTCATCGTAACCCCGAACGGTTGAAAAGCCTCCAAGGCCGAACTGCTCGCTGGATAAAAGGTTCGAAGAAGCAAGCTGCAGACGAGTGTCTATGGCAAGTGTTCCATAGAAAACATCGATCAAAGGCACAAGACGTGTACGGATATAGGCGTAGGTGCTTTGTGCATCAGGGCGGAGTCGCTCATAAGAGCTATCGTTTTGATTGGGAAAGATGTCACCAGGGGAAATAAAGCAGTATCCTTCAAAATCGACTGTGACGGGCTTTCTCTTGTATTTTCCTTCGTAGCCCAAAGCAACTTGCGCAATCACAGCAGCATTTCCAATGAGAGTGAGATCACTGAAGATAAGATTAATATTGGTCCTTTTGTAGTCAGCCCCAGCTGCGACTTCATGTAGGTAGAAGCGGGAAGACGGAAGAGGAATAATATAGCGGCCGCTGATTTGATAGCTTTCCCCCGTGTTTCTCATGCCTTGAAAGGGCATTTTAGGGTGAATTTTGGAGTAGCCGCCAAAAAAGTTGAGCAGATGTTTCCAAGGAAAAGGAATTTTCCAATCTGCTGTATGTACAAAAAATCTGCCAAAATCTGTTGATTTTGTGAATTGGTAAGAAAGCTGCTGATCTTGAAGCAATGCATCTCCCCAATTGAAACCGACAAAGAGCCGCCCGCTTCCAGTTGAGTCAATTCCTGTATTGTCGCCTCCTACATAGAAGCGAAAGGGAAACCTGTCTTTCGTTTTAAACTCAATGTCTGTTGTTCCAACTTCCTGGCCTGGCCGCAATACAGCGTTTGTTAAACGAAAGGGATTCCGATTCATGAACTTAAGATCGCGCGACAGCTGCACCGAGTCAATCGGATCTCCTTTTTTGTAGTTGGTGTATTTCTTGAGTAAATTTGTACGGAACCAGTAGTTGCCACTGAAGGAAACATCGCCAACATGACTTTCTAAAACGACAAGTTGTAGGGTTCCATGATGGACTTTTTGCTCAAGTGCTAGAACTGTCACGACAGGGCGATTGTTATTGCGGTAATAAGTAGAAATAGTCGATTTGATTTTACTGAGATCATCAATTGTGAGCGGTTTTCCAATTGCTTGGTGTGTCAGCTCATCCTGTAAGATTTCAGGATGACCAGGCACATCTAAGTGGAAGAATTGTACTCCTTCCACATCCGTTCGTCCTTCTTGTTGGATATCATCTGGGCTACTTACGAGAAGAAGGCCAGTCAATTTTGGGGTAATGAGTGTTGATCCCTCTTCTTCTCTTTTTTCTATGGGGGGAGGAATCACTCTTCCTGCTTCAGCATCATGAGGAATTTCTTTGGGGGCTATGCGCTCGAAATCTTGGGTAAAGCTCCACGTAGAAAAGGACAATATTAAAAGTGTGAATAATCTAAATAAAACCATTTTCATGATAATAGATATCTGGTAGTTGTTAAAATTATGAGAAGTGTTTTAAAGAAACAATTCGTATTCTTATTACTCTTAGGTGGAGTGAAACTACTTGCCCAGCCCACCAACCCCATGCCCATTGCTGGGGATATATTTTCTATTACTGCTACAGAGCTTATCAGCAAATCTCACCGATCAATTGTAGAGTGGGAAGATTTTTCAATTAGCCTCCAGGAGTCTTTTCAATTTAAACTGCCAGATTCTTCTGCAGCAATCCTCAACCGTGTCATCGGTCGGCTTCCTTCTTCTATTATGGGAAAGCTCGTTTCGAACGGTCAAATAATTTTAATTAATCCTAATGGGGTTGTTATAGGAAATCAAGGAATAATCGAGGTGGGTTCTTTCATCGCTTCAACATTAGACGTGACGAATAGTGCGTTTTTGAAAGGCGGAGAACTTCTCTTTGTCGGCGATTCTGATAAGGGGATTGAGCAACAAGGGTTGATCAAAGCTCAAGACGGCGATGTTTTTCTTATTGGACATTCTATTCGAAATTCCGGTGAAATCGTTGCGCCTTCAGGAAGTGTGAACTTTGCTGCTGGCAAACGCATATTGGTACAACCTAAAGAGTCTGATTTTGTTGTCATCGATGCAGGAGAAAGTGCAGCAATCGACCATTCGGGAAATGTCGACGCTGCTGCGATTAAACTGCAAGCAGGCTCAAACCCCTACTCTCTTGCAATCAACCAATCAGGGCTTGTTGAAGCACTTGAAGTCGAGCAGTGTGAGGGAGGCGTTCATCTTGTTGTTTCAAAAGGAATGACGTCGGTTTCAGGCCATTTGATTGCCAATGAAGGAAAAGTGGATGTTTTAGGTGATGAAGTTTTAATCGACCAAAGCGCTCATATCGCCGCGCGCGAAGGCGAAGTACACATAGGTGGGGGCTATCAAGGGGATGATATAGCTTTAAAAAACTCGCAGCAAACGCTCGTTAGAAAAGGGGCTTTTCTCGACGTCAGTAGTTTAAGTCAAAACTCTGCAGGAACAATCATTGTATGGTCGGATGGGGTGACCAAGTTTGAGGCAGAGGCTCATGCGCGTGGAGGAAACCAAGGCGGTGATGGAGGATTTGTCGAAATCTCAGGATCGAAAGATCTCTTTTATCGGGGATTTGTTGATACTAGAGCGCCACTTGGCAACACCGGGCAACTCCTATTGGGCCCGTCAACCATCACGATTTCTTTAGCTGCAACCGCAGGAGGGAGCTTTGTTGGCGGTGTATTTGATCCAGGAGGAATAGCAGCAAACATCAACATTGGAGACTTGAACACAACCCTTTCAGGAACGAATGTGCTGATCACGACACTAAGCGGAGTTGGCGGAACTGGGGATATTATTTTTTCAAGTGCTGGGGGCACAACGGCGATCTCATCACCGGGGAACAATTTAACACTGAATGCAGATCGAGATATTCGCTTTAGTCGGGATACAACGTTCACAGATACTGTTGGAAACACGGCTGAATTTACGTTTAATGCAACACGAAACATCTTCTCTGATGCAGGGGATTTTGTAAACTGCACGAGCGCCAAATCTTTTGCCTTCAATGCAGATAATAACATCACTGTGAATGAAAATATGACGTTTACCGATGTCGAAACAGTCAGTTTCTCTGCAGGAGGAACAATTGATATCAACGATCCAATATTAGTAAGCGGATCTAACTCTTTTACAATGACTGCCACAGTTGATGTTGATATTGATGATTTGATCACACTCACAGGCGGGAATAATTCTTTTATCCTCGAAGCGACAACTGGTGAGATCCGCTATAGTGCCGATGTCCGAAGTGATGCCCCAGTGACAACGTTTCGTGCACCAGCTGCTACAGGAGACATTACGTTTGACGGTGGGGGCGACTTTTTTTACACCAACACTACAACACCAGGAGTGGTATCATTTATTGCAGGCCAGGACATCAATGTGAATACTGATATGGACTTTGATGACTTATCGGGATCTCAAAATGCCACTTTTAACCTGACCGCAGGCAATGATTTCATCTCAGGGACGACCAATGACATTGATGTCAGAGATGCCAACTCTGTTTCTATTACTGCTGGAAATGATGTGACGTTTCGTGATCCAGTTCGTGTGACCGGAACCAATACCTTTTCTGTTGAAGCAACAGGTGGGGAAATTACAGTCGATGGATCTATTACTTCAAATGCAACAACAACAACTTTTTCTGCTCCTACACCTGGCACAGGAGATATTACATTTACGACTGGTGGTGGATCCATCTTAGCGGGTCCTGCAAGCCCAGCGACGTTCACTTTTACTGCAGGCAATGACATCAATATTTCTGATGATCTGACTTTCAGTGATACATCTGGAGTCAAAAATGTGTCGTTTAGTCTCATTGCTGGGAATGATATCATTGGGAACCCAACCTTCTTCACCACATTTAATAACGCGAATTCTGTCACCTGGACAGCGGCAAATGATATCACGATCAACGATCCCTTCAATGCGAATGGAGTGACGACGGTTAATTTAACAGCCACGTCTGGGAATCTCAATGTTTTTGATACGATCGATACTAACGCAACAACGACGGATTTAAACGCAGGCACAAACATTGTTGTCCGTAGCCAGGTGGAAGTCAACGCTGGAACGGGTGGCGATTTAAATGTGACTGCAGGTAACGATATTATTGTAGGAGGGCCATCAGCGACAATTGTGACTCGCATCGGAACCAGGGTCGGAACGTTGACAATAAATGCAGCAAACAACCTCAGCGTCAGCGGCGGTTCGACACCAAGTGATTATGCTCAAATTGGATTTAATTCTACGGTCGTCAACAGCGATATCGATTTGACTGTTGGCAACGATCTCATTTTAACCGGTGGGACATTAACAGGCACCATGGCTCTAATTGGTCATGGAACGATTAACCCAATTGGTGGGATGTATACGGGGAATATTATTCTCCGCTCTATTGGGGGCGATGTCACATTGTCAGGTGGTACGACAACGGATACTTGGGCTCAGATTGGGCACACGCGTGGAGTGTCAGGAGCGGTCACTGCAGTGGGAGATATTCGGGGGCCGACAGCTGGATCGAATACAGGGATCAGCGGCAACCTCATTTTAACTGCTGGTTCAGGTAACACTTCTTACGCTTTCGTGGGACATGGAGGGCAAGCATCAGCTCAAGAAGATATCTATAGTGGTGAGATCCATCTTCAAGCAAATGAGATCACACTCACTGCAGGATCAAATACTGATGCCTTTGCAGCCATTGGATTCTATGCCGTGAATACGGGAACAGGGACGGTCTCGGTTAGCTCAGGGTCTGAAGCCCATGCGATCAGTGACACCTTTTTGACAATGCAAGGGGGAACAGGGACACGGGCAAATACTTCTATTGGAGCGCGTATGCCAAGGACAAGCACGGGGCTTGCTGCGATGACATTAAGTGCAGTCGAAGCGCAGACGGCCTCTGGCAACGATCTATCTCTACTGGCAGGTTCCAATGAAGCTGTGATTGGAGCTTTTGTCGATGCCGGAGCTGCTTCAGTTGCGGTGACAACGGTGACATCTGGCCAAGACATCCTGTTGACAGCTGAGTCAGGAGAAGCGCGGATTGTCAATGGCTTTGCGGCAACTCCAAACGCTGCCGTGAATATGACTGCAAATCGTGATATTGTCTTAACTGCTGGCACAGGCGTTGCAGCAATAGACTCTGTCGACACCATTACGATGGAGACATTGACAGCTGATATCTTACTCTTTGATTCCCCAACTGCCGCCTCTCACATCACAGCCCAAAATGCCAGCTCAACAACCACAATCACAGCAGCAACAGACTTGATACTCACAGCCGCAAATGGAACCGGTGCGTTTATTGAAGCCGAAGAAGACAATCTGATTGTGCAGGCGACAAATGGATCCATTACAGTTAATACAGATACATATATTGAAAATAAGGGACTGACAGCATCGTCAACGCTTAGGACTTTTTCAGGGAACGATACATTTGTCCAAAACGGGGGGTACATTCGCAATAATGGCTTAGGAATGACTGAAGCAGAGTCAGGCAATAGCATTTTTGTAGTCAATGGAGCTTCGATTGAAGGAATGGGACTTGTCACGGTTAACACAGGAAATGATCTGCTTCTTTTAGGTGGCGTAACAGGTCCAGCATTCATCCGTGGCGCAGACGAAACAAATGTGACGTCTGGGAACAATATCACCTTGCTCGGGGCTTCTCCAACAAATGATGCCTACATTGAAACATCGCTTGGAAATTTAACGGTCACTGCTGCAAAAGACATTTCCATTTCCTCCAATGGTAGGATTGAAAATCTCAGTCCTGGTAGTGCGCTGACTTTGATCGTGGATAACCAAGCTCCATCTGCGCCTGCTATTGGAAACGGGATGTTTAGCTTAAGCGTCAATGGATCAGTTGCAACTACAGTAGGTGGACCACTCCGCATTTTTACAGCCAGACGTTCTCAGAACACCATTTTAGGCACGGGGAATATGAACGGAACAACTTACGTTCCAGGTCCTCTATTTATTGATTCTGCGACAGAAATATGGAACACTTACTTTCCAAGTCTTCAAGGCGGAATGCCCTTTACGATTTTTTATAAAGACTCTTCCACAACTCCTATCTTCCCAGTTATCACAGCCATTCCCATGCTTGGTCCAAACGATCTTATCGGAGATTATGAACTCTACTACATGTTAGATCGGATCCCCTGGTTCACAGATTGGATGTGGGACTTTTACATTGAGTCAGAAGATGAAGTCACCAACCGAGAATGGTATTTCGTTCCTCATCAAAAATATCTTCCCTTCCCAAGAGTGCCGATTTAAAATCCAGCTTGAAAACTATTGTGTCTTGAGCGGAACAGGAACAAGGTCAACTCGCAATTAACCGCCGAGTTCCAATCAAAATCAAGCAGCTAATAGCAGGAAGTTTTTCATGCTTATTTTTTCTTAGTCTTGATGGGTCCTTTTGGCAGGTAGAGTCCCGATTGTGGATCTTGTGAAAAGAACGATTGAGGTTTGCTTGGACGCAGACTCTTCAGTCTTTCCATATTGTTTTGCTGTTGCTCTTCAGGAGAGACCATCGCGAACTTAAAGAGGCCATGGGCGACTTTAAGTTTGAGATCTCGACTAAAGATATCAAAGAGAGCAAATGCCTCGTGTTTGAACTCGAGCAGAGGATCTTTTTGTCCTACGACACGCATGCTCACCTCGGTGCGCAAGTGGTCAATAGAGAGAAGGTGATCTTGCCACAGACGATCGATGTTACGTAGCAGAATGCTACGGATGATTTCTTTGAGAACTGGCTCGGGGTTCACTTCTTTTTCAGCGTTTTCTTGAATCATACCAATTGTTGTAGCTTCGTGGTCGAGCTTGTTTCTCAGCGATTGGATAATTTTTTGTGCTGCTTCTGTTTCGATCTCTTCGATAGTTTGATAATCGTTATCAAACGCATCATGATCGAAAGAAACTGGGAAGTTAGTCATCAGCCAATCGCGATAACCTTTCGGATTCCAGCCTTCTTCTGTAGAGCGTGAGGCGAAAAATTCCGCTGCCATTTGAGAGCAAATGCTTTCGAGAATTTCATTTGCGAGCTTCACTGAGTTTTCTTCGTGCAAGATTTCGTTCCGGAAAGAGTAAACCTCTTGTCGCTGTTTGTTCATCACATCGTCGTACTCGAGTGTGTGCTTGCGAATCGAGTAGTTGCGCTGCTCCACGCGCTTTTGAGCTGTCTCAATGGAACGATTGAGAACCTTGGCAGAGATGGGCTCGCCTTCTGGTGGGCGGAAACGCTTTAAAAACATGGTGAGTTTGGGCGAAGTGAAAAGACGCATCAGCGAATCTTCAAACGAAACGTAAAATTTAGATGATCCTGGGTCTCCTTGACGTGCACAACGTCCGCGAAGCTGTCGGTCAATCCGTCTCGATTGGTGCCGCGTGGTTCCGATGACGTGCAAACCACCTTTTTCAGCGACACCTTCTTCTAACTTAATATCAGTTCCACGTCCTGCCATGTTGGTTGCCACTGTGATGGCCCCAGTTTTTCCAGCTTGCGCGATGATTTCCGCTTCCGTTGCGTGGTTCTTTGCATTCAGGACTGTGTACTTAAGCTTGTTTTGTCTTAAGATTCGTGCGAGCTTTTCTGAAATTTCGACCGTTTCTGTTCCGATGAGTATCGGACGGCCTTGCTCGTGAATTTCGACAATATCTTTGAGAATTGCGTTATACTTTTCCCGCTCGGTCATGTAAATTTCATCGTCTTGGTCGATGCGACGGCATTTTCGATGGGTCGGTATTTCAAGAACATCGATTTGATAGATTTCCTTCAGCTCATTCGCTTCAGTCATTGCGGTTCCAGTCATCCCGGCAAGTTTGTCGTACATGCGGAAGTAGTTTTGCAGTGTGATGGTTGCGTACGTTTGGGTTTCTTGCTGAATTGGGACCGATTCTTTCGCTTCGATGGCTTGGTGCAATCCATCAGAGAAACGACGTCCGGGCTGTGGACGACCTGTGTTTTCATCGATGATGACAATCTTTTTGTCTTCAACGATGTAATCGACGTCTTTTTCCATGAGAAGATGTGCACGCAAAAGCTGGCGCAAGTTATGGGCTCTTTCTTTGCGACGGCTATCTTCTTCACGGATCGCGATTTTTTGTTCTAACTTTTGTTGATCATCAAACTCGGGGTTTTGATCGATGAGAGCGTATTCATGCCCTAAGTCGAGCATGACGAAGTCGTCTTTCGCTTCTTCTTTTTCACCTGACCAAAGGTTGATACCTTTGTCTGTCAATTCGTATTCGCTAGAACGTTCATCGATGATGATGTAAAGCTCTGCAAGCGTTTCATGACGCTCTTCTTTATTCGGCTCTCCATGGAAATACGTTTCCCATTTTTCAAGTTCGGCGCGGAGATCCGGATGTTCTTTAATTCTTTTGAGGATTTTATTTTGAGGTGTCCCCTTTCCTACGAGCCACAGTTTTTTCATGGCTTCTGTTTCTTTTTTGCTCTCTTCTTTTGACAGCTTTTCCAGCTCTTCGTCTTCTTTTAAACGGCCAAGTTCATCGAGTGTTTTTCGTGCATCTGACGCGAGCTTGTTACACTGATCCCGTTGCATGCGCACAAGGCGAGAAACAGGTTCTTTGAGCTCGTCATACATCTGTCTTGAATTAGGAACAGGACCGGAAATGATGAGCGGTGTCCGTGCTTCATCAATGAGAATCGAATCGACTTCATCGATGATCGCAAAGTAAAAACCACGTTGGCATTGCTCTTCTGGCGAATGGGCCATTGAGTTGTCGCGCAAGTAGTCAAACCCAAATTCAGAAGCGGTTCCGTACACGATGTCGGCGCCGTAAATTTCTTTGCGCTCATGTGGAGGAATTTCGTTAATAAGGGCTTTTGTTGACAGTCCAAGCCAACGGAAAATAGCTCCAATCCATTCACAGTCACGCTTAGCGAGATAGTCGTTGACGGTCACTAAGTGAACTGGTTTACCTGTCAGTGCATTGAGGAAAAGAGGGAGAGAGGCTGTTAAGGTTTTTCCTTCTCCTGTCATCATCTCGGAAATGGTGCCATGGTGCATGGCAATCGCTCCAAGGAGCTGAACATCGTAAGGAACCATGTCCCATTTCTGGTCATAACCAGAAACGTGCACATCGGTGCCACAGAGGCGGCGACAGGTATTTTTAACTAAAGCGTAGGCTTCGGGGAGGAGGAGATCCAGTGATTCACCCTCACTCAAGCGAGAGCGAAACTCGGGGACCTTTTGCTTGATTTCTTCGTCAGACAGCTGCTGATACGTTTCTTCAATCGCGTTAATCTGTTTAACAATTTTTTGAAATTTCTTTAGACGGCGGCTTTGAGCTGTCCCAAATATTTTTTTTACAAAACCAAGCATTTTGAATCGTTCCTCTGTCGAAAAGCACTAGATATCCATTTTACCTCAAACTCGAATTTACATCTATATGACGACTCTCTAAAATAACCTGTAATCTGGGTTTATTTTGCTTGTTCCCAGGAGAGGGAGTTCTTTTAAATTCTTGGTATTTTTGCCGAAGGGAAGGGCCAAATGGTCCTTTGCGAGGCAAAAAGGGCGGGAAGAAAAAGAAAAACCCCTGAGAATAAGCAAAATAAACCCAGATTGCAGGTTAAAGCTCAAAAGGACTTAAAGCATGAATGACATCCATTATCTTGACCGCGAGACCGGAAAGGTCCATGAAGAAAAGGTATATGGTAAATTTTTTATTGAAGCTCTCTATGGAAGTTCATTCCTTTCGGCACTTTTTTCGTGGATTCTTCTTCCACTCATCACGCGCTTTCCTTTTCTTTCCCTTCTCTATGGGCGGAAACAAAAAAGTGCGAAAAGCCGCAAAAAAGTGCTGCCTTTCATCGAGATGTTTCACGTCGATGCGAGTGAATTTCTGACACCAGCTCATGAATTCGCATCCTTCAATGACTTTTTTATCCGCAAGCTCAAGCCCACAGCCCGCCCCATTGCAAAAGGAAACGATGTCGCCGTGTTGCCTGCAGATGGGCGTCATCTCTTTTACCCCTCTTTTGGACAGGCTGAGGGCTTTTACGTTAAAGGACGGAAGTTTGACTTGGAAAGACTGTTGCAAGATGACTTTCTATTCGACATCTACAAGCGAGGCAGCATGGTGATCAGCCGTCTGTGTCCAACCGATTACCACCGTTACCATTTTCCCTGCGAGTGCATTCCGACAAAAGCTAAGCTGATCAACGGCCCGCTCTATTCGGTCAATCCCATTGCCCTGCGCAAAAACATCATGATCTTGAATGAAAATAAGCGGATGCTAACCCAACTCAAAACCAAAACGTTTGGCACAATTTTATTCATTGAAGTCGGAGCCACTTTTGTCGGTTCGATCAAACAAACCTACTCCCCTCAATCCCTTTGCAAAAAAGGGCAAGAAAAGGGGTACTTTGAGTTTGGGGGCTCCTGCATCATTATGCTCTTTGCTCCTGGAGCCATCACATTTGATGAAGACCTCATTGCCTCGTCTAAAAAGCAAATCGAAGTGAAAGCTAAAATGGGCGAGCAATTTGGTCGTGCCACCCAATCTCTACCCGGTTAAAAGCATAAAGATAAAGCCAAAGACACTAAACTTTATCTGGATTGTGGCAAACTTCTATAAATTTTTCTGCATCCTGGTTAATAAACTGTTCAGCTCTTCCTGCATTTAGTATAACGCTTTGAAGTTCTCCCTAACCTTCAAAAATACTCCTCGAAGTTCATCAAACCCATACCTAAATGTACTTTTTGCTTTTCGACTATGTGAGTTTGTTTGGATCTGAATTGCCTTTTCCTTGATTTTACCCACAAAATAAGATTTCTACCTTAGAAATATGGAGGGGTGCCTTCGAAGCAAATAATAATACAGGTTTGACTTTCATTGCCCATACTTTTATTTACGTAGATAAAACAAAGGTTTTCTGTATGCCTTACAAATATTTGGTCCCCATTTTTCTAGCCACTTCCTGTATTCTAAACGGTGTGGAGGTCTATAATGCAACTGATCTCAATAATGCAATCATTGCTGCAAATGCGACACCTCAAGGTGATCCCAACATCAAATTTGGCTCAAGCATCGACTTCTTTCAGTTTGTGCAACCCCTTCTACAACCTCTTAATACGGATGGCGTTCTCAACTCGGTAAACAATTCCATTACCATTGATGGAAACGGAAAAACCTTAAGAGCAACACCAGGCACCCACCGAGGCTTTTTTGCAAGAACCAGCTCAGGCACAGTCATCATTAAAGATCTCACAATTAGCAATGCTGTTGCAAAAGGAGGAGATGGGAGCAATGGTGGAGGTGGTGGACTTGGAGCAGGAGGAGGCCTTTTCTTAAATAAAGACTCTAAAGTCATCCTGGAAAATGTCTCTTTTGAAAACTGCCGAGCCATAGGCGGAGCTGGCTCCAAGGGCGATACTTACGACAGCAGCGTCAATAATGGTGGTATTGGAGGAGGAGGTGGTGGTGGACTTGGAGGGAATGGCGGTACTGGTGGACTATCAGGTCCAGGCTCTGGCGGCTCCGGAGGTGGGACCGGAGGTGGAGGTGGAGGCGGAGGCGGATTTAGTGGCGATGGAGGCAACGCGAGTAAGGGCGGAGCTGGGGGAGGAGGTGGATTCAACGGCAATGGTGGAAACAGCACGAACACCGGGGGAGCAGGTGGTGGAGGTGGTGGATATAATGGTGGAAATACGCAAGCACGAAGTGGAGCTGGTGGAGCTGGAGATGGAGGAGATGGAGGTTCTGGTTTCGGAGGAGGAGGTTCTGGATATGTGAGCACTGCCAACTCTTCAGCAGATGGCGGCAAAGGTGGTTTTGGCGGCGGAGGCGGAGGATCCGGCGCAGGACTTTTCAATGGACAGGGAACTGGAGGGGAAGGTGGTTTTGGTGGTGGCGGAGGAGGAGCTGGAAGCACTAACACCAAAGCCACTAACTCTGGGGGTGGGGGAACTGGAGGAGCAGGAGGCTTTGGCGGGGGTGGAGGTTTTGCAGGCTACGGCGGCGAAAGAGGACAGAGTGGAGTTGGTGGAGACGGAGGCTTTGGAGCTGGTGGGGGTGGATCTCTCATAAATTCCCCTAGTGCAGGAGGTTTTGGAGGTGGCAAAGGCCTTTTCATTAATAACACGACTGGCAGTGGTGGCGGTGGCGGTGCTATGGGAGCAGATATTTTCATTGAAAATCGTGCAAAATTAACCATTCAAACAGGGATTTCTTTTAGTGGTAGTCAAATAACTGCAGGGAGAGGAACTACAGGGACAGAGGAAAATAACGGCCAGGCCTTAGGAAGAAACATCTTCATGATGTCTGAAGGAAGTATCACTGTCAAGAATTTGACAAGGCGATCGATTGTCCCTCATCCGATTGAAAGTGATTATGGAGCAGGGACTGGGGATATCAATGGAGGAGGGTTGAGCTTAGCGGATGGAAATTCAGCTACATTTGTCATTGTTGGAGCCAATACCTACACTGGAAGTACAACCATTGAGAGCGGGACATTAAATTTAAATGGATCTGTTATTACGCCTGTGATTTTGGCAGCTCCTTTGACTTCGCCAGGTGGAACTTTTACTGGAAGGGCTTCCCTACTGCCCTACTCTGGAATTTTAGGGACTGGAGATCTTACAGTTCAAAAAGGAACTGTTCGGCCAGGAGATATTATTTTTGGACGGATCCAAGTAGGAAATAACCTTCTCTTTACAGGAGGAAGATTTCTTACAGAAGTTGATAGCATCAACAATGCTCGTAGAATAGATGTGAATGGAACTGCAACCCTAGCTGGGAACATTACAGTTGATAGAGCTATAGGGAACTTTCTTGAGGGACAAGTCATCCCTGTTATCAATGCCGGTGCCAGAGTATTTGGAACATTTGGAAGTGAAAATATCATTAAGGGAGCAGATGGATTACCTCTTTTTTCTGTGCAATATGCTAGTAACGCTGTTGAATTGCTTGTTCTTAGAAACTATGTATTTGTCCGACCTATTGTTGATCCAGGTAACCCCCGCCACGTTGCGAAATATATATTGGATCAATTGCCGATTGATCCGAACTCTGACTTTGGACTCGTTGTCCGTTCCCTTGGGGTTCTTTCAGACAAAGAGCTTAATAAAACCCTCAACATGATGCATCAAGGGGTGTTTGGCCTGTTTGAGTTCATGAACCTGACAACAAACGCTCAAATCATGCAGATGTTTAATCAGCTCCGCTTTCGATTGTCTGTTGAAGAAGGGGCTAAGCCTCTGAGCCATTTGACTGCGTCAACAAAGCCTTTCTATCCAAACACTCCTCTTAGAAGAGGGTGTGGAAGAGATGTTAGCAGACACCACCATGTCTATTTTCAACCTTTCGGAACATGGAATAGCCAAAGTCAAAAGGGAGAACTTCGAGGTGCTAACTATGAAAGTGCAGGTTTTCTCACAGGTTATGATTACCTGTTTGATCATTTCTATGTTGGTACTGGTGGAGGATATGCATACACAAACTTTCGCTGGGATGGGTCTGCAGGGAAAGGTCACATCCATCAAGTGTATGGAGGACTTCATGGAATCTACTTCAATCGGTACTTTTCTGCGATCTTAGGTTCGATGGTTGGAGGAAACTTTTATGAAACCGATCGAAATATAATTTCGTCTGCACCGAACCATCCAAATGGCGCACTTAATCGGACAGCACACAGTAATAATAATGGAATCCAATGGACCAACCAGTTAGGATTTGTTGGGGATTTTAGTTCTTTCTCTGTCCCCCTACAAATCTTTGCAAACTTAGACCATTTCTATCTTCATAATGGAAGTTTTAACGAAACAGGAGCAAATAGCATTAACTTGAGAGTGAATTCAAAAACATCAAATGCTCTACGCTCTGAATTGGGACTCAGCTCCAGTTACACCTTACATGTAAGTGATGGGTGCTGGACTCCTTATGCTCGAATTAGTTGGGTCAACAAAACCTTGCTGAGTAGCAGCTCATACCGTGGAGGGTTTCGTGGACAAGTGGGCACATTTTCCGCCAGCGCGACGAGCAAGGGAACCAACCAATGGTCGGTTGGGACTGGGATTGAGTTTGCTAACATGCATGGGTTTTCGCTCCTCTTGAATAGCCGTGCAGAGATCAATGGCAAGATGAAAAACTACTCTGCTGATATGCACATGGAGTATGCGTTTTAATGTAAGTTCGGCTTTGAAAGCATTGCCTCGTCTAAAAAGCAAATCGAGGTGAAAGCTAAAATGGGCGAGCAATTCGGACGCGCCACCCAATCCCTACAGAGCTAAAGAGCCCAGAGACGAGATCAGAGTAACTAAGCACTCTCCGGACTGAGGCAAGCTTCCACAAAATTTTCCGCACCTTGGCGAATAAACTTTTCAGCTCCTCCTGCATTTAGTACAAGGGCATGTAGAGGGTTTTCACTTGGTTTGATTACAGAAATGCTGTAAGAATCTAATGGCTTTGCTTCAGCTGCAGATAAAGCGCTTTGCAAAGCTTCTTTATCAGGAGCGAGGTCCAAAGGGGTCTGTCCTATCGCATTTTTTTGCTGTAAACTGAACATTATGTAATTTTGTAAGAGAACAACATTTTGAATTCTTCCTGCTTTGGCTGCGTAGTGAATGGCTTTCATATTATCAGGGCCTCGAAAATTACAAGCCGTTTCAACGAAAGTTGGATTTCGATGAGATAATTCTGTGACCACCCCTTTAAGAATAGAGGTTGGAAACTTCTCTGCTATAAATTGAAAAGGCGATTGAGTTGTTTTCTCTTCACCTGGCGCGATGAGCAAAGGCACTCCATATGCTAAAATGTAATTGCTGATCTGATTCACCACATCTTGCATGTCAGCCATTTGTTCTATGAGCTGTGGGAGTTTTTGTTGTGGGCGATTTTCTTCACATTCACTTAGAACACTTGGACCTACAGGAGACTCCGATGCAGGGTTGTACTTTGGGGCGTATGAGGCTAAGAGTGGCATAAAGGGATTGACGTTTTCTACTGATGCCATTTTTTCCTCCGTTTTTTGAAAATAGCAAAAAAATCATACCCTGAGGGCCGATTTTTTACTAGAGAAAGAAAAGAGACTAAGATTCACAGTTCGCTGCAAATGGGACATTCTGAGACTTTGTGAGCGCGGGCGGTGCAGTACTCGCGTCCAAAAAAGATGATTTGCAAATGCAACTTGCGCCATGAGGCTTTGGGAAAAAGAGCTTTCAAATCCTTTTCAGTTTGTTGGACGTTTTTGCCTGAGCTCAACCCCCATCTTTTGGCGCAGCGATGGATGTGTGTATCGACCGGAAAGGCCGGTTGTTTAAACGCCTGAGCAACTACAACAGATGCTGTTTTATGTCCTACGCCCGGTAATTGCTCTAACTCTTCCAGCTCTTTAGGCACGCGACTTCCATACTCTTCGACGAGGATTTCTGAGAGCTTTTTGATGTTTTTTGCTTTGGTAGGAGAGAGTCCACAAGGTTTAATAATTGCTTGGATCGTTTGTACGGAGAGGGCTGCCATTGCTTTCGGCGTTGAGGCTTTAGCGAAGAGCTTGGGTGTAACTTCATTGACCCGTTTATCAGTGCAGCGGGCAGAAAGAAGGACGGCTATTAAAAGGGTGTAGACACTTGTGTGTTTAAGAGGAATAGGAGTTTTGGGAAAGTGATGATTGAGCGTTTTTTGGACGAATGCAGCGCGCTGTTTTTTGTTCATTTTCCGACGCAGAATTTTGAGAAGATGGCACTTAAGATATCTTCAGTAATGTTGACACCAATAATAGTGCCAAGTTCTTTTAAAGCCAATCGGATATCTGAGGTGAGAAACTCAGGTGAGAGCTGCTGCTCTAGCCCAGATGCGACGTTTTGAGTGGCTTGAATGGCGCGTTCTAAACTTTGGAAATGGCGCTCATTTGTCAAAACCACTTCTTCTTTCGAAGGGGGGCCGCTTTTCCAAACAATTTGATGCACAGCCTCTTTAAGCTGATCCAGTCCTTCGTAGTTTTTAGCGGAGACTTCTACTGCATCAAAGGGGAGGTTGGGAAGCTGATCAACGGGCTTTAAATCTGTTTTGTTCCAAACGACAAGTGTTTGTCTTTTGGGCAGTGTTGCCGTTAGGTCTGTATCGATCGAGGGGTTGGAGATGTCAACCACGAGTAAAATGAGGTCGGCTTCTTTGGCGGCTGCCACAGAACGTCTGACTCCTTCCCGCTCGACAACTTCTTCTGTGTCGCGGATGCCAGCGGTGTCGAGGAGGCGAAAGTTGAGGCCGGCCAGTTCGATGTCTTCTTCGAGAATATCGCGTGTGGTTCCAGGAATATCTGTGACAATGGCGCGATCTTTTCCAACAATGGCATTCATGAGTGACGACTTTCCCACATTTGGGGCGCCGAGGAGGCAAATGGAAAGGCCGGTTTGCAGCCGTTTTCCATCATGGAAGGTGGCTAGGAGGTGCTGCATTTTTTCTATAATGGCTGTGAGCATGGCAAGCATCTCTTCATGGGATGCAAACTCAAGCCCTTCTTCGGGGAAATCAACCCAAGCTTCTAAAATGGCAGTGATGTCGGTGAGCTTTTCCTGAAAAGCTGCGATGGTTTTGAAGAGTTTTCCTTGAAGCTGGTTTTCTGCAGCTTGCATTGCGAGGGAGTTTTTCGAAGCGATCACTTGTTGGACTGCTTCGGCTTTTGTCAGGTCAATTTTTCCATTTTGGAAGGCTTTACAAGTGAACTCTCCTGGAAGGGCGGCTCTTGCTCCTGAGCGGAGAGCTGCTTTGAGCACTTTTTGGGTGATCAAGGTGCCGCCATGGCAGTGGATTTCAACGGTGTCTTCTCCAGTATAGGAGCGGGGAGTGCGCATCACGACAGCAAGTCCCTCGTCGATAAATGCGCCATTTTCATCGAGGATATTTCCAAAGTGGACGGTGTGGGTTTTGTATGAGTGAATGGAGCCGGAGAAAATTTTATCAGCTACGTCCAGAGCTTCATCACCCGAGATCCGGATGACAGCAATGCCTCCCTCACCAGGTGGGGTAGCGACAGCTGCGATTGTTTGACCTTTTTCGTAGGTGCGGAGCGTAAATTCCATGAAGAAAGTTTAGCACATCGCCCCATTTAGCCGATGGGCAAAAAATGATTATATATGTTGCACGAGAAACTTGAGTTGGTTCACTGTCTCAGCTTTTTTGAGAGCGTCCACAAGTCTTGTTGAAGTGTTTTTTTCACTTTCTTTGCGCTTTTAGCTAGTTTACTGAAATTAGCTGTAGATTTATTTGGAGAGCTGAGTTTCTGACTCCCTGCAATAAGTAATGTAAATTTGAAAAATCTGTTCAATGACATCGGGATCTATTTTATAGTTTTGAGCAAGCTCACCAAGCTTTTTTATCTCTTCTGCTTCTCGTTTTGGCTCATAAACTGGAATGTTATGCTGTTTTTTATAAGTGGCGACTTGCTTGACCACTTGATAACGAAGAGCAAAGAGGGAAACGATATTTTGGTCGATGATATCTAGCTCTTTTCGTAGGAGGTCTAAATTAACGATTTCTTCTGCAGAGATAGACCCCATCGATAGAAGAAGGAATAGAATGAATTTTCTCATAGTTATCCTGCCTTGTACTTTCACAAGGCAGGATGTAACATAAATAGGAATTACTTGATATATTGCACGAGAAACTTGAGGTGTTCCACTGACTCAGCTTTTTTGAGAGCGTCTACAAGTCCTGTTGGATCGTCTTTTTCGATCTTCTTAGCTTGTTTAACCAATTTATTGAAATCAGCTGCAGAAAGCTCAAGCTTTGACGAGTAGCAAATACTTAAAACAATCCACTGAAGCTCCTTAAGGCCCAATTTTTTGAGGTTTTCATCTGTTTCAAGGTCGTCTGCTTCTTTAAGGGGGGCCATAGGCGACAAGTTCACAGTAGTCAAGATACGATTGACTTTTCCTTTCAACCACTCAAGGCCCTCATATTCTTTAGGATCGCTATGAACGAAAATGTTATCTGTAATGTTATCTGTTGGATGGAATTCCTTTAAGTAAGGATTGTCTTTACTGCGAATCTCTTTAGGTGGCTCGAGTTTTAGGACCCACATTCCAGCAAAAATCTCTTTTTGCGAATTTTCATCGAGCTTCGTGATTTTTGAGTGTTGTCCTGATGTAAAGAATAATTTCCGCCTCCAGAAAAATCGTATAGATCTTCTGCTGCTGTTGGTTTCACATAAGGTGTATCAATTGCCTTAAAAAGGTTTGCAACTTGGGTCGTCATAATTTTCCTTTAATTTGTGATAATTTTTTTTGAAAATCAGGGAAATTATAAAAAACAACGATTTTTAATGCACGAATAATTCTGGTTGAGGAAATTTTTTTGCTGTTTGTTTGCGTGTTCTTAAATAAAAAAAATTTAAAGTTATGCTATGCCTTTTAAGGCACAACTAATGAGTTCACTCAATGGGGGAGGAGAATCAAATTGTGTCAGAGCCTGTTGAACGGCCTTTTGGGCTTGGAGGGTGTTGTAGCCAAGGTTCATGAGGGCGTTCATGGCATCTTGGTTCAAATTATCTTTACCTTTTATGGGGATAGAAGGAGCGACGTGTTTGAGCTTTTTATGAATTTTATCGCGCATTTCGACAATGAGTCTTTCGGCTGTCTTTTTTCCGATGCCTGGAATTTTGGAGAGGAGGTTGACATTGGCGTGGGTAATCGCAGACTCCAAATCAGAATGATCGAGGTGGCCAATGAGGGCAAGGGCCGTTTTAGGGCCAATGCCTGAAACATCGCTAACCATTTCAAAGAGGTCTCTTTCTTCACGAGAAAGGAACCCAAAGTGACGGTGTGAATCTTCCCGGATGACTGTTGAGATGTAGAGAAGAATTTCTTCGCCGATTTGGGGCAGATTTGAGTAGGTACTAAGGGGAATGAAGAGGCCGTGTCCGATTCCATTGACGTCTATGACAGCCTTGTTCGGTGTCATATCAACTAAAACTCCTTTAATGTACTCCAGCATGATCAAATCCTTGTGATATTGTGTGAATGGCAAATCGCTAAAGCAAGGGCATCGGCGGCATCTTCAGGATGGGGCACTTCAGGCAAATTGAGCAAGGCTTGAATCATCCGGCCGACTTGCTCTTTGGTTGCATTGCCCGTTCCAACGACGGCAATTTTTGCTTTTTTAGGAGCATACTCGAAAACCGGAATTTTTCGCTGCGTTCCAGCTAAAATAGCTACTCCTTTAGCCATGCCGAGTTTGAGTGCGCTTTGGGGGTTTTTGCTGACGTATTGACTTTCGATAGAGATGGCATCAATCGTGTGTGATTCGAGCAGGTGAACGATGGCTTCGTGGATGATGAGTTGTCTATCGAACAGGGGGAGTTTTGGAGGGGGGCGGATCGCTCCGTAATCTAAGGGCTCGTGAGTCGTGAGATCGGTTTTGACGATGCCGTAGCCTGTGATCCGGGTTCCGGGATCGATCCCTAGAATAGTGTAGATCTTTTTTCGAGTGCTCATAGATTTAATTATGATCAGTTTTGGGTAAATATTCAAATATGTTAGGCTGGAGGGCATGAAAAAATTGCAGCCGAAAAATATTATCGTTCGGATGCCAAACTGGATCGGCGATCTCGTGATGGCAACTCCGATTTTGGCAGATTTACGCGCAGCATTTCCAGATGCATCGATCACTGCCATGGTTTATGAAAAAATCGGAACGTTGCTCGAAGCAGATCCTGCAGTTGATGAACTCTTCCTCTTTTCACGTGCAAAGGGAATGATCCGGCGTATTCGACAAAGGAATATTGTCGAGAAACTACGCGATGGAAAATACGATCTCGGCTTGCTTCTCACGAACTCCTTTTCTTCTGCTTGGCGTTTTTGGCAAGGAGGTGTGAAAAATAAGGTCGGTTTTAGCGCAGATGGAAGAGCTTTTTTACTCGATCAAGCAGTTCCATTTCCCAAAGAAAGAAAAACGCAACACCTGGTGCTCACTTATAAAGCCTTACTGGAGCACATTGGCATTCCTCGCTCTGAAACAGCTCCGCGACTTTTTCTAGAAGAAGAAGAGGCTGAGGCAGCATGGGACCTTGTCAAGCGGTTTGACATTCCAGCAGAAGCGAAGCTGATCGGGATCAATCCAGGTGCAGCATATGGATCTGCTAAGTGTTGGCTTCCTGAAAGATTTCGAGAAGTGGCGCAGCGATTGATCGATGAAGATCCCGCGCACGTTGTTCTCTTTTTTGGTGATATGTCGCACAAGAAACTGATCAATGAGATTTGCACTGGACTTCCAGCTCGTGCTGTGAATTTAGCAGGGCAAACAGACTTACGCTCACTCATGGCCCTCATTTCGATTTGCTCTGTCTTTTTAACCAATGATAGTGGGCCGATGCACATTGCCGATAGCTTGGATGTTCCCCTTGTAGCGCTTTTTGGATCGACCGATCCAGTTGCGACGGGGCCTTATCGTCATAGCCAAGCAGTCATGCAAAAGAAAGTGCCTTGTTCTCCGTGTTTCAAGAGAGTTTGTCCGATTGACTTCCCATGTATGAAAGGATTGACGGTAGAAGATGTTTTCAAACGGGTTCTCGATACACTTCATCAAAACGAGCAGGTGACATGCTAAAAAAAATCATCGGTGCTATCCGTCCTAATCCTTTTGATCAGCTGTTAAAGAAAGCGGCAAGTGAAAACCAAAGTCGTTTTCTCGTGATTTGGAATCGGGGATTGGGTGATATCCCTCTTGGGCTTTATGCTCTTGTTTATCGGATTCGCTCGTTCATTCCTCATGCGTCTGTCACGTTTTTGACACGGCCTGATTTAGCACCAGGATTTCAAATGCTGGAAAACGTACATATCTTGCCCTGTGATCATTGGGAACGAGGAAAACTGATTGATATCACGGAAAGTTTAGCTGAGCACCAACTGACACCTGATGTTTTTGATGTGATTTTAGAAAATCCCGATCCCACAAGATGGCTGAAGTGGCAGCTTGGCACATTGACCCCCAAGTTGCAATGGCGGGAGGAGTGGGATGCACTTGCTGAAAAGTACCAACTTCAGAAAGGGGAAACCTATATAGGGGTTCATGTTGATACAGAAACTGGTGGTTACTACAAGTATGAAAAAAATTGGCCACTTTCTTACTGGCAGGAACTGTTTACTCGTATTCAAGAGAAGCACAAAGGAAAAGTGATTCTTTTTGGAATGGAAAAAGACCGCTCTTTTCTGATGGATCACATTGTCGATTTGCGTGGAGAAACCACGGTTTTTGAGATGCTTTCTGTGATTAAAAATTACTGCAGCTACTTGGTTGTGCCTGACTCGGGAGTTCTTTCGATCGCTTATTATGTTGATAGTGACTTTCCCGTTCGTGTCGTGTCTCTATGGGCTGATCCGCGTCAGGGAGTTTTGCGCCAAAAGGTCGACTCACCAAACCCTCATTTTAAACATATTCCCTTAATAGGAAAAGATGACAATGTTGCCAATATATCTCCTGAATCAGCCTTCGGAGCACTATTCAATCCCGAGGAACATGAACAAGCATCCCCTTGCTGAAGTGAAACAGATTTTGCAGCAAAGCCCTGCAGCAAGCCCCCATGATTTTTCACCAGTTGCGAGTGAGCGTGTGGTGCGTGAGTTAGCACTTTCTCATGACTTTGAAAAAATGGGAGTCTTAATCCTTGCGGGTGGTCAAGGAACCCGACTTGGATTTGAAGGCCCTAAAGGATGTTTTGAACTTCCACTCGAAGAAAAGAAAAGCATTTTTCAGATCCACTTTGAAAGAATCAAATCCAAAGGGACCAACTTATCGGTTGCCATCATGACCTCTCCCCTCAATCATGAAGCAACCTTGGCCTACCTCCAAGCAAATGATTACTTTGGGCTGTCTCCTTCGCAGGTCGATCTCTATCAGCAAGAATTGATTCCGATGTGTGATGATCAGGGCTATCTGTTTTATGAAGCGCCTGACAAAATTGCGGAGGCTCCAGCTGGAAACGGGAAGGCTTTGTTTCATCTCTACGGCACACCTATTTGGGAAAAATGGCGTCAAAAGGGAGTCGAGTATATTCAAGTCGTTCCTGTTGATAATCCCTTGGCTGAACCGTTTGATGGAGAGCTTTTAGCTTGTCACGTAGAAGACCATCTCGATCTCGCACTGAAATGCATTGAGCGGGTCAACCCTGAGGAGAAGCTGGGAGTGATTGTTGAAAAGCAAGGCAAATTGATGATTCGTGAGTACAGTGAAGTGTCTGATTCCGTCAGAATGGGACGCAGCGGTGAGCGACTCACCTACAACTTGGGAAATTCGGGGCTATTCTCTTGCTCGATGGATTACATTGAGCGACTGATAGAAGGGGCCTTTGAGATGCCTTGGCATTTGGCACATAAAAAGGGAAAACGACTGATTTCGACTCCGGATGGGTGGAAAACCGAAGAGGCTTGGATCTGGAAGTTTGAAACTTTTATTTTTGATATCTTCCCCTATGCGGACTCCTTTAGGGTCATTGTGGGCGATCGCAAAAAATGTTTTGCCCCTTTAAAAAATCTTTCAGGGCCTGACAACCCTCAGATTGTCGCCGATGCCATTGTGAATGCGCTCATTAGCGAAAAAAGCTGATACAAGGTATAAAGTACCATTTATCAAAAATAACTTAGTGAATCTAGCTTGACCTTTTCGGGTAAAATTTAGTTTTCGATCTCGCTAACCAACTTGTGGCTCAAGCTCTTCTCCAAACATCATTTTTTCCTCGAAAATCTCCGTGCTATGCCTGTAATTTATTTTCGTAAATGGTATAATAAATATAAAAAAATTTTTAAGGGTTTGCATGAAAATTGCTTATTTAGGGGCCGGTGCCTGGGGATTTTGTTTAGCGAATCTCCTAGCAGGAAAAGGTTATGATGTCTTTTTATGGACGGGGAATCTCAGTTTGGCAGAAGTTCTCAAGCGAGGGGATACCCATCCTAAGCTTAGAGACCATAAGGCCGAAGAAAATCTCTATTTAACGACCGATCTACAAGAAGCTCTCGAAGATGCCGATTTCATTATCGAATCGGTGACTTCAAAGGGGCTTCGTCCAGTTCTTGAAATGGTCAAAGAGACTGGCTTGACAGGACCTCCACTGATTTTGACCTCGAAGGGGATCGAGCAGAATACTTGCCTCCTGATGTCTGAAGTGGCGATTGAGGTTTTGGGTGAAGATTATAAGAATCGGATTGGGACCATCTCTGGACCGAGTTTGGCCAATGAAGTCATGCAAAAGCTGCCCACCTCTGTAGTGGCGGCGGCTTATAACCCCAACTTAGCTCTCCAAATCGTGGATCTTTTCTCAACACCCTTCTTTCGCGTCTATCCTAATGATGATGTGCCTGGAGTTTCGTTTGGTGGTGCCATGAAAAACATCATCGCGATTGCATGCGCCATTGCCGATGGGCTCGGGTTTGGAGAAAACACCAAAGCCGCACTTATGACACGCGGGCTGCATGAAATCCGCAAACTCTCGATTGTCAAGGGATGCCGTCCCGAAACCCTGAGCGGCCTGTCGGGCATGGGCGATCTTTGCGCAACTTGTCTTTCCACTTTAAGCCGCAATTATATATTTGGTAAGTTATTGGCAGAAGGGTTGACCCCAGAGGAAGCTCGGGAAAAAATTGGAATGGTTGTGGAAGGTGCTTACACATGTGTTTCAGCGCTTCAACTCAGCCGAAAAGCCAATGTTCCTGTGCCGATTACAGAAGCTGTTTACTCGATTATTTACGAGGGGCTCAACTCAAAAGAAGCTGTCGAAGCCTTATTAACTAGAGCTGTCAAGCAAGAGCATTTGTGAGTCTTGAAGGATATAAAGTCATTACCGCAAGGGAAATGGCGCGCATCGAGAAGCTTAGCATTCAACAGGGAGCTTCCGATGAAGGATACATGTTGCAAGCCGGCGCCGGCATTGCCGAGCGCGTCGCTTTATTTATTCAAGAAAAGCGACTTCAAAAGCGAGTCACCCTCCTCGTAGGAAAAGGAAATAATGGGGGAGATGCCTTTGTTGTAGGGACCTTGCTCTTGAAAAAAGGGTACACCGTCCAAGCGTATCATCTTTTTCCCACCGAAGAATCCAGCCCCCTTTGTCAAAAGCACAAGCAAGCGTTTACAGATGCCGGAGGTCTTGTATTTTTCCCAAAAAAAGCGTCTGAAATTTCCTGCAGGGGAGTCTTACTAGACGGACTTTTAGGAACCGGCTTTCAAGGAAAACTAGAAGGAATCCTTCTCGACACAGTGAAGCATGTGAATCGAAGCAAGCAGCCGAAACTCGCGATCGACATTCCTTCTGGAGTGAATGGGAATACAGGTGAAGTCAATCCCGTGGCCATTGATGCCACAGAAACGATTTATCTTGGCCTTCCCAAAATGGGATTTTTCCTCGGTGAGGGGTACAACCATATTGGAAAACTGTCTTCTGTCGATTTTGGTTTAGAGCTTCGCTATGTGCATCAAGCTTCGGGCATGGCTCACATGCTCAATGAAAAAAGCCTGCCCGATCTACTCCCTGAACTCACCCGCACGCGGCATAAGTACCAAGCCGGGTATATTTTGGCGGTTTCAGGTTCACCAGGTATGCCTGGTGCTGCGATGCTAACGTGTTTGGCAGCCCTACGCACAGGCGCCGGCATCATTCGGCTCTATCATCCCATGGGTATGGAAAATGAACTTTTGCATGCTCCCTACGAAGTTATCCGAACTCCTTATAAGGACGATCCTGCTGCACTGCTTCTCGAAATGTCGCGGGCAGCTGCCATGCTCATTGGCCCTGGTTTAGGTCGCGCAGAAGAGCGGGGCACTTTTCTGAAGTCCTTTATCGATCAAATCACTGTTCCAACAGTCATCGATGCCGACGGACTGTTTCATTTGAAGGGGATGTTTGCCAAGCTTACCTTCCCATGTGTTCTCACTCCTCATCATCGAGAGATGCTTCAGCTGCTTGGAAAGGAGCAGTTCGACGACATGTTTGAGGAATGCCAAAAATTTGCCCTGGATAATGATGTCACTCTGGTCTTGAAAGGGGCTCCGACGTTTATCTTTCATGGGGACAAGCCTCCACTGATCATTGCCCGCGGTGACCCAGGCATGGCTACTGCAGGAACTGGCGATGTCCTAACCGGAATGATTGCAGCTCTTCTTGCTCAAAAGCTTCCTCCTCGCAAAGCAGCAGCTCTCGGAGTGTACATGCATGCACGAGCAGGCGAGTGTGTTGCCGAGAAAAACACCTCGTATGATCTCATTGCTTCTGATCTATTAAATGCTCTACCTCAGGTGTTTAAAGAGCTTTCTTAGTTTGAAAAGCAGTCCTTTTCGTTTAAAAAGAGAAGAATGTCAGTGAAAATCAAAAAAAATTTTAAAAATAAAATAGTAACAGCTTAAAATAACTGCTTTGCTTGATGCAAAATTATGCATTGACTAAACTTTCTTATGATTTTTTTATCATATTCTTAAAAGAGGGAAAACAGCTCATGTCTTCTACATCTAGAGTGAGTAAATACTTTTATGATATCAGAGTAGCCGAGCGTTGTCGGGCTGATTATCAGCAATCAAAGTCAGCATTCGAACAAGGCAAACTTGAAGGAATGCCTCAATGGCAACGCACTTTTTTTAATCGCGGAGCCGATTATTTTCTGAAGCGTTTACCTATCAGTCAATGTACTCCCTTACCACGTGATTGTGATGATTTTTTGCATATTCCTGAAATATCTGAAGAGGAAAGAGCTCTTATGGTTTTTGCGAGAGTCCACTACGACTCTCAAAGTATCATTGAGAGGCTAACAGACAAGGAAACTTCTGGGCACTTCTTTTGTTCAGAAAGTGAGCCTCAACCTCAATATATATTTAATTACTCTCTTCTCTTAGAAGCGCTTGTGATTCCAGCTGTTTTTAACGCTTTTGAGGCGCATAATGTGCACTGTGAAAGAGAGTGTATTCAAAGTAGCTTTGGTCATACGATGACACAGCTAAAATTTACAAAGACCCTAAAACCTTCTTCAATAAAAAAGGCGAAAAAGCCGGCTTGTAAGCGAGAAATGCATGGTTTCTCTAATAGTTTTTCATCAAAAGTTAGAAAATGAAAATAGGCCTCAACACGGAATGAAGCGGACTCAGAGAGCATAGTTTTTAACTTGCATGTTGTACAGAGCAGCGTATTCGCCGTTTTTCTGGAGGAGCTTTTCGTGTGTGCCGTCTTCGATGATCTCTCCTTGTTTCATGACAAGGATGCGGTCTGCCATGGAGACTGATCCTAGACGGTGGGTGATGAGAAGGGAGGTTTTTCCTTTGGAAAGTTGTGAAAACGAGTGAAACACTTCGCGTTCGCTACGTGCATCAAGAGAGGCTGTGGGCTCGTCTAAAATGAGGAAGTTTGCAGGGCGCATGAAAGCGCGAGAAACGGCAATCTTTTGCCATTCGCCCCCAGAAAGCGTTGTCCCACCAAACGGTTTTCCTAAAAGCGTATCGTACCCTTTATTAAAATGAACGGCGTGAAGTCCGCCTTGCTGTGCAGCTTTTTCAATCAGCGACGTGTCTTGCATTTGTTTCCAATTGCCAATCCCAATGTTTTCCCGAATGGTCATGGGATATTCAGCAAAGTCTTGCAACACACAGCTCATGTGCTCATACCACCAAGGCAAGTCGAGCTCTTTTAAATCTGTGCCGTCCACTTTGATCATGCCTTGATTGGGATCGTAAAAGCGGCAAAGCAATTTCACAAGTGTAGATTTTCCCGCACCATTTTCCCCTACTAAAGCAATGGTTTCACCGGCTTTGAGTTTAAGGTTAATATTTTTCAAAACAGGTGTGTCTTTGTGATAAGCAAAGTTGACGTTTTCAAACGTGATGTCACCATGAATTTTCGAGAGTGTTTTGGTTTTGCGTGGGACAAAAAGGTGGCTTTTTGTTTTCTGCATGAAGTCGCGGAACTTGTCGAAAAAGGAGTAGACTTGAGCAAACATTCCGAGATTTTGTGTGATGAGGCCAATGGTTCGCTGCACTGTAATGAGTCCTTGAACGGCCATCACCACTTCGCTACTTTTCATCAGACCACTCATCGCATGGGAAATCACGAGATAGAAAATGAGAAAGTCCTCTAAAATGCTTGGCAAAGAAAGAAGAAGAAAGCGAGAAAAAAGCGCTTGCCGCTTTTGACTCATTTGGTGCTGAAAGTCTTTAGAAATCGCTTGGTACTTTTTGATGAGAAAGTCGCCAAATCCAAACAGGCGAATTTCTTTTGCAGCGCGTAAATCCAGTGTTTGTTGTGAAAGCGCGGACATTTGTTGCGACTCAGGGCTACGCAGTAAGGCATAATCCCACGCTTGTTTTTCCCGCCACATGGTGGAAATGGCGTGAGGCAGTGCTGCAATAAGAATTAGGACAGGGAGCCACCAAATCGCTGTAGAAAGTAAAATAAGAACAGACACGAGCCCAATCCATTCACGCACACCGCTTGTCAAAATGTAAATCAAGTTAATGGGGCGGTAGCGCACTTCGTCTCTGAGCTGTTTGAGCTCGCTGGCAGATTGTTTGTTTTCTAAAAAACCGAGTCCTTTGATGTCATTGGCTTTTCTCATGAGGAGAATATTGAAATGGGCGAGAATTTTTTCATTCACGCGTAAGCGCAAGAAGGATAGGACAGGTTCAAATAGGGTTTCAGCAAAGAGAACGACAGCCCAAAGGGCAAAGATAAACCAAGGAAAGGGGGTGATGTGATTGGTCAGAAAGTGGATGGTTTCGCGAAAAGTGATGAGCGTGAGTGCGGGAATGAGTCCTTGAATGGCAAGGCATAGCGCGAGCAGGAGAGTTTCTTTAGGGGCAGATTGCCACAGGAGTTTAAGCGAGTAGCCAATGACTTTAGCTTGCTTTAGCAGGTTCGCATTTAAAAGTTTCTTTCGCATAATCTAAGTGCTCTTCAACGAGTTCGATAGCTTTTCTTCCTAAGTCTATTTGTAAATTTTGCTTAATTTGTTCAGTTGCTGTTTCCTGAAAGAAGTTTTCGTATGGGGTGTTGTTTCCATCATAAAGGGTTGTGTCATTGGGGAAGTGGTAGAAGTAGGGAATGTTTCCCTGGAGAAGGTCTGCAACTTCATAGCTCAGGTAAGGAGTGTCGGGTAGTTTATCTTTGATAAGTTTTTCTGCATTTTGCTTATCTTTTCCTGCATCGGGTTGCTGAATCCGTCGGAGGAGATAGGTGTAGTTCACTGTATGGTGCATGAGGGTGCGAGCTTCGATTTGTGCGAGAGCTTCCCACCATTGTTTATCTGCTAAGATGTTAACTGAGGCTTTTTTGATTGCTTGATAGCCATATGCCAATCCCCTTAAGAACTCTTCTTTGAAATCTTGTGCGGAAAAATACTCTTCTCCAATGTATGGAAGATTATCTAAAATTCCTTCGCGATAACCATGAAATTCCACTTGCAGAGAGTCTGTTCGATCTTCATGAACATGTGGATATAGGAAGTGGTAGGTCTCTTGGTTTTTGGCTTGAAAAGCTGAGTGGTAGAATTTTCTTTTGCTATTAGGAGCTGTTTTTTGGAGCAGACCTGTTGAAAAGATCGTTTTCGATGGCAGTGCTGTTTGTTGGTAACTTTGAAAAAGTGTTTCACAATCGATGAGGATGGGATAGGGACCTGAAGCAATAAGATTCTCGAAGTGACCGTCAGAAAAGTTTAAGACATCGGCAATTGCAAGTAGGGTTCCAGCGCGCGCAAAGTAGGTCTGAACTTCTTCTTTTGAGTGACAAGGTGTATGCTTTTGAAACTCTATCCAACCATAATTTTTTTCGGATAATACTCTAGGGCTTTTTAATTGATAGGATGGCTCTAAATTTAAATGGTCAATGAAACGACTTAAGAGTTTTTCTGGCTTTAAGTCACGCGGTTTATACACCCATTGCGTCTTGTCAGAAAAAGTTAGCAAAAGAGCTTGTTGTCCTCGGTGGATATCAGAATGTGAAATGAGATCTATTGCTGTGATTTTCGAAAAGGATTGCATTGCAGTTGTGCGGTCAATTGCACGCTTGAGGTTGTTAAAGGCGCTTTTAATGACTTGATCTAGTTGGGAAAAAAGAAAAGGGTACCGTTTGGGAAGTTCGAGTGCAAGCTGTGTAAATTGGTCATTTTGAATAAAAAAACTGTGATAACGCTCTGCAGATGTACTTCCTTTAAGGAGGCCTGAGTTTTTAGCAAGCTCCAGTTCATGAGCGATTGTAGGCAGCAAAATTTGGTCTAAGACTCTGCCTAAATTTGTGACAAAAGAGGAAAGATCACCCTTAAATATAAGGGTGATCTTTTTTAATTCTTTTTTAAGAGAACGAATAAAATATTGTGCTCTTAATGCATCTGGAAACTGCATTTATCTCAGGTAACCAAAACGATACTGAACTGAAAAGGGGTTTGTGTTGTCAAAGTCATCTTGAATTTTCTTTTCAGAATCAAACAGTGTTGCTTGTTCTTTGTCAGAAAAAACTTGCCACTCGTCTCCGCAGATAATAGAAAATGTTAAGAGAGATTCACTTGGCTTCCAGTCTAAGTTTAAAGCTTCAAGCTCATCTAAACCTGACTTTTTCATGTTCGATACCTCGCTTGTATATTTGAGTACGAGCATGTTAGCAATCTTTCAAATATTTGGTAAAGAATTATGTGATACTCAGCGAACTTTCCTGAAACGCATGGTACCATTGGACAAAACGTTCGAGTCCGATTTCGAGTGAAACTTTGGGCTGAAATCCTAGAAGTTTTTGAGCTTTGTCTATGTCGGCGAATGTCTGTTTGACGTCGCCTACTTGCATTGGCTTGAAGTCGATTTGGGCCTTTTTCCCAAGGTGTTTCTCTAGGATGTGAATCATCTCCATGAGAGGTTCAGGCTGGTTGTTGCCGAGGTTGAAGAGCTCAAATCCCCCTTCAAAATCGAGAGCATTTGCCGTTCCGGCAATGATGTCATCGATATAAGTGAAGTCGCGGCCCATTTTTCCATGGTTGAAAACGGGAATGGGCTTGTCATCTAGGATCGATTCAGTGAAAGAGTAGTAGGCCATATCAGGGCGTCCCCAGGGACCGTAGACGGTGAAAAAACGGAGGCCTAAGATGGGGAAATGGTAGAGGTGATGATAGGTCTGGGCCATCAGCTCGCCTGATTTTTTTGTGGCGGCATAGAGACTGATGGGGTGATCGGTTGGGTCTTTTTCGTTAAAAGGGGTCTTGGTGTTGCCGCCGTAGACTGAAGAGGAAGAAGCGAACACGAGCTTGAGGGGTTGGTGATGGCGGCAGAGTTCGAGAATGTGCAAAAATCCGTCGAGATTGGAGTGACTGTAGGGGAATGGGTGAGTGATCGAGTAGCGAACACCTGCTTGCGCTGCAAGATGTACGACATAGGTGAACCCTTTTTCATCAAAAAGACGTGAAAGAACATTTTGGTCGCAAATGTCACAATTAAGAATTTCGATTCCTTGTTTTTTAAGTCTTTCTGCGCGTGCTTTTTTTAACTCAGGAGAATAATAGTCATTGAAATTATCGCATCCAATCACATAATCTCCTCTTTTTTTAAGGAAAGAGGCGAGATGGGACCCAATAAATCCTGCAATGCCGGTGATAAAGATGGAGTAAGGTTTTTTTTGATCAGTCATGGCATTAATTATATCAAAAATTGGATGAGGAGAAAAGGAGTTTTCCTTTTCTTGAGTTTGCCTTTACTAATCAGCGGTTGCTCCAATTTACCTTATAAAGGAAGCGACGCCCTTAGAGCAGATGAATTTGTCATCGATTCGTACAAGATCAAAGATGGCAAATTTTCGATTCTTGAGATGGAGGGGAAACCTCTTCTGACGCTCAGCCCCGATCTCCTTAAAGAGTATACAGATTACATTGGAAACGGAGATGTTCTTGAAATTGCCATTTATCACCCGACGCGAGGGGATTTAGCAGCCGCTGTTCAATCAATTGGCTCATCCGTTGGCTACACAGTACGAGATGGGAAAGTCATCTTGCCCGATTTGCTGCCCCTCGAACTTTCTGGGCTGACACTGTCCCAAGCTCGAGAAAAGATTCAAGACGCTTACGATCGTGAGATTGCGGATGTCGAGGTTTTTATCGCTTATAAAAAACGTCGAGAGCGCAAAATTCAATTAGCTGGACTTGTGAGCACAGCTTCGATTCCGATCAATGGGAAAAAACGACTTTTCGAAGTACTAGCGGAAGCAAAAGTTCCTGCAAATGCCAACTTTTTCAAAAGTTACTTGGTGCGCAACGACGAGCCCGTCCCTGTCGACATGTACAAACTCATGAAAGACGGAGACATGTCGCAAAACATCGTGATGCGCCCTGGTGATAAAATTTACATTGCCGAAGCAGCTGCTTCGACGCTCATGGTGATGGGAGAAGTGAGGCAGGAAAAAGTCATCGACTTGCCAAGTGGCTTCATGTCGATTCGAGAAGCCTTAGCACTTGCTGGGGGCATTCCATATACGGGTGACAAAGGGTACATTCAGGTGATTCGAGGCAATATCTTGCGACCAAAAGTTTACACACTGAATTGGAAACACATCATGCGACTGCCAAGCTCGAGTCTTCTTCTCATGCCTGGAGACATTGTCTATGTCGCGGCGACGCCCATCACAGAATGGAATCGTTTTGTCCAGCAGATCTTCCCCACGCTGACGGGAATCGAACTTTTCCGAAAAGGAGCAGCAGGAGTGATTGCCATCCAATGAATCCGTTTAAAGAAAGAGAAAATACGTTTGTCCTCCTGTCTGACATCTTAAAATGTTTTGCCAGAAATTGGGGCAAGATTGTGCTGATCACAGCGGTATTTTTTTCCCTCGGATTTTGGGTTGCCCTCAATCAAAACGTGAGATTTAAGGTTTCAGGGCGTTTTAAAGAGGCTAAAGCGGATCAAATTTCGACAAAGGCTTGGTTTGTTCAAAATTTACTGAGCCAAGTTGGCGTTTCTTCGGCGTCTCAAAGCTGTCATTTGCTTAAGTCTTTTCAACTTATGGCGAAGGTTGTGGAAGATTTAGGTCTGCAAACTTCTGTGATCACGGAGACCTCTTGGGAAAAGAGACTGCGCACCATGCGGGAAAATTGGAACGCTGAGCGCAAAGTTTTACTTGAAGATCCGGATACGTTTGCTTTTCGCAATGTGAAATATGATCAGAAGATCAAAAAGATATACCGTCTCGTTTTTCAATCTCCGACCGAATTTGAAATTTTTCACCCCTCAATCAAGGCACCTTTGGCAACAGGGGAACTTGGCATTCCCGTTTCTTTTGATGACGTGACTCTCACAATTGAAAAAGCGCCACATAGCTTAAAATTGCGCCACTTTTATCCGCTCGAAATCGAAGCGATGATGTCAGTGCTTGGGGAGTTGCATGATGAACTCGAAGTTGAGGCAGACCTGAAAGACGCAACGATCTATGAACTCTATCTTCCCTATCGAGACCGTCAATTAGGCATGACGATTGTGAATGAGTTGATGGCAACCTATCAAAGACATTTGCGCAGTGAAGCAAGTCAAATGAGTGGAGAGCAAATTGCCTATCTTGAAAAGAGAAAAGATGAGCTATGCGACAAGATGGATGCGTATCTCAAAGATCACGTTAGCTATCTCAAAGAAAACCTCGGCGCACAAGGGTTTTTAAACTTAAGCCAACGTTTGCATCACGTTTCTACGCGGAAACAAAAGTTTTTGGATGAAAAGAGAACGCTGGATTCTGATCTCATGCGATTAGGTGACTTTGAGAGGGAAACAGAGCTGACGATGTCTGGTGAGATTGGAGCGCTGCAAAATGAAAAAAACGGACTTCTCAAGCAACGCGACAGTTTGAACTTGGGATTTGCTTTTCGGAAAAAGAAAAAATCGAAGCAATTGCAACCACCTTATGCTCCTCAAGAAGAAATGCTTTTCACATCGCAGGACAAACTTTCAAAACTCGACACCGAAACGCAAAAAGTTGCCTTAGCAGAAGCAGGCGAGTCAAGTGTTCTCAAATCACTTTTTCCCTCGCTCATGGCAGCTGTCGATGAAGCAGCGGATGCTCAGTTGAAGCATAAGTTTCATCTCAATGCGCTAGGAAAAGTCGACTCTCTTGCTGCTACAGAGCTCAAAAAGATCCGGTTATTGAAAAGTTCTCTTGAAGACCAGCTCATGACGAGTCATCAGTTAGTGGAGGGAATTGAACCTGAAGATTACGCGTCTTACCTCAAGCACCAACACCGCCTTGTTTCCCTTCAAGAGCACATCTTAAAAGAACGTCTTTTCTATCCGCTAGAGCAGCAGGAAGCTTTTAAAGGAATCGACTTGGCAACTGCTCGAACACTTTACCGTGACTATGTCCAAGAACGGGATGAGCAAGAAGCAAAAGTCCGACAACTCTTGTTTTCAAAAGAGCACATGGAAGATCCCGATTTTGAATACATCTCTCTTGTTCAAATCTTACCAGATGGTGTGAGTCAACAGCTGGCCCGATCTGTTGGTGAAACAGCTCAAGCCATGCGCGATACACGTCACTTAACAGAGCGGGATTTAGAGCGGATGCAACGCCGACTTCAAAAAGATCAGGAAAATTTGAAGCGGCATATTGACCAAACAGTTGAATTGATTCGGTTGCAAACAGCACTTACAGAAGAAAGACTCACATCCGTTCAATTGATCATTCTCGATTTGCTAAATCAGGAGATTTCTCTGCTCGATCAACAAATTGAAGACCGGGTCAAAATGCAGAAAAAGACTTTAGAGTTTGAAAAAACACTCGTGCAAAATGAAATCCAAAGGCTCGAATCAGAGCTTTCTATGGTTCCTGATCAATGGCTTAAAGAGCATCAACTTGAATTGAATAGTGAAATGAACCTCAGCATGCTAGAGAGCATGGTCAAGATGGTTGAGTCGAAAAATGTCGAACATAACCTGATTCAAATTCAATCGAAACCAATCGATCCTGCCTATGCTCTATTGACGCCCAAACCTCCTCGTCTCAAATTGTTTGCCCTTGTTGGGACACTCATTGGGTTTTTAATGGGGTGCACATGGGCGCTCATGATCGACTTTTCTAAAGGGTTTCCCCTTTCTCTGAAAAACTTAAAGATGCAAGGCCGCCGAGTCTGTGGCGCTTTTAAACGGCGCAAGGTTTACCATCATTTAGATGAAGTAAAAGGGCAAAGCATGCAAGTTTTAAGGAGTTTGGCAGAAACACTTCCAAAGGGTCGAAAGGGGAGCGTCTTTTCTCTTCTTTCAGGCGAAGGAAGCAATTACGCGCGCCCTTTTGCAGAGCTCTTAGCCAAAGAAGAAAAAAACGTCTTGCTCATCGATTTTCAAAGCTTTTCCAAACATACTCCTGGGCTATTTGCCTATTTGAATGGAGAAGAAGAAAACGTCATCGTGAAAAAAAATGGAGGCGTCGATGTTGTATTATTTGGCTCGAAAAAGTCTGTATCATTAGAGCTGCTGAAGCGGCCTCTTTTCGAAGAGTTTTTAACTCAAAAGAAAAAGCAATACGATGTGGTGGTCTTGCAATCAGCAACATTGCCTGGAACGGCTGAAGGGCGGTTTTTCATGACGATTTCTGATTGCCTTGCCGTGACAGTAGAAGCAGAATCAAATGAGCAACTCAGTCCCTATTATGCATGGGAAGTAGAAGGTAAAACTTTAGCTTTCGTTGCAAACTGAGCCGCAAGAATTCCCGAAAAAAGAAAGAACATCAACTTGCCTGCTTGAACGATCAAAAAGTAAAAGTCAAACAGGCCGACGATGAGAAATCCGATAAAGATTGCAAACAAGGTTGCTGAAAGAGGGGTGAAGGCATGCTTAAAAGCGGAAACAATAAGTGTTCCGATAAAGAGGCAAAAAAGAAGGAGTCCAATGAGTCCCGTTTCTGATCCTATGAGTAAGTAAATGTTGTGGGTCCAAGTTCGTATCCCTTCGGGTTCGATGGGGAAGAATTCTCCTGGCGCAATGACAAAGCAGTTGTAGCCAATACCCAAAAGAGGGTTGGCTTTCATCATGCTGAGGGCAATGTTTTGCAAAATAAGACGTAGTGAGTCACTGTTTTGGACAAAGCTTGAGTAGCTGAAGAAACCTCCTCGCGCATAAAACTGGGGAAATAACACAGCCATTGAGCAGACAATCACACTTGCAATGACGTATACAAGAGGCCTCATTTGCTTCTTGTTAAGGGACATTCGGTTGGAAAAGAGGAGATAAAGCCAGACAGCTGTCCCGATTCCCCAAGAAAGGAAGGCAGCCCGAGAAAAGGAAAGGCACAGTGCAAAAATTTGAGCAGTGATGAGCGCAAGAACTGCGCTGCGGATGAGAGATTTTTCGGATTTTGCAAAAAGGTAATACGAAACGAGTAAGCTGAGAGCGAGATATTCTCCATAGATATTCGGGTGAATGAAGGTTCCATAAGCGCGTAAAAGCGAGCTTTGATCTGTAGGGAGCGTGTGAAAAAACTCAACCAACTTGCGCGTTTTTTCTGTAAGAGGGATTACCGTCATATTTGGGTCGCTATAATGCAGGGGAACCTCCCCTAAAAAAAAGACTCCCAAGTTGCCTTGAGCGAAAAATTGCCAGGTTCCTACGAAGCATTCAAAAAGAGAGACAAGCGCAAAGCCCCAAAGCAAAGCCTTTATCGTATTTTCCCGGTCTTGAAAAAAGAGTCTGGCCGTATGAAAAGCGCAAAAAATGATGCCTAAGTTGAGCAGGTTAAAATACTGCGCGTAGTAACGAGAAAAGGCTGAAAGTGAGAGGGACAGTGCTGCGACAAACCAAAAAAGGGTCAAGTAGCGGGAGCTCCTTTCAAAAAGTAGCGCTTTCAGCTTGGGTTTATAAGCAAAGAGGATCAAACAGAGTGCTAAGACAATTGCAATATCTGAGAGGTAAAAGTGAACGTGTTTTTCAAAAAATGTGGGAATTGTGAAAGAAAAAGGAGCGCTGGCTGCAAACTTATGTAACGATGAGCGGGCCATAGGGCGAAAGATGCGAAATACATGAGATTCGAAGGGAAACCCCAGAAGTAAAATTCCGAATAAAGCGCCGATACATTTTTTCATCATAGATGCGATTCTATCATTTGCGCTCGGTAATTTCACGCCATTTTTTGATGATTTGGGCTGCAATAGGGGCAGCTTCTTTCCCGTAATCTCCAAACCGGAGGTAGACGATCACAACAAGTTCTGGCTCTGCGCTCGTGGGGTCAAACCCATCAGAACCCACATTGCTAAAACTGATGGCTCCAAACCAGATGTCTTTACAAATCAAAGGAGGAACCTCTCGGTCGAGGTTCGGGCGGTAGACAAACTCGGCAGTTGAAGTTTTTCCGATGAATTGGTGTTTGAGACTTTTGTAATCGCGGATGAGCTTGGGGTGGTTCACAAGGGAGCGGATGCGGTAAGGTTGTCCGGGTCCTTTTTCTCCCCAAACAACTTGGTAGAGACTGTCTAAAAGTTTGGATTGAACTTCGCGCGGCATGAAGAGGGTAGAGCGGACTTCTTTGTTAAAGGGGGTGATTTTGGGTTGTTCGCGGATTTTTTGCGTTTCGGTGAATAAGGGAAAGTGCAGGCCTGCACTTGTTAAGTAATCTTCGTAGGCGTAGCGGGGTGTAGCAAAAAGATGAGTGGGGTCGCAGAGAACCGACACTCCTGCAATGAGGTTGACGACTTGAGGCTTGAGCACTTCTCCCCCATTTGCAAGCGCAGAAAGCATCACCGATGTTTGTAGTGGGGTGACAACAAGAGAGTGCTGTCCAATTGCAAAAGCATAGAGTCCCGTCCGGTTGTCCCGTATATCGTCTGGAACATAGCCGGCAATTTCTCCAATGAGGTCAATTCCCGTCGATGATCCGAAACCAAATTCTCGCGTGGTTTCATAGAGGCTTGAAGGGTGATCAATGACTTCTCCAGCAAGGAGAGAGAAGTAAATGTTACTTGACCTTTCCATGGCTTTTATGAAATCAACTTTTCCGAGAGAGGCGTGGCTTCGTGGGAGGCGTCCTCCCTTATATTGGCGTGTGATCCATTTGCCATCGAGTGTCCGACCAAGAACTGTTCCTTGATCTGTCACAATATGAGAGTGGATTTCATCGTAGAGAGTGAGGGGGTTTAAATCTCTGATAGTTGCACCGCGCTCTTCTAATTGAAGGTACTCTTGTTTGAGCGCTTCATATCCTGTTACAGGTTTAAACAGAGAGCCCAAAGTGGTCGCTCGTCCATAAGCGTAAGACTTTCCAAACCCCATCCCATTTCTCGGGTAAAAGAAACGGGCGAGATCTTGCAAGGTTTGCTCTCCACGAGGTTTAGAGCAACCATAATAATGCCCCCAAAGTGGACTCGTAAGATCGCGGTAAATGCGCATCGTTTTTAAATATCCAAGAGCTGTATGCAAGGGGAGTTTTTGCAGGCGCTGACTCAAACGTTTGAGGTGTTCTAGGGTTGCAGTTTTCCCCCGTTCAAGTTCTTGCCTTTTAAGAGCGAGATGGAATGAAAAGGGTTTGAGATTGGGGTCTTCAGAGAGATTTCCAAAAATGAAAGTCTGCAGAAAGTTCCACTTGTGCGTTTCCCAAAATGTTTGAAAGAGCTTTGATTCTGCTTGAGATAGGTAATCGGTATACGGGTGCTCATAAGTCTTTTTGGCTTTTTCTTCTTCCCGTTTTTCTTTGAGATAAGCTTTGAAGTTTTCTTTTCTCCAGACAGGAAAAATCCTCTCGTGATAAACAGTTCTCACTTGAGTTTTCACTTCATCTTCGACAGCGGCGAATGCTTGACACAAGCTTCGGTGTAATCCCAAAGAATCTTTTCCAACAACTTCGAGTAACTCTTCCGAAAAGGCCTCTTCATTCACCGCAAGTTGCAACAAATCGAAAAAGAGAAGCTTGTCATCATTGTGCTTGATCGGTTCAAGATAGGGATCGAGATCTTTTTTAATGAGGCGAGTCACTTCTTGATTAAGCCGCTGTTGAATGTGTTGCATCTCTTCGGTTTCTAATTTGAGATGAGAAGGGGTATGTCCTTTTCCTTCTGAGTAGAGCACCTGCAACACGCCGTGCAAGCTCGAAGTTTGAGCGAGCTTCATCAGGGCGTGTGAGAGGTGCAAGAGCTCGACTGCTTCACTGATTGAACCGATTTGTTTGATGGTTTTTCTCACGGTTCCAGTCAAAGATAAGACCTGATCGAGGTAATGATCCCAACTTAAAAGCTCTTTCTCTTCATATGTGCTTTTAGAACCAAAGGAGTGCTGCTCGCGCATGAGAAAAGCTTTTCCATCCCAAATGCCTGCAATTTGATGAGGTGTTTCCAGCCATTGGTGGATGCGCTCGTTGTTTTGCGCCGTGAAATCATTCGGATCGAACCGAGGGTGAGAAGCCAGTGCCACCACTTCTCCTGTTTGAGGAATCATGGCAACAATAGCGCCTCCATGAATCCATGGAGGGGAAACCTGGTCGTGATTTTTTCCAGCAAGGGGAAAGTGTCCTTGTCGATCTTTTTCACTTTGGACAAGCAGAGATTCTGCAAATTCTTGGAGTTCGGAAGAAATGGTTAAAAGGATGCGCTTACCTGAAACGGATTCGCTCTTTCCAGGAAGATTGCGAATCAATCTTCCCTTCGCTCCAATTTCAATTTGCTTTTTTCCATAGAGACCTCTGAGTTCTTCATCAAAGACCCGTTCGATGCCCATTTTTCCAACGCGTGCATGGATCGTGTACGCCCTTTCTTTTAACTCATCGTAGCGGAGATTAACTTCTCGCGCCCTAGTGAATCCTTTGGGGAGAACGGCAGGAAGTCCTTCTTCTCGTTTTTTGAGAAATTCATTCAGAACTTGCATCTCTTCGGCAATTGCGTAGTATTGACGGTCGTTGATAGCTCCCATGTAGCCGACAATGTCTGAACCTACCTTCCCGAGCGGATAATAGCGCTTCGCTCCGCGTTGCATCTCAAGACCAACCCAATCCTTTTCAAGAGCACGCAAACGGCAGTACGTCTCTTCTGAGATGTCTTCTTTGATCACAAAGGGAGTATTGGGAAAAATAGAAGCTTGCGAGTGGATCAGATCTTCGACTTCAACGGGATCCATTGCGAGTTCTTCTCCTAAAAGCTCCGCTAAATCTTCTACATAGCGTCGCCGTTCAAAGACGCGAACTTTTTTCCCTTTGGCGTTTTTTTCGTAACTAAAAATGGGAATTTCTCGGATACGGTCATAGCAAACAGCTGCGTCGTACTGGGTTTTATTAATTGCTAAAGGAATGTTAAAGCGGTCACGAATCGTGCCCCTTGCAGCTGTTTCGATCAGCGTTTTACGTTGAGGTCGTCGGGCTTTTTCTTGAAATGTGTCGTGTTTGATGACAGAAAGGTACCAGACCCGAATCAGGATCAATAGAAAGATGATCAGCAAAAGATGCAGAACATGATTTGCTCGGCGTGGGACGTCTTGGTTTTGCATGGCGTCCCCAATGTAACACGAAGATTATTTTTGATCTTCAGGAAAGTATTCGGCGACGAGCTTTTGCTGCTTTTCGTGATACTTCACGACCACTTCTTTCATTTTTTCTTGCACAGCAGTTTCAGGTTGCACTCGATTTGTTGCTAAATCATGAAGGAACTTACGGGTCATGCTAGAAGCTTGCACTTTAGGATAGATTTTCTTTGCCGTAGAGATGTAGTCTTTGACCTTGGGGTCAACATCTTTCCCTTGTACGGCGAGTTCCATCTGCTTGAGTTTTTCAAGTTGCAGGACTGCCCGCTTTTTGAGGTAAGTCACTTCATCAAGCTGGTTTTGAGTTGCAAGAACATCGAGAGCCAGGGTCTTGAGCCAGAACTCAGTGTCAATTGCAATGAGGTTGTTTTCAAGCTGCGATGTTCCATCACCTTTGAACTTCCAGTTTAAAGTTGCTAGGTAGTCCAAACTCTCTTGTTCGTGCTTGCTAGGAGAGAAAAAAACCATGTCTTTCACTTCACGACTGAGAGGGCAGTTAGGCTCAGAAAGGCAGAGCTCAACAAGCTCGCGATTTTCTTCTTCATGCAAAGCTGTTATTTTCTTTTTGAATTCGCCCGATTTGTCCGCATCGAAGTCTTGGACAACTGAAGAGAGCTTTTTCCGCTCTTCGAGAAGGTGGTTATACTCCCACTTATCGCTGGCTTCCTGATACTTCTCATGAACTCGCTTGAGGAAAGTGTCGTATTCGCCTGATTGATAACTACTTAGAAGTTCGTCCATGAACTTGGGCTCAGGAGGAGCCTGAACGACCTCTGTCTTAGGGCTCTGACTTTCTTGAGGCTGTGCAAAGCCTGGAAGGACGAGAGCGGTCATGATCACGGGGAGTAATAGGTATTTTTTCATGCTTCTGTCTCCTGCTATAGCAGTTGTAACAATCACATTAATTATAATATGAGAAAGCCTAAAAATCAATCAAATTTTATTATACATTCCAAACAAAAAATAGTTTTAATTTTTAATTCGATGCCTTCAGGGGTCAAAAAAACTATTTACATCCACTGCTGCAGCAAACAGCTGTGATTCTAAATACCTGGGTTGTGTTTTCTGCTGTAATCGAGCGTACTGAACAGGGGTCCCGATCTGCTGGGATCGTAAAGGTGCGACTATTGTTTGGTCCTAGGGGTTCACGCGTTGGTCCATCTTGACTTCCATCTGCGTAAACAATGGTGATACCAGCAGTGATGTTGGGGTTCGCTGTGACCTCATCGGTGACATTAAAGGTGGTTACGCAGCAACCCTCAGGAATATTGAGTGTCACAATGTCCGGTGCTTGGGCAACGAGTGTTTGGCAGTTCGAGCTAAGCTTTTCATCAGAGATGACTAACACTTGAGGCATCGTGACTGCCGGTTGAACAAGCCAGGCTCCGACTAAACTGCTGCAATCTGGGATACGGACTTTTTTCCCATCTTGAGTGACGGTTTTTTGTTTTGGGCCAAAAGCGTAGCTCAAGCTGATTCCAAAATCATAGGAACTGGGGAGGCGGTGCTTTCCAGCAGTATGATCGCCAAAGACCCCAACGGTTAATCCTTTGACTTGAGGAGGTGACCAGTTCAGGCTTCCCGAATAGAAGTTGAAGGGCTTACGGAACGCTGCCTGCAAATTAAGATCAATGTTGTAGAAAAGGCTTTGAAAAAGGGAGATAGTTCCCCCGAAGCCCGCTTTTGTCAGATCTGGTGAGTACTTAGTGTTGTAGTCGACGTGGTCGTAGTTTCCTTGGAGTCCAAGAATTGTTTTTGAAAAAATTTGCAGACCAATTCCACCGTTTAAACCCCAAGCATCTGCTCCAGCAATGCGTCGGCAATCGCGGAAGGAAACCGTTCCTAATTCTGAAGGCTCTGTTACACACTTGTTTTCTAAGGTTCGATCCCATGAATGTGAATAATATCCACCAACTTCCAGGTCTTTTAGAATGCTCACATTGAAGACGTGTTGATAAGCAAGGCCACCAGCTAACTGATGCACCCACTTTCTTTCTGAAGAGGTGAGGAAATCAAACTTTAAATCTTGCGTGAGGTAATCGATTGAACCTTTGATTCCATCGCGTTTCTGAGGCCCGAGAGCAAATCCTAAAGTGCCATTGACACGTACTTGTCGAAAGCCTGCTTCAACCAAACCACCAACGCCGCCAAAACAAAAGTCTTTTGTGACTTGAGCGCGCAAAGTTGGCCCCATAAAGTTCCCTTGAGATCCCGTTGTGCGAATGCGATGGACTTGATCGTCAGAAAGGTTGTAGGGGTTGACTTGAGCGCAAATCAGCACTGGAAGCATTCCTAAAACAAATAAGATGCTTTTGAAGAACTTTCTCATGGGGTTTCACTATCTCTCATTTTTTCCTACGTCTTTCACAATAAATAGCTATAGAGAAAGTCATTGTCTAGCTATTTTTTAAGCAGAGAATTCCTTGTTTTGTTACCATTTTGTTTTTTTGGAGGGTTCAATGAAAAAAATTTCTCTCATTCTGCTTTTGGCAACTTCGACACTTTTTTCAAAAGAAACATCTTTTTTCAACACAGCTCAATTGGCGCAATGGCGAGAAATGGAAGAGTGTGTCACAGAAGTACGAGATGGACGTGGGATGCCCATTGATGATCAAATCAAAGATTTAGTCATCGTCTTAAATCTTTTAGGAATTAAAACTTCTCAATCCTGTGAAGGACACCTAAATTGGGGGTTGCCTTTCCCATGGGTCGAGTTTTGTCCCTGGGAAGATATCACAAAACTTGATGCTCAAAAAGAAAAGGTTCTAGAAAAGATCGCAGAGATAGAATCAGAAATTGCTCGGTTAGAAAACGAGCAACCTGGTTCTGACTTGGAGGAGCTATTCAATAAATGGGAAATTCAATGCCAAGAAAACTCAATGATATTTCAACAGATTCATGAACTTCAATGTAAATCTGAAAAAAAGATGTGGGACCTTTTGGATGAATTTTATGGATCTAGGGATAACTACAACATCCATTCACTTGTTGTAAGAGATTGGCGTGTATTTCCATTAGGAGGGGAGTGGAAGGGGCGTTATACTGGTAAGGACATCGAAAAAAATCTCTCGTCTTATCGCAAGGAAATGGATGCGTTTAAGGAATTTCTAATCAAGAAATATGCTTCATTGAATCAGTAATTTTATAAGCGTGGGGCTGGTGGACCAAACTTGAGGTGATCGGTACAAACGCTTTGAAGCGCATCAGTGCCATTATAGGATTCAAGTTGGACGTGAACACGCCCTCGGTCTTCTTTATTCAGCTGTTTTTGGAAGAGCGATCCGGTGTGTTTGAGGGCGTCTGCAAACGTTTGATTGAATCTATTGGCGAGTTCTGGATCTTTGCTGCCGAAGACCCCTAGTCCAATCCCAGTTATGTGTAAAACAACTTCTTTATCTGGGCTTTTTTTCAAGAGCTCTAAAGTTTGCTTAAACTGTGCTGTGAAATTTGCGACATAGGACCAGTACTGAAGTTTTCTGCACGCTTCTGAACCTTTATCAAGATTATAGGAGTATCCAAAAGCAGGTGCGGCTCCTAAAATGAGATAAACGGACTCTGTCGCTCCGCTTACACGGGACTCATAACAAGGGGCTTTGTATTTCTCGAAGTTCTGTTCAAGTTCGTCTGCAAGCTGTGAGACGCTTGCGTTTGTTGGGCAAAGATAGCCATGTTGTATTGCTGACCCATCTGTATAGGTCGTTCCGGCTGAAGGCAGGGCTTTTTCCATCATGTTGAAGCCGAGGTGTGTCAAGTAAGCCGTGACACATTCAAAAGCAAGCGGATTCGTGCGCTGAGCTAACGGGCCTTGGGTATGGTCAAATTCAGATTTTATCATGGCTTTACCAATAGGTGGGGTGTAAGGTCCGGGGGCTTCAGCTGCATTGTACTGACTTGCTGCGCTAAAGAGATGCACCCGCTTAGAATCTTTCCCTGCTTTTGGAATATCCTTTTCGACGCCGCGTGTGATAGACCAATGGAAAATGTTGGGGTCGAGTGGTTCTTGAGGGAGTGTGTGATCCCATCCCTCAGCTGTGACGTAACTGACTTCAAGTCCTTGCTCGGCCATCACTTCTTTAAAAGCTTTCTTAGCAATTTCCTGGCCTTTCTTATCGAAAAAACCTTCTTTTTCAAGAGAGGCGAGTTTTTTTAAAAAAGCTTCGAAGGAAGTAGATGGAGTGGGTTTGGGAGAGGGTGGAAGGTGTGGTGGAGTTTGCTTAAGAGGTGGCGGATTTTTGGGTTGGAGAGAAGGGGCAAACCGGTCATAGTTATTGAGGGCGTGATCCAGAATGGCAAAAAATAATCCAATAATTGGAATGAAATCGAGTATCGCCCATGCATAGTGAAAAATCCAGTTTTGAGAAGGAATCTTTTTAGGAGAAATGATCCGATTGCGCGCGAGCTCATCGACTTTATCGGGCGTTGCCTGGGCTGCTTGGTAATGGCGTGAAGCAAGCGTCCAGTTGTAAAAAAGAAGGTGGTGCTCGGGTGTAATATAATAATTAATTTGCATAGAAATCTCTTGAATTCGGGAAGAGTTTATCAAGTTTTTCTCTTCAACTCAACCATAAAAGAGTTTTTATACTTGGAAAAAAAACAGAGAATCATATAAAAATTTGGGGTTCTACGCGCCTGTAGTTCAATGGTAGAACCATAGCCTTCCAAGCTATTAGTGTCAGTTCGATTCTGATCAGGCGCTTTCTTTATATAACATTATGAACCAAGACCGAAATTTTCATGTAAGTGAAGATGCCGTCGTCAACAAAAGGGACAAGGCTTGGCAACAAAACAAAAAGTATCTGTCAAAGAACTCCTAGAGTCTGGAGCCCATTTCGGCCACCAGAAGCAACGTTGGAATCCCAAAATGAAGCGCTACATCTTTGAAGAGCGCAACGGGATTTACATCATCGACCTAGCTAAAACAGTTAGACAAATTCATAACGCCATTGAAGTGATTACAAAAGTTGTTGAAAATCACCAGCGCATTTTGTTTGTCGGAACTAAAAAGCAAGCAAAAGCAGTCATCCGTGAATTTGCAGAACTCTGCGGAGAGTTCTACGTTTCTGAGCGCTGGCTAGGTGGCATGCTGACCAATTTAATGACAATCCGTCAGTCTGTTAAAACTCTCGAGCGCATCGAAAAACAAATCGCTGCCGGCGGAGAAGGACTTACGAAAAAAGAGATGACTCTTTTAAGTAAAGAGCGTCAAAAGTTAGACCGCAACTTATCGGGGATTCGCGGAATGCGTAAAGTTCCTGGGCTTATCGTTGTTGTCGATCCAAATAAAGAGCACATTGCTGTCGCAGAAGCTAACAAACTGGGCATTCCAGTGATGGGGCTTGTAGACACGAACTGTAACCCTGATCCTGTGGATCACATCATTGCGTGTAACGACGATGCGCTCAAAAGCATTAAACTCATCATTAAAGCGCTTTCTGACACTGTGATCGATCGAAAAAATGAACTCAATATCGCTATCGAAAAGGAAGAAGAAGTTGCGCAGAAAAAAAGACTCGCTGAAGAGTCTCATGTCGAGGAAATTGCCTCCGAAGAAGAAAGTGAAACTAAAGAGGAGGACAAAGAGTGAGCAAAGAAATTACAGCAGCACTAGTTATGGACCTGCGTAAACGCACTGGCGTTGGAATGAGCAAATGTAAAGAAGCTCTTGTCGACGCAGGTGGTGACATCGAAGAAGCGATCCACATTCTCCGCAAAAAAGGGATGGCATCTGCCGTCAAAAAAGGAGAGCGTGAGACCAACGAAGGTGTGATTGGATTTGCTGAAAGTGATGATGCAGCTTATATCGTTGAAGTGAACGCAGAAACGGACTTTGTCGTTCAAAACGATCGCTTTAAAGAATTCCTCAAAAACATCTGTGATGAAGCGCTTGCGGCAAAGCCAAAGTCTGTTGAAGACTTTTTAAGCCAAAAGTACAGCAAACATCCGACATTGACAATCGATGAATACCGTGCAGAAACGGTGCATTCACTTGGTGAAAACATCCAGATCAAGCGCGTGCTAGATTTCCCAAAAGGAAATGAGCGCTCAGTTGGAATCTATTCGCACATGGGTGGAAAAATTGTCACAGTTGTGGTGATTCAAGGAGCTAGTGGCCAAGAAGCTGTTGCTCGCGAAGTTGCAATGCACGTTGCTGCAGAATCTCCAGACTTCCTCAAGCCTGATCAAGTTCCTGCAGATGTCTTGAAAAAAGAAGAAGAAATTGCACGCACTCAAATTCAAAATAAGCCACCAGAAATCCAAGACAAGATTGTCCAAGGTAAACTGAAAGCTTATTACGAGCAGTCTTGCCTTCTCAACCAAAAGTACGTCAAAGATCCTTCGATGACTGTACAAGAATTTGTCGAGAAGTCTGCAAAAGACGCTGGAAAATCGTTTGAAGTTGTTGAATTTGTCCGTTGGCAAATCGGAGCATAAGGCTAAAATTGTATGTCTCAGAAGCCGGCATATAAACGCGTTTTACTTAAACTATCGGGAGAGTCGCTTAAAGGCGATTATCCCGGAGTTGTCGACCACGATGCGGCGCATCATATTGCCGATCGGATTTGTGAAGTGTATCAGCTCGGCGTTCAAATTGGCCTCGTGATCGGAGGAGGTAATATCTTTCGTGGTTCACAGGCTGAACGATTCGGTTTTGCCCGCACACCAGCTGATCATGTCGGGATGCTCGCCACCTCGATCAATGGACTTATCTTAGGACAGGTGTTGTCGACGAAAGGGTGTAAAACCCGCGTAATGAGCGCATTGAACTTCGATGGAATCGTCGAGACTTACAACTGGAATCATGCCATGCACGCCCTTGAGAAAGGGCATATTGTGATCTTTGTCGGAGGAACGGGAAATCCCTACTTCACAACAGATACGACAGCCTCGATGCGCGCAAGCGAAATCGAAGCTGAAGTGCTTCTTAAGGCCACCAAAGTGGACGGCATTTACAACAAAGATCCGATGCAATATTCTGATGCCGAAAAGTACGACCATCTGACCTTTTCAAAAGCGCTAGCCGAAGACCTCCATGTGATGGATGCGACAGCCGTAGCCATGTGTCGGGAAAATGGCATTCCGATTCATGTTTTTGACCTCTTTTCTAAAGACGCTATGATGCGGGCTATATGTGAAAAGAAAGGTGGTACCCTTGTAACGGGAGATCAATGAGAGTATGACTTTTATGGATGAAACGAAAAAAAATATGCAAAATGCGCTCGATCACCTAGCTGACGAGCTTAAAAATCTCCGGACAAACCGTCCGAATCCAGCGATTCTCGACTCAGTGATGGTCGAGGTTTATGGCGCAGAGATGAAGATTCGCGACTTAGGTTCCGTCTCAGTTGCAGATGGAAGACAATTGCTTGTCACCCCTTTTGACCCTCAAACGGCTGGTCCGATTGGCAAAGGGATTGAAAAAGCGAACTTGGGCCTCCAAGCGATTGTCGATAGTGGCGTTGTACGAGTCCCCATACCACCGATGAGTGAAGATTTGCGCAAAGAGATTGCCAAAGACGCCAAAGATAAGTCTGAAAAGGCAAAAGTGACGATTCGCGATCACCGCCGCAAAGCTAACGATATGGTGAAAAAGCAAAAGTCTGATGGAGAAATCTCTGAGGACGAGCAAAAGAAAAATGAAAAACTGATCCAGGAACTCACAGATCAGTTTTGCAAGAAAGTCGATGAGTTATATACTCAAAAGGAAAAAGATATCCTTGAGGTATAATACCCTTCAGGGATAAAATGTTTAAACTTGACCGATGGTCATTTTAAATGGCCCCATCGTCTAGTCTGGCCTAGGACACCAGATTTTCATTCTGGCAACAGGGGTTCGAATCCCCTTGGGGTCAAGGTCGAGGCTTTAGCTCAGTTGGTAGAGCATCTCCCTTTTAAGGAGAGGGTCGTTGGTTCGAGCCCAACAAGCCTCAAACAAAAAGTCGCAGTAGCAATGCTGCGGCTTTTTTTTTGCACCTCGATGATGTCTTTTAATCCCCCTGAATGACCCTGTTGATTGCTGTGATTCCTTATCTATGGTATCATTTTACCCGGATAATTATTTTGAGGTGAAAAATGGCAAAAAGAGTTAGAGAAAAACAAGAAGAATCGTATTACACATCTTGTATGAACAAGATGTATGATTTGCCGTGGAAAAGGATTGGCGTTTGCGTGTTGGTTGCAAGCGTGGTTCTCGTTCCCGTTGTGGGGATTGCAATGGCAGCGCTTATGCAGCAGGCAAATGATCAATGCTTGGGCGATCAATGTTTCGCAGATCGCACTGTTGAGCCTTGCATTGGGGATGATTGTCCAGCGGTCCCGGCTTTAGCGCAGCGGCACTTTGCCCCTGCTATTCCAACCTTTCCTAATTGGTATCACAATCAAATCATTTTCGATGCAGCAGCATTAGCTTATGTTGATCTGCAACGTGGAAATCAGATTGTATCGACGGCAGAAGTGATCACAGAGGAATTTGAGGATATTTCCTCAAGGCAACTCGCGACTTTTTCTCTTTTGCAACAAATTACACAGATGCCAACAGACCAAAAATCACAAGTTGTGACAGGAATTTTCAATAGCGGATCAAAAAGAGGCCTTGTACTCACCCTTGATACAAGGGCTTTTACTTTAGGACTTGATCCCAAATGCGTTAAAAATCACCACATAGCTCTTGAGTTTATCGAGCAAAACCTCTTAAGTAAGGATGATTTTACTGCTGAAGAACTCGAAGCACATCTCATTTCCCTTCACCGCATTTTTGCGAAAGACTCTCAGGTGAAGGGAGGAGAGTACCGAGACGGAATTGTGGCACTCCAAGGAGATAATGTGGGCATTGAACTTGAAGAGGTGGTTCAAGTCGTGCGCCAAAAAGAGCCCCAAAGTGTGTATGAGTTTCGTCGCGTTTATCGAAAGCTTTTTGAATCACACAATCGAGAACATGCGCTGAAAAGTTTGACAAAAGAAGAAAAAAGGATTTTTAGCTTGGCCTTTGATATTGATTTCCCGTTACCTAATGAGGTCTCGCAAAAAATGAAACAGTTTTGCCGGGATTATGTGGCTAAATTGCAAGCGCAGATTCCTACGATTGAATTTGCCTCCTGGATTCATGACACATTGATTGGAATTCACCCATGGGAAGATTGGAACGGTCATGTGTCCCGCGCTTTAATGAATGGAGAGTTAGCGCGCAAAGGGCATTTACCTTTTCTGATTTTCGATGACAAAAAGTACAATGCAGCTGTGCGCAATAAAGAGTTCAAGGACCACCTTGTTATGGCCCAAAACAAAGTTCAAAAACTTGCTGAGCGATTCAATAGCGAAGATCCAATGAAGAAAGCGCTAGTGAAGTTCTGATGAGAAAGGGTTTTTATTTTCTTAGACATGGTCAGACCGATCATAATGCAAAGGGGATCCCAGCTGGAGCTGAGACGGATATCCCCCTTAACGAGAACGGAATTCAGCAAGCGAAACAGGTCAAAAAGGTGATCGATAGCTTGTCGCTTGAAATGGTTTGCTATAGTCCCCTGATGCGAGCGAAACAAACCATGAAGATTGTCGCTGCTGACCTGGATTTGCATCGTATCCAAGTACAGGAGTTCATAGAGTGTGAGCCTTTCGTTTGGTTAAAAATGAATCGTCGAGGAGAGCACCTCGAATCGGAGCCTGTTCAGGCATTTTTTAAACAAGTCGAATATGGTCTCAGCCAAGTTCTTTCTTTTGGCAAGTCCACACTTGTCGTGTCGCATGGGGGAGTGCATTGGGCGCTCTGTCATCTTTTAGGGATTCAAGATCACGACTATGTGATTAAAAACTGCACCCTTGTCCATTTTACTCCAGTCGGGCAAAACGGTTGGTCCGCAGAAATTTTAAAAGAATAGGTAATACCATTTCGGAAAAATAACTTAGTGAATATAGCTGGACTTTTTTCGGTTAAAATTGAGTTTTCGATTTCGCTAACCAACAAGTGGTTAGCATCAATCTCCAAACTGATTTTTCCTTCGAAAACCTCTGCGCTAATTCTGTAATTTATTTTTCCGAAATGGTTTAAGGTGAAACCGAAGCCAATTAAAGTGGGAGATGAGGTTCGTGTCTTCGTTCCTTTGAAAAGGGCCATTTAGCCCCTTCCCTGAAGCAAAATAAACCCGAAAGTCAGGTTAAAAAGTATAAGTAAATCTTGCATCTAAAAAGTAGTTTTTCATTTTACCACTAAGTTCTCCGCGAGTATTTAGTAAAAATGAAAGCCCGTGTTTATTGGCAACTTCAAGACCTAAGCCAGGGGCTATTTGATTTGCACCTTTACTTGTTGTATTGACAGATACTGTTCCAGTTTGCCCTCGAAACGCTCCTTCATACTCACTACTACTTAAGATTGTTTTGTTGACCCAGCTGATACTGAGATAAGGAGTCCAGCAGCTATTTTTCATCTGAAAAGTGTAGCTTGAACTGAGGCCTAATTGAGAACGAATTGCATTAGAGACCTTGGTATTAACAACTAAATTAAGGCTTTTTGCCCCTGTTTCTTTAAATGATTCGACATTCAAATAAAAGTGGTCAAAATTCGCAAAAATTTGGATAGGAATAGAAAGTGGGCTAAAATCTCCAATAAGTCCCAAATGATTGGTCCACTGCAATCCATTAAAGCTGCTCTTTGCGACCCTATCGAGTTGTGCGTTAGGATGGCCTACAGGATTATAAAAGATGTTACGATGAATATTGTAAAAATTCCCTCCCAAAGTGGTTGAAAGATCTACAGAAAAGTAATCCATAAAGTAACTTCCATAAACTCCTCCATAGATCTGATTAATGTGTCCTTTTCCTGCAGATCCTCTCCAGCGGACGTTTGTATAAGTATACCCTATTCCTCCTCCAACATCAAAATGACTAAATGTATAATCATATCCTGCCATTAGACCTGCTGTGTCATAATTAAACCCACGCAATTGACCTTTTCTACTTTGGGAATTCCACGATCCAAAAGGTTGAACCCATACGGAATGAGGAGTCTTTAAATCTCTGGCACAGCCTCTTCTAATAGGTACATTTGGATAAAAGGGACGGTCATCTGTAGAAGCTGTTAAATAACTTGTCAGAGATGTATCACTTGAAGATCTACTTCTTGATAAGGCTCTTTGCCTAAAAATATTGGTTATTTCAGAGTTGTTCGTTAAATTGATCCACTCCAATCCCCCAAAAATTCCAGGATGTAATAGATTAAGGGCATCACGAAGTTGCTTTCCTGTAAGAAGTCCAATAGAGCGAATCACAAACCCTAAATCAGAATCAGGCTCAACAGGGAGAAAGGAAAGTAGATAATCACACACTTTTTCTGGATTACCTGTAAGACCTGTTTGGTCTTTTTCTTGAAAAACGGAATTGTTTAGAACTAACAGCTGTATACGGTTCGGTAGGTACTGTACTTCAAAAAGATTCGTGCCATTTGGCCTTAGCGGTTGATCAAGATTACTAAAGGTGCCTGTGACTCCTCCCGTTGAGTCCAAAATAGGGATGACTTGTCCCTCAATAAAAGATCCAACAATGGCTTCTATTTGTAGAGCCCCTCCATTGATTGTAGTGGTTCCGTCCACTTGAATAAAGTCTGTATTCCCCACCGAATCTACTTCAACATCGATAATATTACTTCCAGCATCAATGGTTAAATTCCTTTCGACGGTTAATAAGCCATAAAGATCATCTCCTCCAGGATGCAGAATACCAGAGCTTACTGTTAGGTTTCCTGACAAAGCCATACTCGGATTGATTTTAACGACCGTATTTGTTCCCCCAAAACCACCTCCATCGATTATGACCGGTGTAATAACTGAGCCATCAACATAGAGGGCTCCACTATCTATTTGAGTTGTTCCTGTGTAGGTATTATCCCCATTAAGGGTAAATCGAGCAGTATTTCCTCCTGATAAGTGAAGTCCACCATTTGTCACATCCCCTCCTCCGACTCCGATGTTACTTTCAATGGGATTGGGAACAGAAGAGTTAGTGGTAAGATTTGATATAACCAAATTACCTGTAGTACGAATGAAAATGTCTCTTCCAAAGCCCTCACCTGGTGCATCTCCAACGCCAGGAATCAGAGAGCTTCCTGTAAATGAAACGCTCTTCTCGATAGTTAAAGTTGCGTCTTGATCAATAAAGATGGCTCCACCTAGTGCTCCACCACCACCTCCGCGCCCTGCAGCAAAAGTAGACGGAGTATCTCCTCCTTTACCTCCAGCATAACCGCCATTTCCGCCAATAGCAGAGTGATTTCCTGCACCACCACCACCAAAGCCTCCTGCCCCTCCTGCCCCTCCTTCTGGGGCGTTTCCAGCTTGATCTCCACCACCGCCTCCTCCTCCATAATCTCCATCACCGCCAGGAAATCCTACTCCACTACCAGCAGCCCCTCCATCTCCTCCTACAGTTATCACTGTGCCAGTGGCATCAAGTCCAGCTCCTCCAGTGGGTCTGCTGCCTGCTGTTAAGACTCCTCCTCCTCCAGGGCCAGAAGAGTTAAATATTGGAGGTGTTGGGCCACCATCAAAATTCAATCCTCCTCCTCCAGTCCCTGGAGGATTAGCGAGTCCAGTATCTATCGCGAGTCCCGAAGTTCCTCCTACTGCCCTACAGGAGTCAAAATGGCAATTGCTTAAAGTCAGGCTCTGCCCCTCTCGTACAAATATTCCACCTCCAGCGCCAAGCGCACCTCCGCCACTTCCAGCAAATTGAGAATTATTTGTATCGCCTCCTTTTGCCGAGCATTGAGAAAAATTTAAATCATTCACGACTAGCCCTGAAGGTGAATTATTCATATACAACCCTCTATTAGCTAGCTGTCCATCGATCACATTGTTAACTGCTCCATTCGTTCCATTAATTGTATAGGAATTTGTGAATGGAGGCAGAAGAGTACTAGGAGAAAGTGGTGAAAGAGGTATTGTTTGTCCTGAGAATTGCAAGTTTATTGTATCTGGTACAGCATTTGCACTTGTGATAGCATTGCGTAAATCTGTTTCGTTTGGTGCCAAAACATGTGGTACATATAGCTAAAATAAGAAAAGGGAAATAGTTAATTTTCAAAGACAATTTGTTTACTCTAATAAAAATAGTGGTTCAAAATTCTTGTTACTAACAATATCCATACATAGTTGATTTGTCTTAAAACAACAACTAAAATTGGTGGATCCATTGAGTTTTACCTGTTCCTGTAGGACCAAAAAGCTCAGGGGAGGTTGCTGGGCTGAGTTAATGCTTACGAATCTCTAGGATTGTGCCGGTTGTGTGGTCACTGCGCAGCACTTTGAGAATTTCCTCTGCGACTTCTTGTGAAGAGAGAAGGGTGGAAGGATCTTCCTCAGGAAAGTTGTTGCGGCGCATCGGGGTGTTAGTGCGTTGAGGGACGACAACATTGATGCGTAATTCGGGATGCTCTTCTGCAAAGCCTTGAGTAAAGTTCACTATTGCTGCTTTAGTCGCTGAATAAATCGTATACTCTTTGCGTCCTCGTGAAAAGGCTGAGGAAGAGAGGTTGATGATGTGACCACCCTCTTTGAGTTTGGCGCAGCGGCAACTATAGAGAAGGGAGTGCAAGTTGGTTTGAATGAGATGGTCGATTTCATCAGATGTCAAGGTTTTGAAAGGCTTGATAGCAAGGTGACCGACACAGTTGATAAGCCCGTCAAGTGGTCCATGCGTTTCATGCAAAGCGTTGAAGATCTTGGTCACTTCTTCAAAGTCGGTCAGATCAACAGGGTAATCGGGTGAAGATTTGGATAAAACGAGAGCTTTGGCTCCTTCGCTTTTCAAAAATTCGGCAAGAGATGAACCAATCCCACCGGTTCCACCGGTGATTGCGTAGGTTTTTCCTTCTAAGGAAGTGCCAGCTCCCGAAAAGGTGTTGTGTTTGAGACGCATGAGCTGCTCGGCCAAAAAGAGATCAAGTTCGCTTGTGATCTTAATGTTGTCGGAAGAACCGGGGACGATGTGGACAGGGTGGCCCAATTGTAACACGAGGCTACAGTCGTCAGAAGCGTTTTGGTTTTTAGCTTTTTCATGAGCTTCGAGCAGCAAGGGATAGGAAAAACTTTGAGGAGTTTGACCTCGAAGGTATTCGGACCGTTTGGGAATTGATGTGATGGTGTCGAAGGTTTCGGCATGAACGATGGTATCGGCAGAGGGAATGCAGGTGTCGACAGCAGGATGTGACTTGAGCGCTTTCAGGTTTTGCCGGATGATTTCCTTGGAGATGAAAGGACGAACTGCATCGTGAATGACCACAAAGTCGGTTTTGAGGCCGCATGCAAGAAGGCCGCGGTAGGTCGAGTCTTGCCGAGTATAGCCACCTTCAACAATCCGCACGCGCGGAGAGCTTACTTCTTCTTGCACTGTGGAGATCCACTCCGGATGGCAAACAAGGAGGATTTCTTCGAAGTCCTCAAAAGATAAAAAGGTCTCTAAGGTATGAAGGTAAATCTTCTTCCCTGAGAGGTTGAGAAATTGCTTGGGAGTTTCAGCTCCAAATCGCTTTCCTTCCCCACCCATCAATAATAGCGCTTTCATCAGATTTTCAACTTTAGTTTGTTGCATTGCTGTTTTAAATAGTCTGCTCGTTTCTCTGCGAGCTGCTCTGGAGTGAGAGGTTCTTGAGAGTCGAGGGCTAAATGGGCCCGACTGCATCGGAAGAAAATGGCGCTGATCTCTTGATCTCTCATCCCAGCCACCCATTCTAGATCTATCCCGAGTTTTAACAAACTTAAAGCTGCAAAGGCCTCCTTAGTTTCAATTTGAAAAGAGTGGAGGAGCAAGCCATAGGCTCGACTGATCTTATCACGCATGAAGGCGTCTTTCTCGAGCTTAAGCTTTTCTCGGCGACTGGCTTCAAGCTTCATCAGCTCGGCTCCCGCTTTATGCACCGAGTCGAGGATGTGGTCTTCACTGACCCCTAATGTAAACTGATTTTTGAGGGTGATAAAATCTCCAATATAATCGTCTCCTCCTCCCAATCCATGAGATGTCACCTCATCAGGGAGAGTCTTTGCAAGAACTTCATCGAGCTCTTCTAAATGGATCAAACAGGGGATATGGAGGATGGCTTCAACTGACAAAGCCGTTCCACAACAGGTAGGATCGGAGCTGAGGTAGCCAAACTTTGGGCTGAATGCAAACTCGTACGTTTCTCCAACTGCCCGTTCAAAGGAAGAGAGATTTTCCCACTTGGATTTCCAACTTGAGGCAGGTTCTAAACATGTGAGGGTGAGATGTTCATCTCCTTCAACGCGAACGAGAAAAAATCCCGATGGGTCAATGAGATACGATTTGGCGTCTCCTTCTAAGAGAAAATGTTCTGCTAGACCTTCTTTGAGTGTCGTTGAAAGCTCGGTTTCGCGAAAGAGAAATCCCTCTTTCAGAAGAGATGTTTTACTCAGGGTGGGCTCTAAAAGAGAAAGGAGTTGCTGCTCCTCTGTTTCGTTGATCTTTGGAGAAAAAGGGAAGGAGGCCAAATTCCGTTTCAAGGTGAACCGGGACGAAAGCCAAATGGGGCTTTCACTTTGTCCCCATAACGGGCTTTCTGCAAGTAAATGAGAGAGAGCTTGAGGATCATTCATGGGTATTTTCCATAAGAGAGTTGATTTGGTCTCTTAGCCAAGCGGCTTGTTCGTAGTTTTCTCCCTTAAGAGCATCACTTAAGGCTTCATTTAAAGAGTTTAAGCGGCTCGAGTTCAATTCTTTTTGATTCGTTTGTGGAGTAGAGCCTACATGAAAAGATGAATTTTTACTTTTTTGCGACGGCTTGACGTTAGGCGCGATTTGATTCATAGCGGTGAGTTGGTCAGTTAAAACCTCTTGGAAAATGACATAACAGTCTTTACATCCAAGGGGTTGCCCCATGAGCAAGGATTCAAGTGAGTTTGGCACGTGTTGCAGCATAGGCCTTCTTCATTTTTAGGCGTTTCGGTGCTTTCTTCTGCTTTTTTCCCTTCAAGCTTTTGCTTCAGCACAGGGCACTCAGTGCACATGTGGTACATGGTGACTTGTGTTCCGACGACTTCTTGGTAGACGACAGAAGCTCTTTTTTTACATTGACTACATTCTAAAGGACGCTCTTCCATACCTTTGGCTTATATGCCTTTTCGGAAATAATAAAAATCTCTTTTCTCTCCAACCCACCATATGATATGGAAAAAATTAGATAACATTAGGAGGACGAGAATGAAAAAGTGGCTCGCGCTTTTGTTTCTTATGGGAGGAACATCTTTAAGCTATGCCCAGTACGGATCATCTTCATCAGGGCAGAATAATAATCCCTACCAATCATCAAGATATGGGCAACAATCACAGCAGCAAATGCAACAGCAGCAAGGGCAATCACCTTGCGCCAGCCTGCAGTCAACAGATCCGGAAGCTTATGCTTTTTCGCAGCAGCTTAGCCCCATTCACCAAAGTGTCTTTTGTCAGCAGTTTACAGCTGCTCAGCGTAAGCAGGCGATGGCCCTAGCAGGTTCGCCAACGCAAGACATTCAGGGGAAAGCTGGATCGATCACGCCTGATATGGCCGTTGAAGTGGTGATGCAAACAGCTCGCTATTCGCATCAGCAACAGCAGCAACAGCCACAGCAGCAAAACTACTCTAACTACCAACAGCAGCAGCAACAGTCGTATTCGTATCCAAACCAAAACCAAAACAACAACCGCTCTTCTGGAGGCCGCTACTCTAACTATTAGTCACTTAAGTGCGGGGTAGGTGAAGCAGAAGAAGTGGATGATGTTGAAGAGGTAATGGCAGAAAATGCTACTTTCGATGGAGCGGGTGAGATGGTAGACCGTTCCATAGATGAGGCTGGCAATGAAGGCGAGTGAGATATAGTTTAGATCTTTGACGAAGGCATAGTGGAGTCCTGCAAAGAGAAGGGAAACCACAATGATGCTAAAAGCCCCAGACCATTTGGTGTGTAAGTAGTCGTGAATCTCGCGTTGGAGAAAGCCCCGAAAAAAAGCTTCTTCAGGAATCGTGACAAAGAAGAGGTTGGCAATTAAGAAAATCAACCAGCTGTGGGGAAACTTAAGGTCAATATCGACGACGTGTAGATAGAGAGCGAGAACCATCATGACCAAAACTCCCAGGATCGAGAGGGTAAAAGCTTTGATGGCAATGTTGCGGGTGTGAAAGCGACTGTACAGGAGCGGAATCGTAAAAGCCAGAGGGAAAAACCCAACAAACGGCTTATCATAGTTGAGGTAAAGGGTGTAGGGATAGGCATTGTGACTGACCTGAACACCTTCCATCAACTTCCAATTGTGAAATCCAGGAAAGAAATGACCCATTAGGGCAATTGAAAAGACGAAAGCGATCGCAGCGGCAGCAATACGTGCCCATCCTTTAATTTCAGTTAATAGCATGAGGTGCGCGCCACCTAAGAAGAAGAGAGCGATGAAGATTTTGAAATCGATGAGTTTTGCGTAAAAAGCAAAAGCAAAAGAGATCACTAAGAACGAACCCCAAAGCCAAGCGCGCTTATGAATCCATAAGCTGAGAAACGCCATGATGAGTGCAAAAAAAGCAAGGGATGCAATGGGATGGTGGATGAAAGTTAGATAAGAAAGATCCATGTGATTCTCAGTCTTTCAAAGACTTTAGTGTAGCGTTTAAACAAAAAAAAAGGGCACTTAAAAATTCTCTTTTTTGAAAAAGTCTGTCATGGCTCTGGTCATCATTCTCATTCTCTTTAGTCAGTAATGTAAGTCAATGCAAACGCATTTTAGATAGTGTCGTCACAAGTTGGTCAATTCTTAAACGACTCATAAGAAAATTTCTTCATTGCCCCTCTTCTGTCGTCGCTGTCTTGGAAAAAAACTTCAGAGATGTCTAGAAAAAATAATTGAATTTTTTTACACAAAGATTTAAAAAATGATGTCTCAATAAATGTATTGTATGAGGAACTATGTATCGGCTAAAAATTCTATCGATCTTCATTTTTTTACTTGGTGCAATAGGAGTGCAGGAAGCAAATGCACTGCCACTCTCTAATGGTTTTGCGCCAGCTGTCATTAAAGGTGAGACCGCAGTCATATCTCAATACGTTCACCTTGACTTTGTGAGAAACAGAGATGCCCCTAATTTTTACCCTGGAAATTTTGTCGGGAATGCAAATGTTGTTGCACTTGGTGGAGTCTATTCGATTACAGACAAGTTTTTACTCTTTGCTTTTATTCCATGGAGTCATAATGAATTACGGTTTAACAACCCTCCCCCGCTGACAGGTCGAGGACAGGTCAAAACTTCCGGGTGGGGAGATTTAGCTGTTTCTGTAGCCTGCCGCCTCTTTTCTTTTGCTGGAAAAGGATGGTTTGCTTCTTCATTTCTGCAGCCTGGTATTCAATTCCCCACAGGAAGTTGGAATCAAAAATATCGAGGCATGAGAGTGGATCGAGAGTTTCAACCTGGAACAGGAAACTGGTCTGGATTTGTTTCTTGGATCACTTCCATTTTAGGGCTGCACAACGAAGCAACTCTTCAACTTCAGTATCAAGGCTTTTTTAGAGGTCATGGTTTCAGACATGGGCATCTGTTCATTTACAATGCCGCAATAGGACATCGCATCTTACCTTGGTTTTTGAAAGCAGACCAAGCCAATAGATTTTGGGCCACATTTAACTTAGAATTTTTAGGACAATACAAGTCTCGTCCTAGTGGTGGTTTCAACTCTATTAACACCTGGTCAAACTGGGGACGTATTGCTCCTACAATCTCTTTTGAAGTGGCCAATGTGTTTAATCTCTTTGATTTATTGATTGCCGGGTCGTTCCAACAAACAGTCTATTACCAAACTGGAGATCAATTTCCTGTTAGACCTCAGCGTGCATATTTAGTGCAAGTTGCAGCTCATTGGTAGGAGGGCTTAGGTTATTATTAGAATGAAATGTTTAAGGATTATGAAGATGTATAAGTTGTTAGCTCTTTGCTTTTTAGTTGTTTTTGGCTTCCTGCTTCCTGAAAAGGCTTGTGCTGCAGTGAACCAAGTTACTATGGAAATTGATGGCCTCTATTGTCCTTTTTGTTCTGCTCCCACAGAGCGGCGTGTAAAAAGGGCAATGGGAGCTTCTGATGCCAAAATGTATCTGGAGCGAGGAGTGATTGTATTTACAATGCAACCTCAATCTCCTTTTAAACCTGAAGCAGCGATCAAAAAACTAGGAGATAGTTCCTTTAAGTATGTAGGTATGACAGTGAATGCCACTGGAAAGCTTTCATCTGTTGGGGGCACTAGTACGCTTGAGGTACCTGAAAATGATATCGCTTTTAAAATAGAAGACAGTGACGAAATCACTTTGAAAGCGAAAAAAGTCCTCGAGGCCTCTTCTGGTAGAGAAGTGACTGTTGAGGGACAATATTATGCAAATCCAGATGACCCTCAAATGCCAATTCTTAAGGTCTTTAAGGCGTCATAATATCAAAAGTCTTGTCAGCCCAGTCTTTTGACTGGGCGACACTCAATGAATAGTCCCACACAAAACAATTCATACGTTATCTAATTAGACTTAGGCTGCGCACAAGTTTACAAAAGAGATGAAGTCACTTTTTCTTTAAGGTATTCATAAATTCCGTGCGGTCCTCCTTCTCGACCAAAACCTGAAGCTTTAATGCCACTAAAAGGAAGCTGTGCTGATGAAAAGATCCCGTCGTTTAAGCCAATGACTCCAAATTCCAGTCCTGCGCAAACTTCTTCTGCTTGCTTTAGCCCTTCAGTGAAAACATAGGCTGCGAGGCCGTACGGTGTTTGATTGGCGCGTCTCAGCACTTCTTGCACCGTTTCAAAGGTGGTGATTCCGGCAACAGGTCCAAAGGTTTCTTCGTTAAAGATGAGCATTTCATCTGTGACGTCGGTTAAAATTTCGGGTTCATGCGGCTCTTGTGCACCTAGGTGGGATTTAGCCCCTTGTTTGACAGCGTCTTCAATATGCCGTTTTGCTTTTTCAACAGAAGTAGGATGGAGAGCAAAACTCAAATCAGTTGTTTCTTCGAAAGGATCTCCAACTTTGAGTTTTTGAACTTTTTCTACAAACCGATTTAAAAATTTGGGGTAGATTTTTGATTGGATAAAGAAGCGGTTGGTGCAGACGCACGTTTGTCCACTTTGGCGAAACTTCGATGCAATCGCTCCGTCGACGGCTTTTTCTAAATCCGCATCGTTAAAAACGAGAAGTGGAGCGTGTCCCCCCAATTCCATGGTGAGTTTTTTCAAACTCACCGAGCTGCCTTGATACAGATGCTTGCCCACTTCGCAACTTCCCGTGAATGAGAGTTTGCGAATCAATGAAGCGTTCATGAGAGCGTTTCCTATCATGTTCCCATTTCCGACGAGGATTTGGAGAGCTTCTTTAGGAACGCCAGCTTCTAAACACAAGTTCCCAAAAAGGATAAAGGACAATGGTGTGTCACTACTTGGTTTTACAATCACTGGGCATCCTGCAGCAAAAGCAGCTGCCATTTTTCTTCCGGCCATAGCTAGAGGAAAATTCCAGGGCGAAATGATGGCGCAGGGACCAATGGGCTCATAACGGAGTTGAATCCGTTTGTTCGGATATTGGGAAGGAATATCCATGCCGTAAATGCGTTTAGCCTCTTCGGCATACCAAACAAAGTAACTAGCTGTGTAGTCAGCTTCTATGCGCGCTTGACTGAGCGGTTTTCCCATTTCATGGGTGATCATTTCAGCAAGAGGGTCTCGATGCTTTGTGAGAAGTGTCGCGATCTTTTGAAGGAGCTCGGATCATTTATAAGGATTGAGCAGCTCTATGGATGGGCTTTGTAACGAAGCAAGCGCCTTTTTAACAACGGCTTCATCTGCAAGATGAAGCTTTCCAATTTCTTTTTGTGTGACAAGAGAGAGGCGAGAGGTAGCAGTGCTAGGCTTTGCACATTGCCCATCAACTAACGGTCCATAAGTTTTCATAAATCACCTACCTTTCAATCAAGGTAGGTGATCTAAATATTTCTTACAACTACTTGCAGAGCATGTCGACGATGAGTGTGTCGTTTGTTCGGGTGTTGCGGAGCGTGATAGTGAAGTCAGGATGGTACTGATCTTCTGGAACGAAGAGAAGCATATTCACTGTGGAGTGAGGAGAGATGTAAACATCTTTTGCTCCTTTTTTATTGTAGTCATGTTCCATTTGTTGGTTGGCTTGAGAAGATTTTACACCTGTGACAACAGGTGCGGCAACGAGCATCGCGAGGGGAGCTAAAACTCCAAGGGGCCCAAGGACCAACACGCTAGGGATAGCAATGAGATTTGCTCCTACAATTCCAGCTCCCGTCATGGCAACAGTGCGGGCTGTAGTTGAGTATTGCAAGTCTTCTGCAATGACTTCTGGATCCACAACTGGCAAGCTAACGTCAGTGACTGGAAGGTAAAAGGCGTCGTTTGAATCATTGCGGATCGAAATTTGAACGGGTTGATACCCACGGGATAAGACATTTTTTCCAAGGTAGCGGTTCGAGTCTTCTTTTGTGAAAGCTTTGCACGATGTGTAAACGTTATCGAGTGGGGCTTCGAAATTAAAAGAGAGAGTGTCTAATGGACGGGCTTTGTAGCTCGCGCAGCTTGTCAAAAAGATAGGGAGCATCAGGAGCCAAGCCGAGCGTGTGAGTGTTTTTCGCATTTATATTCCTCCATCGAGTAGAATCAGAAGGAAGTTTAGCACAAGGAAGTCGTATTTTAAAATGAAAAAAGTGATTTCAGGTGGAGTCGAATGGCTCGAATTCAAGTTGCTTCGAGAATTTCCTCAAATCAGTCATGCAGTTTTTTTAAGAGGCGATGACTTTAACCTTGGTGAACAGGGGAGTGAAGAAGATCAAGAGCTTGCCTTAGACATGATTGGAGCAGAAAAAGGGATCAAGCTCAAGCAGTGTCATCAGGCAGATGTTCTCGAGGTCACGGAGGCCAAAGAGGGATGGGCTCTTTATGAGAATTACGATGGAATGATCACGCGTGAAAAAGGGGTTGCTCTCATGGTCCGTCATGCGGATTGCCAAGCAGCGATCTTTTTCGACCCCGAATCCGAGGTCATTGCGAATGTCCATTGCGGTTGGAGGGGAAGTGTTAAAAATATTTATCGCGAAACGATTCAAAAGATGCGAGATCTCTATGGAACAAATCCCCAGGAGCTCAGGGTTTGCATTTCTCCAAGTTTAGGACCTCAAAAAGCTGAGTTTAAACATTACGAATCTGAGCTTCCGCCCCACTTTTGGCGGTATCAGACCTTGCCCACATATTTTGATTTTTGGGCCATTAGTCGTCAGCAACTTCGAGAAGAAGGGGTTCTTCAAAAAAATATTGAAGTGGCGGGGATTTGCACTTACTCCAATCCGATCGATTGCTTTTCCTACCGGCGTGATAAGCCAACTGGTCACCATGGAACAGTGGTTGCGCTTAAGTCAGAGGTCAAACTATTATCGCATGAGTATGGAAATTCAAGAATTGTCACTTAAGGAAGCTCTTCTGATCACACCGCGACTTCACCGAGATGAGCGCGGTTTTTTCTTTGAAGCCTACAAGCAGGGGCTCGCCCTTCCTTCATTTGTTCAAGACAATCACTCTTATTCTAAAAAAGGAGTGATTCGCGGCATGCACTTTCAAGTTTCTCCAGGTGCTCAAGCTAAGCTTGTACGTGTAGCTGTAGGTAAGATTTACGATGTCATTGTGGACCTTCGCACCGATTCTCCCACTTTTGGGCAGTGGGAAGGAGTTTATCTCGATGACAAGACCCATCAGCAACTTTTTGTTCCGGTAGGGTTTGCTCACGGGTTTCAGGTGATCAGTGAGGAAGCGCATGTCCTTTATAAAGTCAGCACGCCCTACAATCCTCAGGCAGAGCGAAATTTTCGTTTTGACGACCCCGAGGTGGGAATTGAGTGGCCCTTACAAGAATCAATCGTCTCGGAAAGAGACCGAAATGCACCATCGATGCGGGAGGCAGCACCATGAAATTATGGATCATTGGTAAACGAGGCATGCTATCACAAGCCTTGCAACGGGCATGTGAAGAGCGAGACATCGATTTTTTAGTCACTTCCCGCAAAGAAGTTGATGTGACAGATAGAGCATCGCTTCAACATCAGTTTGAAACGCTCCATCTCACACATGTTGTCAATTGCTCAGGTTATACCGCTGTCGATCGCGCGGAACAAGAAAAGGAAAAAGCAGAAAAACTGAACGTTCATGCAGTAGAAACTCTTGGCCGGCTTACAAAAGAAAACAACGTCAAGCTCGTTCATTTTTCTACCGATTATGTTTTCGATGGTAAAGAAAGCTCGCCTTATTCGGAGGACTCGGCTGCAGCTCCACTATCAACCTATGGACAAACGAAAAGACTTGGTGAAGAAAAACTTCAAGAAGTGAACCCCGAAGCGTGCATCATTCGCAGCTCGTGGGTTTTTGGCCTTGAAGGCAACAACTTTGTTCAAACCATGACGCATCTCATGAAGCAACATGAAAGCTTGCGCGTTGTTTCAGATCAAAAAGGACGTCCCACTTTTTGCGAAGACTTAGCCCATGCCGCTTTAGATCTTCTCGATCATCAGGGAATTTACCACTTTGCGAATGAAGGCGAAGCGACCTGGCTTGAATTTGCCGAAGAAATCTTGAAGCTTCTCAAAGAAACTGGAGTCGAAGTCAAGTGTGAAAAGATTGATCCCATCTCCAGTCAAGAGTATGCTGCACCAGCTACACGCCCCGCTTTTTCAGTTTTGAAAACAGATAAATACGAAAAAGCTGCTAAAAAAACGGCGCGACATTGGCAGGAATGTTTAAAAGAGTACTTTGAGAGGGTAGAATGCTAGGAAAGGATTGTCATCTCCTCGTCACAGGTGGCGCAGGCTTTATGGGGTCGGCGTTCATCCGCTACCTTCTTTGCGACACCGAATTTGAAGGAACGATTTCCAATTTAGACCTCTTAACGTATGCGGCCAATATCAGAAATCTAGCCTCTGTTGAAAATGATCAACGGTACCGATTCTTTCATGGGAATATCTTAGACCTAGACTTAGTTGAAAAAATTTATGAAGAAAGACCGTTCGATGCTATTGTGCACTTTGCAGCTGAAACGCACGTCGATCGGAGCATTGACCATCCTCAAGTGTTTGTTGAAACAAATGTTTTAGGAACCTCCAACCTTTTAACCTTTGTGCGACATCATCCAAGTGTCCACTTTCATCACATTTCAACAGATGAAGTCTATGGTTCCTTAGGTGAGCAAGGTGTGTTCACCGAAGATTCTCCCTATTTACCCAACTCTCCCTATGCAGCATCCAAAGCTGCAAGCGATCACTTTGTGCGCGCTTATGCAAAGACCTATGGCATTTCCGTGACACTTTCACATGCAAGTAACAATTATGGGCCGTGCCAATTTCCTGAAAAACTCATTCCCCTGATGATTTCTCATGCTTTGCATGAAAAGCCGTTGCCTGTTTACGGAAAAGGAGAAAACATTCGAGATTGGCTCTTCGTCGAAGATCATGCTGATGCCGTTTGGAAAATTTTGCAAAGAGGAACTCCTGGAGAAATATACAATGTAGGCGGGACATGTGAAAAACGGAATATCGATTTACTCTTTCTGATTTTAGAAACACTCGCATCCAAATTAGGAAAAGATCCTGCAGATTATCACCGTTTGATCACATTTGTGGAAGATCGGCCAGGGCATGATTTTCGCTATGCCTTGGATGGAGAAAAGATGAAAACATCGATCGGTTGGGAGCCACGTCACGACCTTGCAGCAGGTCTTGATAAGACAATTGAGTGGCACCTCCAAGAAGAAAAGGCGTGTTTAAAATGAAAGTTGTATGTGTGATCCCAGCTCGTCTCAATTCCAAACGGTTCCCACGTAAAGTTCTGAGTCGTCTTGGTTCAAAACCTTTATTGCAATGGGTTTGGGAAGCGGCGACTGCTTGCCCAGTTTTTAATCAAGTGGTGTTTGCTGTTGACCATGACGAGACAGCCCACTTGGTGCAGACGTTTCAAGGGGAGTATTTCATGACTTCCGAAAATTGCCCGAGTGGAACCGACCGCCTTATCGAGCTAATGGACTCAGGCCTCCTGGAAGGAGATATTTGGGTGAATTGGCAAGGAGACGAACCGTTCATCAACCGTGAGATGATCGACGACCTTTTGCAATCAGTTGAAGAGGATAGCAGCGACGTTTGGACGCTCAAGAAAAAGTTGACAGATGATGCAGAAGTGCATAGCCCGCATGTTGTCAAAGTGGTGTCCGATTTAAATGGGCAAGCCCTCTACTTTTCACGTGCGCCCATTCCTTATGCTCGAGTAGAAGAGCCAACTTATTACAAGCACATTGGCCTTTATGCTTACAAAACCGATAGCTTAAAGCAGATTCAAAAAATGGTTCCCACTCCGCTTGAAAAAGCCGAATCTTTGGAGCAACTCCGATTCATGGAAGGGGGTCTCAAAATAAAAGTTCACGAAACCAGCTGCGAGACGCAAGGGATTGATGTGCCAGAAGATCTTCTCCTAGCTCTCAGGTTGACTTCTCAATTCAAATAATTTTTTTCTTTATTTTAACTAGGTCCCAGATTATAATTTGAGCTCAAAAAAAACTTTTTTGAGAAGAAGTTATGGTAAAACCAACTGACGGATATTTTAGACCTGCAGCTATAGATCAGGTTTTCTTTAATAGATATAGTTATGATAGACCACCATTGAATACAATATTTCACAAAGGGCTCTATCAAGGACTTTTAGCAACTACGGTTGCAAACTTTAACTCTACGTATGCAGGGTTTTATGGATTTTTGAGAGGAGCTTTAGACGTTCCTTTCGCAAAAATACAGGAAGCTTTTTTTGAAAGTTTTCTAGAGACGGATATGCGTGAAATCCGGGAAGAGCCGGCTTTTAAAGCGATTTATATTGCAGTCAACTTTTTTGCGTCAGTGACGATTCTCTATACAACTTGTAAACTCGGTGAGCTTGTTTACTGGGGTGGAAAATCACTTGTAGGACGTGCAACCTATCGTCCATTTGGAATCTTAGATCTTATTAAAATTGAAGGAATGTTTACACTCTTTACATTGGGAATTGATCTTGGACTCAGAATCTTAGATGCAGCAGCGACTTCTACTAGATCCTCCTCGTCAAGTCGTCAGTACTACAGTGGCGAGCGATATGATTAGGAATATTGATTAATTATTGCTTATCGTAAGGGCGGGAAATCTCCTGCCCTTGCATGAATAAATCAATTTCAATAACATCTTTGACGCCTTCAAGTACAAGGTGTAATAGATGACTCCAGTTGACCCTTCTTCTTCACTCCTAGTCTCGATCATCAAAGCACCATTTCAAATCGTTTATGACCTTGTTTGGTTTGCGATTTTGTGTGTGAAATGGCTTTTTGATACGGTCTATGAGTTCTTCAACCCTCCTACATCTCATAAACCTGAGGTCACAGCTGTAGTCGATCCCAACCTCATCGCTATTGGGGAAGACAAACGAGGCGAGCTAGCCGGGCAAGAAAAAGAAGCGTGGAATCAAGGCATGGATGCCATTGCAAGTGACGGCGTGCGCAGCCAAAAAGAGTTTGATCTGATCCATGTCGGACGTATCATTCCGACACACGAAGAGCTGCAACGCAAACAAATTTTACACATTCAGGGGACTGAAACCGGTGAAGAAGCCAAGCTTTACTTGACAGTGCGCCTCCCTAAAAGTCAGTTAGTCCATTTTCCCCATGACATTCGAGTGCGGCTCAAAGAGTTTGATCAAGAGCAGGAATTAGAACTTTATTTTGTCATTTACGACATGAGCCATATCCGAGAAAAGACTTTTAGCTTTCTCTACCACAGTGTTGCACATTCAGAGACGCTAGATGAAAGGGAGATTTATACGGGGGTTTTTCGTTCCGAAGGGTTAGAACCGCAGCGAGACAGTGAGGTCACTTATGGGCAATTTTCCCCTTGCAAAGTACGGCTGAGAGAAACAGAAAGCCTCTCTTCTCAGCTCAAATTTAGGTTAGATCAACCATATGGGTCTTTCTTTACGGCGGCTCAATTTGTGAGTGAACACGGTCATAACCAAAAAGGGCTTGGAATTTTTGGGATTGTGGTGCGAGATTGGCATCGAGCTGAACCTCAAAAAATTGCTGTTGCAGGAGAAGAAAAAAGCTTGCGCGGTTTTCTGAGTAGACTCCAAGAGTTGAATTTTTCTGCATCGCATACGCTTTCGTCTCTCTTCAATTACAATGAAAATTATTATTTCACAGGGCTTTAGAAGAGAGTTGACATTGGGGCCTAAAACCGGTAGCCTTTTTGGTGAAAAATAGGTGTCAAATGTCAACTGAAGAGATGCTCGCTGAGCGCGAAGACTATAAGTATGGTTTTAGAACCGAAATTGAATCTGAATCCTTCCCGAAGGGGTTGGATGAAGATGTTGTCCGCGCCATTTCAAAGAAGAAAAATGATCCCCAATTTCTCTTAGACTTTCGCTTGAAAGCTTTTCGAAAATGGAAAGAAATGACTCCGCCTGAGTGGGGCCATCTGCAAATCGAACCGATCGATTTTCAAGACATTCGCTACTACTCTGAGCCGAAGAAAAAGCAGGAACTGAGCAGTTTAGATGAAGTCGACCCCGAAATTTTGCGCACCTTTGAAAAATTAGGAATCCCCCTCGACGAACAAAAACGGCTTGCGAATGTGGCAGTCGATGTCGTGTTTGATTCTGTTTCACTGGGAACAACCTTTCATGAAACGCTAGCGGAAGCAGGAGTGGTTCTCTGTTCGATGACCGAAGCAGTCCAAAAATATCCCGAACTGATTGAAAAGTATCTGGGCAGTGTTGTTCCGATTGGAGACAACTTTTACGCGGCTCTCAATTCCGCGGTGTTTTCTGATGGCTCGTTTGTTCATGTTCCCAAAGGAGTCAAATGTCCCATTGAACTCTCGACCTACTTTCGCATCAATGAACGTGAAACAGGGCAGTTTGAACGCACCTTGATCATTGCTGAAGAAGACTCGTCTGTCAGCTACCTTGAAGGATGCACTGCACCGGCATACGATTCGAACCAACTGCATGCTGCAGTTGTAGAACTCGTCACCCTTGATCATGCGGAAATCAAATACTCAACCGTTCAAAACTGGTATGCTGGTGATCGCTGTACAGGAAAAGGGGGGATTTACAATTTTGTGACCAAGCGCGGTAAATGCATTGGTAAGCGCTCAAAAATTGCGTGGACCCAAGTTGAAGCCGGCGCCGCAATCACATGGAAATATCCTGGCTGTATCTTACAAGGAGATGATTCTGTTGGAGAGTTTTATTCTGTTGCTCTCACCAATGGAAAGATGCAGGCCGATACAGGAACAAAAATGATTCATTTAGGGAAAAACACCCGCTCGACCATCGTGTCGAAAGGGATTTCGGCCGATGAGTCGTACAATACCTACCGAGGCCTTGTCCATATTGGCCCACGCGCGAAAAAAGCGCGTAACTTCACGCAGTGCGATTCCATGCTTGTTAAAAACAGGTGCTCGGCCAATACCTTTCCCTATATAGAAGTGCACAATGAGGATTCTGAAGTGGAACATGAAGCCTCCACTTCAAAAATGAGCGAAGAACAGCTCTTTTACTTACAATCCCGCGGCTTATCTCAAGAAGATGCCGTGCACATGATTGTCAACGGCTTTTGCAAAGAGGTCATTAATGAACTGCCTCTTGAGTTTGCCGTTGAAGCCCAAAAGCTCTTAACCCTAAAACTAGAAGGATCAGTCGGCTAATGTTACAAATTGATGATCTACACGTCGAAATTGACGAGCAGCCCATTCTCAAAGGACTTTCATTGGAAATTAAGCCTGGAGAAATCCATGCGATCATGGGACCAAATGGAGCCGGCAAATCCACACTTGCAAAGGTTTTAGCAGGCCACCCAAGTTATACAGTGACGTCCGGCACCATGACATTCATGGGAAAAGACCTGAGCGAACTCGAACCAGAAGAGCGCGCACACTTAGGAATTTTCATGGGCTTTCAGTACCCGATCGAAATTCCTGGTGTTTCCAACTTACACTTTCTCCACACAGCGCTTAACTCACATCGTAAAGCCAAAGACCTTCCGCCCCTTTCAGAAGACGAGTTTAAACAACTGCTTGATGCCAAAATGCAAGAAATGAAAATCAAATCTGAGCTTGGTGATCGCGATGTCAACACAGGGTTTTCAGGAGGGGAAAAGAAAAGGAATGAGATTTTACAAATGGCGATTTTAGAGCCCCACCTCGCTGTGCTTGATGAAACCGATTCAGGCTTAGATATTGATGCAATGCGCGTTGTTGCAGACGGCGTCAATCAGCAAATGGATGGCAAACGGAGCTTGCTACTCATCACCCACTATCAGCGACTACTCGACTACATTCAGCCCCACTTTGTTCACGTCGCCATAGACGGAAAAATCGTCAAATCGGGAGGACCAGAACTGGCTCAAACTCTCGAAGAAAAAGGGTATGACTGGCTATGACTTTCTCATTGAAAAAAGACCCGATCCCCGTGCGAAAAGATGCTTGGGAGAAGTGGGGCGATTTCCCTTCTCGGAAAGTAGAGGCTTTTCGTTATGTCTCGCTCAAAAAACTGAAAGAGCAAGACTTCACTGCTCCGTCTCCTGAATTCGATTATGATGCTCCCTCGGGACTCATAGTCCTACCTCTTGAGGAAGCTTACAAAACTTATGGACCGCTTCTTGAGAAACGAGCGTTCCTTCAAGTGAAAAAAGAAAAAGATCCTTTTTTCTTTCTTAACCTAGCAGTTGGAACGCAAGGGCTCTTTATTTATATGCCACCCGACGTACGCATCGAAAAGCCCTTAGAAATCATTCAGAAAATTCACACCGCGCAAAGTGCACTTTGCCCCCGCATCGAAATCTTTGTTGGCAAAGGTGCAGAACTGACAACAACCTTTGCCATTGAAAGCGACACGCCTGTTTTTTGGAACAACATGGTACTGAATGTCACAGTTGAAGAAGGAGGTTTTTACAAACATTTTGATCAAGCCATGGGACATGCAGAAGCGTGGGACTTTTTATCCTTCCAAGGAGAGCTCAAACAAAATGCGAACTTAAAGTTCTTTTCGTTTGGACGTGGAGCGCAAGTGCAAAGACGGGACCTTGCAATTTCTCTTGAAGGAGAACAAGCAGAAGCAGACCTAAAAGGGATGTCACTCCTTGATGAAAAGCGGGAAGGACATGTGCACATACGTATTGATCACGCAGCACCGAATGCTCGCTCGAATCAGTTCTTTAAACACGTCTTGTCTGATCGCGCACGTAGCAGCTTTGAAGGGAAGATCTTTGTTGAGCAAGAGGCGCAACAAACTGAAGCCTATCAACTCAATAATAACCTCATCCTTAGTGAAAAAGCCGCCGCATTTAGCAAACCTAACCTGGAAATTTTTGCAGATGACGTGAAAGCTTCACATGGCGCCACAGTTTCAAAACCTAATATGGATGAGCTGTTTTATCTCCGTTCTCGCGGACTAAGCCAAGATGCTGCACGTGATCATCTCGTGCGCGGTTTTTGTCGCGAACTATTGCAAGATGTGAACTTGCCAGACCTTTACGACAAATTTTCTGGAGAGATCCATGCCTACTTATCACGATGACGCCCACCCCTTTGATATTTGGAAAGTACGTAAGGACTTTCCAATGCTTGCAAAAACGATGAATGGCAAACCTCTCATCTATCTCGACACCGCTGCAACTGCACAGAAACCCAACCTTGTCATCGAGACAATCAACCGTTTCTATCGTGAAGAGTATGGAACAGTGCACCGCGCCGTCTATGAAATCGCAGCCCGCTCAACTGAAATGTACTCCGAAGTACGCAGCAAAGTGCAAAACTTTATCAATGCGCCCCGTGAGGAAGAAATCATCTTTACACGAGGCACGACAGAATCCATCAACCTTGTAGCCAATTGCTTTGCGCGTGCCTTTTTGCAAGAAGGAGATGAAATTCTCATTTCTGAAATGGAGCACCATTCAAATATCGTTCCTTGGCAAATCATTTGCGACATGTACAAGACTGTCCTAAAAGTCATTCCGATCAATGACGACGCAGAACTCGATCTCGATGCCTTTAAAAAGCTCCTCACTGACAAAACGAAATTTGTAAGCCTTGCGCACATTGCCAATTCAACAGGAACGATCAATCCCATGAAAGAAATCATCGACCTTGCGCACCAAGTAGGTGCAAAAGTGCTGATCGATGGCGCCCAAGCAGTGCCCCATCTAACCATTGATGTCCAAGACCTCGATGCAGACTTCTACGCCTTTTCTGGCCACAAACTTTATGGCCCCACAGGCGTTGGTGTCCTATACGGCAAAAAAGAACTGCTCGAAGCCATACCTCCTTTCCTCGGTGGGGGAGACATGATCGAAGAAGTGACCTTTGAGAAGACCACATACCAACCGATTCCTCTAAAGTTTGAAGCGGGTACCCCGTCCATTGCAGAAGTGATTGGGCTTGGAGCTGCCATTGACTATGTCGAATCGATTGGTCGCCCTGCCATCCATGAGTGGGAACAAAAATTGCTGACTTACGCAACGGAAAAGCTTCAGTCTGTGGCAGGCATCAAACTTTACGGGACAGCATCCTCCAAAAGCGGCATTGTGAGTTTCACTGTCGAGGGAATGCATCCTCTTGATCTCGGAACCATTTTAGGGCTCAAGGGAATCGCCATTCGCACAGGTCACCTCTGCGCACAACCCGTTCTTCGACGTTTTGGTGTCGAAGCTCTCGCCCGCATTTCGTTTGGGGTTTATAACACGTATGAGGATGTTGACGCATTCCTTCACGCGTTGAAAGAAGCAACAATTCTTTTAAAACCTGAAATGTCTTATTGACCTGAATTCTTAGTTTATTTTCTCCTTAGTGGGCACAAGAATATAGTAGAAAAGCTCCTCAATGCAGGGGTAAAAGTCGACGAGAAAAATAATAACGGGGACACGATATTGCGAGTATGTATGGGTATGAAGATATCGTAGAAGAGTTGCTGAAAGGAGGAGCAAAGATCGATGAGATAGAGATTGGAGGCATGGACGCACAGCTCTTCATCGTGTGAGCAAGAAAGGTCATGAGAAAATAGTGAGACGACTTATATTGGCCGGAGCAGATATGAATTTATCTTGCCCATCAGGTACTGCAATGGCCGTTGCAAAGAATGCGGGGGAAAACGCAGTTGTGGATATTCTATGGAACGAAAAGAAATCACTTCGTTTGGGGTGGCAATATTGGCGAGCAAATATTGGATTTTAGAAATCGAGTCTAAACTTAACTGTGAGTCCTTGCAGGCTTAGATCGTAGCGATTGCTTTGATCAAGTACATTGATGTAGATCGTTTGGCTGGGCCAGACCTGTGCTTCCCATCCGGCTTGTAAGCGAACGTGGAGGCGGTTGCAGTTAAAGTAAGTTTCAATGCGCAATCCGATTGCAAACTCGAGAACGGGTTTCACACAATGGAAGGAGTCTTGAAGATTTGCAGAAGTGCGATCACGCGCAAGGTCAAGGCCTCTGATGTCGATCACTTCAGAGAACGTATCTTTTCGATCGAGATCATAATGTGTCCAAAGACCTGTTATAGCAAAGTCTCCGTAGAGGCTAAACCAACTGAGGAACTGCCAAGACGTGTTAAGTCCTGTGCGCATTCCCAAGCCCCAAAGCATGTGGTCTTGACGCATTTTGTAATTGAAAATCGTGATGTTTTGGTCGATTTGGAACGGAATGGCTTCGAAAAAGACATTGTAGTCTTGCTTTTGCCACGTTCCTTTTACTCCAACAAAGGGACGCAACTTTAAGAACCGATTGATGTAATAGTTTCTTCCAAGTTCTAGGTCCCCTACTTGATAGTGTAAGTCCCAATGTGCGTGTGCGCGTTCCATGTTGATGTCTTGCCCGTTAGGTGGGACAATGTTAAACGCAGGTTTCAAATGGCGTGAATGACGTGCGTCACCAACATTGGTGTAGAACCAGGTGTATTGCAAATAGAGATCCCAGCCACCATGACAAAATGTCCAACCGTATCCAACCTTAAAGCCTGGATCCCAGGTCCAATCCACAGAATTGACATTCCCTTTGGAAGGATTACGTAGTTCGGTTAAGCTTCCTATCCCGGATTGGCTATAACTTAATGAATCGAGACGAGCGGTCCAGAAGATGAAGTCCAAAGTGAGAAACATGTCCATGCCGTCATACACTTTGGGGCCAGCGTTTGGTGTAATGGGGTCGTAGTGTCCACCAGATTCTTTCTTTTGCTCAAGTGCATTCACGCGATTTTCTAGATTGCGCATACGCATTTCTGTTTCTGCGAGAGCAGAAATTGTGGCAGCAAAAAGAAGAAGGGTGAGCAAAATCTTTTTCATAAGTTATATGAAAAATGATTTGCGATTGATTTTCAAGTTAAAAATCGAAACGAGCTTTAATTGTGAGGCCAAACATGGAAAAGTCACCATGGCTTCTTGAGGGAAAAAAGAGAAATTGTCCTAAGTGAAACCAAAGTTGTTCATCAAAACCACCTTGGAGTGCAAGGTGGTACCGGTCATCTTTTAACCACCATTCTCCGTGCAGTCCAAGAAACAGTTCCATCACGGCTTTAATGGTATCCATATTACTTGTGAATTTGTTCACAACGAGAGCGGGATTCCCAAAGTGCTCGTACTGGTCCTTGCGCGTATTATCATAATCGAGCCAAACTCCTGAAACGGCAACTTTGGTTGCTAAGCTTAAACTACGGAAAAAATACCAATTTCCATTGCCTCCCAGTCGAATTCCCACGCCCCAAAGATCTTGATCATGCTTTGAACGAGCAATGCCTGGAAGTGTCGTGTTGCCAAGTGTGATGCGATTGGCAGTGTATTTGTTGTTGACTTCTTGATCTTGCCAAGTGAACTTTAAACCACTAAATAAGCGGAAACTTAAAAACCGACTTAAGTAAAAGCTTCTACCTAATTCGAGATCTACAGAGTTGAAGTGCAAATCCCAATGATTTCTCGCTGCTGTGACTTGGTTGACATTTACAGTGGTGAGTCCTGGAAAAAGAAGTCCCACAGGAATCATATTTCCGACACTATTTTTGGCTCGATCGGTACTACTGCTACGCAAAAAGGTGTAGTTTGCATAAAGATCCCATCCATCTAGGGGGGGATAATAGCCAAGACCTACACGAAATCCTGGGCGCCAAGGAAAGTCAGGGCGGTGGACCTTTCCAGAGCTCACCGTTGTTCCTGGAACGACGGCAACACCCGAGTCGGCATAACATAGCCCATCCTGAATGGCTTTCCAGTAGAGAAACTCTAGGGTGGTATAGATATTTACCCCATTTTTAACATAGGGGCCTGTGGGAGGCGTGATCTCCTGCTGCGGTTCATCACTGACCACTAATCTGCTAAATGCTAATAAGATACAGATGAGACTTAAGATTTTTGCTCTCATCGCCTTCCCCACGATGTTCCCTTCTATACCTATATATATAGGGAAGCGCTCCTTTTAGAAAGGGAAAAGTCTTAATTGGGGGCTTTGTACTTAGAGGTGAATGAGATAAAAAAAACCCGCTGGGCAATCCCAACGGGTTTTTCCGATTGAGCTTTTCGGGCAAAGCCTTAGAAGTCAAAGCGGAATTTAAGATTCAAACCATGGAGGCTAAGATCGTTTTGTACATCGTTGTAAATACGAATGAAGCTTCCGTAGTTGAGCCAAACTTGTTCTTCCCATCCTGCTTGGATAGCAAAATGGTAGTTATCGTCGTAGAACCAGATTTCCCAACGAAGGCCAAGTTCAAGCTCTGCAACATAACGCACTCTGTAGTTGTCTAACTCAGTGTTAACGAAAGTTGTGTGGAGGTTTGGATCGTCTGTAGACAGAGTATCTTTACGATCGACATCGTAGTGTGTCCACATCGCTGTCCATGCAGCTCTTGCATAGATCGACCAGTTCTTGGCAAGATACCAACCAGTATCAAGACCGAAGCGAACTCCAAGCCCCCAAAGATCGTGATCTTGAGATGCTTTATATGTAGAGCCTACAGGGAATAAGAAAGGTACTCCAGGGTTTTGAGGATCAAGTAGCGCGAATCCGCCTTCAGGACGAATGCGAATGTCAAAATCTTGATATTGCCAAGTTCCTTTGAATCCTGCGTGTGGACGCAGTGTTAGGAATTGACTGACGTAAAAGTTACGCCCTAATTCGAGATCGATCACATTAAAGTGTAGATCCCAATCGCCACTTCTGCGTGTTTCACCGACTGCGATCAATGAAGGCGTTGCAGCTGGAATACCATTAGTAATTCCAGGACTGCTTGTCGAGCTTGAATCACTGCTTTGGAACCATGTGTATTGAGCGTAGAGATCCCAACCATCATGCGATAGGTTCAGACCTAAGCCAACTTTAAATCCTGGCTTCCATCCGAAGTCTGGATCCTTGACACTTCCTTGACTAGAAATTCCACCTGGAATTGGTACTAGCTGCCCAGAGTTGTTCCCTAGAACACCTGAAATGGCATAGTTTGTTCCATCTTGTGTTGCTTTCCACCAAATGAAATTTGCTGTGATAAACACATCTGCACCGTGCGCAACACGAGGTCCTGCGTTTGGTGTGATTTCACGGTAGGTTCCTCGTTGGTAAGTTCCTTGCCCAGATGTATCCTGAGAAGAACTATGAGAGGATGTTGAGTTTGTTTGAGAATTGCCGTATGGCTGGGCACTTGCTAATGAGAAGAAGCTCATGCACACGAGCCCTAAAGCGGGCCACAATTTTCTGAGGTTCATTTGCATTCTCTTTTTCTCCCTGTTAGAGATCTATTTTTCTTGTGAATGTTTCGCATGCATATACGGCATGCTTGTTAAGATCTATGAAACAGGATTTTTAAATTCTTTTTCAACAAAAAAAATCTGAAATTTAGAGACTTCGTGAATTTTTTTTCGCAAAGCTTGAGGGTTAACGAAAAAATGAGAAGAAAAAAAATCAAGTTTCTCCCAGCTACGATGCGTTTTTTTTCAGTGTAAGATTCAAACGACGAATAAAAATGCGTTTCAATTTTAACTGACAAACAAGTTCAAGTTGTTGCATTGAAACAAATGCTCCAGCGAAGTGTTCTGTCCGTTCCAACAGTTTCGTTTTTTGTGTCAGGTTCAAGATAAAAAAAGCCGCCTAGAAATTCTAGGCGACCTTTTCATAAAAGAGAAATCGACTCATCCGAAAAGGTTGGTGTGAGTGTTGAGGTCATAATGAGAAGTTCTACACCGCCTTCAACGCAACAGCCCTCTTTTTCCATTAGAATCAGATGTCAATCTTTAGCAGGGGCTGGCGGCCTGTCAGATCTTTGCAAGTTTTGCATTTGGTTTGTTTCATCATTTCCTCGCAAAAAACTCAGGGTCTTTTCTAATTTCTTTTGTTTTTATCAAGTTGACGCGTAAACTATTGATATTTAGTTGCTTATTAGAAGTCAAAACGACCCATAATCGTTAACCCATGCAGACTTAGGTCAAAATAGGGAGCTGGACTGATGGGATCGATATAGGTCATATGATTGAGCCAGATTTGCTCTTCCCAGCCTGCTTGAAGTTGCAAATGATAGCGATTGTCGGCAAACCAGTTTTCAAAACGGAGTCCGATTTGGAATTCACCCACATATTTAAGATCAAAGAAACTGCTGTGGACATCAATCGTTCTTTGTTTCTGGCCACTTGTGGTGTCATCTATTGTATCGTGGCGGCGCAATTTATAATGAGACCACATGGCTGTGGCTGCAATATCCCCAAAAAGGCTCCATTGATAGGTGAAGTGCCAAGCGGTGTTGAGTCCCGCGCGAATACCTACGCCATAGTAGCGGCTGTGATGATGCACGCGGTAAGGGCCGGTAGCAGAAGCTCCTGCAACTTGTATAAATGAAGAAAACAGTCTTGTACGCCAATCTTCTTGTTGCCATGTTCCTTTAAATCCAATATGGGGTCGTGTCATAAGATTGGGGCTGAGATAGAAGTTACGACCTAATCCGAGATCAACTGTGTTGAAAATAAGCTTTGCTCTGGAATTGGCTCGATTGAAAACTTCTTGGGTGAAGAAATTGTCAGGTAGGTTAAAGGTGGTGGTGAGACCGCTTAAGCGAGATTTAGAGTCATATCCATCGGTGTGAAACCAAGTGTATTCTGCATAAAGATCCCAATTGTCATGCCAAAACTTGTAACCGGCGCCTACTTTAAAACCTGGATCCCAATCATAGGAGACGCGACCAACTTTCCCATCACTTAAGGATTGGAATGGTTGAGCTGGTTGGGTAAGCACACCGCCACTTGCGTAGGTGAAACCTGATTGCTTGGCTTTCCACCACAGAAAGTCAACAGTGAAGAAGAGGTTCACACTTGAGGTCACTCGAGGACCTGCATAAGGTGTGATGTCGTGGGTCATGGGTTTTCCATGTGCAAAGGCTGATTGACAAAGTGTCAATGCTACGAAAAGAATGAGAGCAAGTTTTGATTTCATTGATTTTCTCCGCTGTTACCCCGTTACTTCGGAGAAAAAATGAAAAGGGAATTTTTTTAAATAAAAAAAACCGAGCCACGAGGTGTGGCTCGGTAAGATAAGACATTAGAAATCGAAGCGCACCATTGCTGTTCCACCTTGCGTTGTGAGGTCGAAGAACGGTGCCGGACTGATTCCATTGATAAAAGTCATGTGGTTGATCCAAACTTGCTCTTCCCATCCTGCTTGGATTTGGAAGTGGTAGCGATCATCTGAGAACCAGATTTCAAAGCGCAGCCCAATTTGAAATTCACCAATAAACTTCACATCGTAAAAATTAGAACGCGTGTTCATGTTGCGTTGCTTTTCACCTGTTGTATCGTCATCCACTGTGTCGTGACGGATGAGACGGTATCGGGACCACATTGCTGTCCATGCGACGTCACCGAAGATACTCCAGTTTGTTGTGAAGTGCCAAGCCATGTCGATTCCAGTTCTGAATCCCACTCCATAGTACTTGTTGTGGTGATGCATTCGGTAGGGACCTGTTAAGTCAATGGGATTTCCTTGTTGTACATTTAGCCGAAAATCATTTGAAAAGTAACGGGTTCTCCAATCTTGGTTTTGCCATGTTCCTTTGAATCCAACATGAGGTCGAAGCATGAGGAATTGGCTGACGTAAAAGTTACGTCCAAGCTCGAGATTAATCACGTTAAAGTGTAGATGTCCTCTTGATGTTGCTGAATTTCCATTAAGAACGTCTCCATCGAGGACATTCGGAGGAAGTGTAAATGAAGGAATGGTTGAGTTGGCTCGAGAAATAGAATCAGATCCATTTGTGTGGAGCCAAGTGTATTCTAAATAGATATCCCAACCGTCGTGCCAAAAGTTGAGGCCAGCTCCAGCTTTAAAGCCTGGATCCCAATCGTACCTTACTTGCGCATCTCGTCCAGTGCTAATGCTTTCAAAAGGGACTGCAGGAGGCATAGCTAAAATTCCAGTGGTTGCATAGGTCATTCCACTTTGCTTGGCTTTCCAGTAAATGAAGTCAGCTGTGAGAAAGATGTCAAATCCGTAGGCGACGCGAGGTCCTGCATTCGGTGTGATTTCTCGATACATCGGTTTACGAGGTTTCGAGGAACCGCTTGTAGTTGAATCGGTGGCTGCAAAAGCCAATTGGCTGATGCAAAGCAAACCAAAGATTCCAATTAGGGTCTTGAATTTTGCCTTCATGTCTTTCTCCATGCATTAAAAATTAGACAAACTATTTAGCATGAAAAAAGGTTTCTTTTTCAAGTGAAAACTCAGAAATCAAAGCGGGCTTTCAAGACAAAGCCTTGAAGTAGCATGTCTCCGTGTGCACTTTCTACAAAGTGAAGTTTGATGAATTGGTTGTGATTTATCCAAAGCTGTTCTTCCCAACCAGCTTGAATGAGAAAGTGATACCGTTCATCTGCAAACCACCACTCTCCACGTATACCGATTGCGAGTTCTAAGACTCCTTTCATGGTGTGGTAGTCTTTTTCTGTATTGTAAGTGATTAGGTCTGTTCCCAATTGTGGTGTAGGATTTGGATTGGGGCTTGCAAAGTCTGTGCGGGTATCGCGACGAAGAATTTCATACTGTGCCCATAGCGCTGTTAGTGCAAGGTTTCCATAAACACTAAAGGCTGTGTCAACATGCCAAGTTAGGTCTAAACCTGAACGGAGACCAATACCCCAGAAATCGATATCGTTTCTCATACGTAAATAGGATTCTGGAATTTGATCGATCAGTAGGGTGCGGTAGCGAACATGATAGTTGATGTCTTGCCAAGTGAATTTAAAACCTGAAAAAGGGCGAACAGATAAGTATTGGCTGACAAAGTAGTTTCTTCCAAGCTCAAGGTCGAAGACATTAAATTTGAGGTCCCAGCTTCCACGGGCATAGTTGATCACTCCTGGGATGCGGTTGGCTGGGATAAACGAAATCAGATCTGAAACGTCCCAGTTAGGGTCTAAGGTTCCACCTGTAACATTGCGAAAGGCATTATTACGAATATAGGTGTATTCGATGACGACATCCCAACCATCATGAGGGAGGTTGTGTCCGATTCCTACTTTAAAACCCGGTTTCCAATTCCAGTTAGGAAAATGGGCATAACCTTTGCTGACAGCGTTACGATTATTTCCTAATCCAGATGTAGCAAATGCCAGTCCGTCCATGCGTGCGGACCAATAGAGAAAATCGGCTGTGAAAAAGACATTGATCCCTCCTTTGACACTCGGTCCGGCATCGGGTGTAATGACTTTTGAAGACTCTTCAGCAATTTTTCCTGTGGATTCGCGATCATTCGATCCATAGTGAAAAGCATTTAAGGAAAGGGGAAGGATGAGTAAAAGCGTTTGCCACAGTCGTTTCATGAAGTTCTCCAGTATTTCTATTGATTGAAAGAATTATTTGCCGATTTGGTGATTTTGTCAACTAGACACTAGTTTTGGGTACGAGATAATGGAAGTTCTGGATGAGTTTGTCCATCGTATCGAGCCATGAGAAAGATTGTGAGGAGAATTGTTTGAGAATAAAAAACCATCCAGCCCAAAGGAGCATCAGACCGAGTAGAGACTTAATCGACATCCCTAAAAAGGCAATTTGGACTTGGGGAGCTAAGCGGTTGGCAATTCCCAAAAACATTTCTGCCATGAGAATTGCAACAAGGCAAGGGGAGGCAAGTTGGATTGCAATGGCAACGAGCTTATTCACCAGATCTGTAGCGACCTGCCAAAAAGGAATTTTCATCGAAAAAAATGCAGGATTGATGAAGCTATCGGCAGGAATGATTTCATAAGATGTGGCAATGCCTTCAAAAAAGAGAAAGGGGCCTTGGACATTGAAAAATACAGTGATCATAATGAAGTTGTACAAAATTCCAATGGGGGACGATTGGCTTTGCATGGAGGGGTCTTGTGATTGCATGATCGACGCACCTCTTAAGTAGTCGATGATGATACCACTTGATTGGACCATAAAAAATGGCACAGAAATCAAAAAACCGAGGAAAAACCCCACCAAAAGTTCTTTCGTGCAGTAAAGAAGAAAGCCCATGGAAAATCCGTAAGGCGGCTCGGCGTGTTGCGCGATGATGGGCAGAAAAAGAATGCTCATGAAAATTGCGAGACCTGTTCGTGCCATGACAGGGGCTGTTTTTGCTCCCAAAAAGGGCGCTAACATCACGATTGGGGCCATGCGCATGAATGCGAGCATAAAAAGCGACATGACATCCAACCATGAGATATGGGGGAGGTTGAAAATGTAGTCAAAAAGCGCCACGGATCTATGTGTTCCATTTCGAGAAGTTTTGGAAGATGTTGCCCGCAAATTGCATGATTTGCCCGCTTAGAAATCCTCCCATTAAGATCAACGTCATGATAACAGCGACAAGCTTCACAGTAAAAGAAAGGGTTTGCTCTTGAATCTGCGTCGCTGCTTGAAAGATGGCAACAAAAAGACCAAGGGTCATACTAATAATGATTGGGGGGCCTGATAAAATAAGGATCAGAAGTAAGGCTTGATAAGAAAGCTGATAAATTTCTGATTGGTACATATCTTTATTATTTATAGGTTAGTACAAGTCCTTGAATAATCATTGTCCACCCGTCTGTCATGACAATGAGCAGAAGTTTAAGTGGAAGAGCGATTGTTAAAGGTGAAAGCATCATCATTCCCATAGCAAGTAGAATGTTCGAGGTCACAAGATCGATCACAAAGAAAGGAAGATAAATGAGTACCCCAATTTCAAAGGCGCCTTTAATTTGCGAGGTGATGTAAGCGGGAATCAAAACGATGAAATCGTTCGGGGTGAGCTCTGATCGGTAATCCTGTGGAAGGCTACGATAAGCGAGTTGGTAGAAGTTTTTCTGATGCGCAGTGGACATGTTACGGATGAGAAAATCGCGCAGTGGGTCTTTGGATTTTTCAATGACGTTAACGAGGTAGGAGGCAGTATCAGCAGAAAAGAGAGTAGCCGGAGCATCGTTCTGGATGTAATTTTTTCCGGCGTTGTACATGGCCACACCTGTTGGGAACATCACATAGATGGTCATGAGGAGGGCGACGCCATTTAAGACTTGGTTGGGTGGTGCCTGTTGCACCCCTAAGGCGTTACGAACAAGAGAGAGAACAATGACAATTTTTGTGTAGGAAGTGAGAAGCAAGATGGCAAAGGGAAGGAGAGCGAGTAGGGTGATGACGGCGAGCATTGTGACGACATTTGGAGCACCAAATCGGTTCATGCCGCCAACGTTTTCTAGCTGCTCTTGCTGCGCTTGTTCTGGGGTTTCATCTTGAGGATTAATGGTTGCTGTGGCTTCTCCGCCTTCTTGAGCATAGGAGAGGGAGGGACTCATCGCAAAAAAGGAAAAGAAAAGAAGGAAGAGAAAGAGTGGTGTCCTATAGAGTGTTTTCGCTAGTGTCATGCCTTAATGTTTCATAAATGCTTCAAAGGCGGACTCGAGTGCACGCCATTGATTTTCTAAACTTGCATTGATGATACCAGCTTCGGTCTCTATAATACAACCCCCTGGTGAGACATCTTCCCTTTCTTCGATGACAAAAGTTTGTACGAGTTCTAGAGATTTCTTCAGTTCTTGTTTCTTTTCTTCAAGGATTTCGCGGTCTTTTTTGTTCATGTAGATTTTGATGTGGTGGTTTTGAGTGACAGGCTTAAGTGTCTGACGAACAATATCAACGATGGTTTCAGGTGTGGTTTCGAGCTCTCTTCCGACAATTTTTTTGGCAGCTTTCAAAGCAAGAGGAAGAATCATTTTCTGGAGGTCATGCTCCAACACTTTCATCTTTTGTTCGTAGAGCAAAATTTGTTTATTAAATTCTGTCAGCCCTTTGTTAAAGCCAGCTTCTTCTGCTTTTTTGAGAACTTTTTCACACTCTTCTTTGTTTTGTTTGAGGTAAGTTTTGACGTCTTCTTTCGCTTTGGCTAAAACTTCTTGTGCATCCAGAAGGACACTATACTCCTCCTCGGGAAGAACTTTGTCTTCTTCTGCACGATGGACTTCACCTGAAAAGATTAGGGAAAAATATTTACTCATAATGCTGCCGGATTAAGGGGATAAGTTCTACAATTTGGTTTGTTAAAGCTTCTTGCGCTTGATCATTGTTAATATCAGTAAAAAACTTACGCAAAATTTTTGTTCTTCCTGTGTCGAGACGGTGGGTGATGTGCCACATTAGGGAAGGGTGGCATCCAAAAAGGGCTTTGCTCAAACGGTTAAATCCTCGATGATGCAAGATCTTTTTCAGTTGTTCTTCATTTCCATCCCAACCATCTAAATTCAGTCTTGCAAATGAAACAGGTTCTTTTCCTTTCAGAAGGTTTTTTAAATAGTCACGTTGCGTTTTTGACAAGGCTTTTTGAATTTTTTTGATCTGATCAGTTTTGACAACTTTTTTTAGTTCTAAAGAAAGGTCGTGTAGTCCTAGAAAATCGACGAGGTGTTGAATGCTGCTTTTACTGAGGTCTAAGATAGGGTTCAGCGGATGGCTTGGAAGAAATTCAAGGGGAATGAACTCTTTTTGCTCTGAAACAAGCCATTCGTAAATTGATCTGAGTAAAAATCGCTCAGTGTGAGGCGAAAGGGTTTCTAAATGATCCTCAATTTTGAAATGGTTTTTGAGCTTTTCTGCTTGAGTTGGTTCAAGAGCCGATAAGATTTTAATTTTATCTTTTTCAGCAAAGGGTTCTAGAAAGGTGATGAGCCAAGAGTAGTGAATGGCTCGAACCCGATCTTGCATGGAAATGGTGTAGGAAAAGGGGTCGCGTGAAGGAAGAGGAACATCTAAGAGTTTTTCCCTTTCTTCATCAGAAATATAACGTAATAGGGCCATTTTTTTATCGGGACCGCCTTTTTCAAGCAAATCCCGAAAAGCGATCCATGAAGCTGTGTTCATTTTGATTTATCAACCTTCCGGTGGGGGTTCACTCGGTGGAGTAGGGGGTTCTTCTGGAGCTTTTTTTCCTCCAATCCACGGAATTGGGCTTAAAAGAGTTTTAAATGCCCCTTTCTTCTTCAGAGTTGGATAAAACTTCCAAACGAGCCAACCAAAAGCAATGGCTAGAACTACGGCAAGGGCTGTGATGAAGAAGAAGAGGAAGCGGAATCGAGCTGCAGATTCTTTGCTCATCACAATATTCCAAATGCTGACATATTCCCCAGGCTTGCCAGAGAGAGATTCAGGTGTTGCGCCTAAGGTAATATCTGTAAAACGGGATCTATCAGAAACAACTGTGACGTCATTGATATCGAGTCCTGTGACACTCCCGGAAATGAGTCGCTTGATCTTGTTTTCAAGGTGAATGTTTGGATCGTCGATGACGCCTTGGTGCTTGACGTACACTGCAGCTGTGATCCGTTTTTTTTGCTCCTGCCCTGGTGTGCCTAGAGCAGATTCTTCTGGTGGGAAGGAAAGTTGAACGCTGGCATCAATGACCCCGTCGATCATCAAAATCGTGTTTGTCAATTGTTGGGCTAGACCAGCTTGATAGCGGATGGTTTCCTCTTTATCTGATGTCATCAGACCTTGTTTGGCAAAGAGGTCGAGAAGGTTTGTTCCTTGTTGTCTGGGAAATCCATTTTGGTTGAGATAAGCGATGGCCTCAATCGTGTCTTTTTCAGGGACCATGATCGTGTATTTTGGGGCGCCACCACCACCAATTTGAGTGGTTTCACTTTTCATTTTTTGGGCTGGAATTCCCTTACTTTCGAGCAGGACAAGGATCACATTTGCTTCTTTTTCGTCGATATTACTGACAATTGCATGGTTGCTTTCGCACCCTGTAAGAATAAGTAATGTGCTTGCTAAGCTTCCCAGAACTATTAAAGAACGTATCCAACTTTTTATCTTATTTTTCATCATCCGTACTCATGAATGTTATCCATTTTTGCTCTTTATATCATGTTAGGGACTTTGTACCAAATTGTTTTACTTGAGCTGGCGATTAGGACGGGTGAAGATCCATGTAGGGCCATTACCAAAACGGCCGAGAAAATAGTCTTTCATTCCCGTTAATGCTGCTTTGTAATTGCGGAGGCGCTCTTTCTTTTCTGTGAGATCAACTTGAGGCCTCGCAATTTTGAGAAGGGCGAGCTGCAATGCTTTTATGGGGTAGAGTTTAAGGATGTGCCCCATTTCAGGGATTAGAATGCGCACGTAGAGGTTGCGCTTTTCTTTTTTGGAGCAGTTACGCTTGATCCAAAAAAGACGGTTTCTCCACCAAAAATAAGTGGTGTGGGCTTTGCCGCCTGTAAAAGATGCGGAAACTTTGTGGTAGAGCTTGGCGCTTGGGCAAAAGTAAGGTTGGTAGCCAGCCCGTTTGGCACGTGCGCACCAGTCGTTTTCTTCCCAAAACAGAAAAAAGCGAGGTTCAAAAAGACCGATTTTTTTGAACACTTCGGCTTTGGCAAAGAGGGCAACACCACAAACATAGTCTAGGGGAATTCTCTCGTTCCATCGATTTGCTTCTTCCCGACAACCAATTAAGGAAAAGGCCCCTTTTTTTGGTTCCCACATCCCCCCCAAATGATCGAGGGTTGTAGGGTCACTTGCGAGGAGAGGTTTGGCTCCTTGAATAGCGTCATCACGTGCTAAGAAGGCATCTAGAAAATCGGGCTCAACGGTCGTGTCGTTATTGAGAATCAGCAAGTGGGTGGCTCCACGCTTGAGAGCTTCACAGATTCCGACATTATTTCCTTCGGCATACCCGAGGTTTTCCCCTGTTTCAATGAGAGAAATTAAGGGGAAGGCAGCAGCGATTGCTTGGACAGAATCATCCGAGGAACCATTATCAACGACGATGATTTGATGGGGAGTCTGCACATGGCTCAGACTTTCGAGACAGTCGAGGGTATCTTGCTTGCCATTCCAATTCAGAATGATGATGTAGGGCTCATCAGTTTTCATGATGAGCCTATTGTAATGGATTTCCTGGTTTTAAGACCAGTTGGTGTCGTTTCTCAAAATAGTTGTGGTATTGGAGGTGTCGAGAACCTGGATTTCATGAATCTGAAGGGCTTTCATGAACCCAAGAGCTAAAATGGCGTTTGAAAGATCAGTACTTAGGAAGGGGTCGTTTTGGATCTCCTCAGGAGACTTTTGCAGGATTTCTTTGATGAAGTTGCGGATGTCTCTGCGTGTGATGACATCGGGGTTGGCGGCGTGAGGCGCTAAACTTCTTGTAAAGAGGTTACCAATCCCAACGACGGCACGTCCTGCTTCGCCGCGGATGACATTTTTAATGTCTTTTTCTGCTTGCCTAGCGATATCGCGTGCAATCTTATCGGCAACTTTCATCTGTTCATCGGTTAGCGAGGTGATTTTCCCATCCGCTTCGACTCCGAGAATTTCTTCTAAAATACGCTGATGAAAGGGAACAGATCCGAGGTCGCCCATATGAGCGGTTTCATCTTTGATTGAAAGTTGGAAGCTTCCTGTTCCAATTTCAAGAACGACGAGTTGTTCTTCAGGAACACCTAAATGAAGAGCTGCTTGCTGAAACGCAATTGCCGCTTCGTCTTTTTGCTCTAATACATGGACGCTGATTCCCGATCTGTTTGCGATTTCTGCAACAAAATCAGTGGCATTTCCTGCTTGGCGAAATGCTTCGGTTGCAAACGCATAACTTTGTTGGACACCGTATTGATAAAAAACGTCTTGGATTTCTTGAAAAGCTGCAATTCCTTGCTCACGAATTTCTGCACCGAAGGTATGATCTTCAGAGGCATTCAAAGCTCTTTGATAGGGGACGTTAATTTTCCCTTCTTTAATGACGGTGTAGTCTCCAGTCGCTCGATTGTAATCGGCGATGAGATACTTGGTTCCGCCTGAGCCAATATCGATGATTGCGCGGCGCTCCATTTCGGCAGAATTGAGCTGCACTTTTTCCTGCATACTCATCTCGATCTCGGGAACGAGGTTTAGAGAGAGAGCATCGATTGGCATAATAGAATTTTCTTGAAAGTAGGCCCCTTCGAATAAGCCTTCAGTTGAATCAATAGCATCAATTGACATAAAAAAATTTCCACCCTTTTTATATTGGTACGTTTATTACCAAAAGTATTTTAACTGAAGTGGGAATTAATTATAAACGCGAATTAATTCTTTAATCTTCTCCCATGCTTCTAACTCCGCAATTTGTTCTAAACAAAAAGGAACTTGGCACTTTTTTCCGATACAAGGAAAGCAGGTAGGCTTTTTTTGAATGTATCTTGCGTGATCGATTTCATAAGGACCACAAAGATTGGCATCCGTTGGGGCAAAAAGGGAAAAGGTGGGGGTTTTAACGGCAAAAGCCAGGTGCATGGGTCCCGTGTCATTTGCTAAGAAAATTTTGAACTTTTGAATCAAGGCTGCTGTTAGCCTTACTGAAAACTTTCCTGCGACCGAGATGGCGCCGAGAATCTGATCTGCGACGTTCTGAGCAAGGGGGATTTCTTCCTGACTCCCCGTTACAAAAACTTGGGCTCCGTATTCTTGTTGAAGTCGTTTACCAAGGTTTGCAAAATGGGTTGGCGACCATTGTTTGTAGCGGTCTTTTGCACCTGGGTGGATTCCGACTGGGAAGGAGGCGGTTTTTAAAAAATCTTCAATGGTTCTTTGCTCATCAGGAGTGAGAAAGATTTCCATCTCATTTCCATTTGGGGGAGCTCCGATGGCTTCGGCGATTTTGAGGCGTCTTTCGATTTCGTGTTGATAGGAGGGTTTAAGTGGAGAGGTCAAGAGTTTATCGAGTCCCTTATTGATTCCTGCTGTTCCAATGATTTGACTTGGCTTGCAAAGAGTCACAAATGGGAGTACCGGCCGTTGAGAAAGGTGGAAAATGAGCGCGGTGTCAAAGGCTTTCTTTTTCAGTGGAGAGAGGAGCTTTTGACATGATGGAAGCGCGGGGTTTTTTAGGGTAAAGATCTCATCTAAGTAGGGATTGTTCTGATAGAGGGCTGAGCCAATCGGGCTTGTCAGAAGGGCCATGTAAGATTTTGGAAAACGTTTTTTGAGTGCGCGTACCGCTGGTGTTCCCCAAAGGCTATCGCCTAGTCCTGTCGTAGAAACAATGAGAATGCGTGGGCACTCAGGATCATTCACCTCATTTTTTGAAGCTGAGAAAAGTTTAGAAATTCCGATAAGGAGGGTGTTTTTCCAAGACATGCTGCTATTTTCTGACATTTTCCTTGGAAGATCAAGGAATTTTGAGGGCTGCATGGAGACGATTGGTGACACTTGGGTGGTCGGGTTCAGAGTAATTACAAGCCCACTCCTGGATTTTTTTAGCTTCATGTCGTAGGTCTCCAGTCAGGAAAGTGGCAGGTAAGGGGTAGATGCTGTCCATTTTCTTCCTAAATGCTTCGATGGCACCACGGTTGGAGCCCAAGGCCTTGATGGCTTCAAAATCCGCTTGATATTCTTGAGACTGGTAGACAGCATTTTCAATAAAAAACGCTGCTGATTCCACGCAGAGAATCGCTAATGGACAGTAGTAGAGAAGGATTAAATCAAGAGCGGCAAAAAAGTAGCTGAGTCCTAATCGAATGGTCAGGTGTGAGAGGTGAATGTGCTGGATTTCATGCATGATGAGAAATTCTTTTTCATGCACGGGACATGTTAACAGATACTCACTCAAAACAATTGCGTGATCAAAAGAGGTTATAAGCGACGAATCGGTAGGGCAGTAGCAGGGGGTAATCTTTTCTTTGAGCCCAGCCTTGAGCCTTAATTTTTCTGTCATAAGTGTGAGCTCTTTCCACTTCGAGTCATCTTCTGTAATGACTTGAAATTCGATCATGTTAGAAGCTAAATTCGCGAGGTAATGTGCGAGTGGGGGAAGCAGTCTGTTGACTATCACGGCCATCAGCTCGGGAATCCTGTGGGGGGCTTTTCCCAACATGTGATGCTGGAAAGCTTGTGTAAACTTTCTAGACGAATTGGCCGAGCGAAACTGCTCGGCTTGCTGATATTGTGCTTCGACTCGTGAAACCATAGAGGAAGCATAAGGGCTTTTCCTTTTTATCGCAAAGTGTGTCAAACTAAAATTATGGAAAAGAAATTAAGTTTTCATGTCGTTGGACTGGACTGCGTCGAAGAAATCAAAATCCTGAGAAAAGCCGTTGAGTCTCGTGAGGGGGTAAAGGATCTTGCTTTTGATGTCTTGAACGCGAAGATGACTGTGACGTTTGACCCTGGACATGTGACCGCGCAACATGTAATTGATTGGGTCAAAGGAGCGGGAATGCAAGCTTCAGTGTGGGAAGAAAGGCGTAAGGGCGAAAAGGCGAGTTTTTGGGCGAAACACGGACGCCTCATCATGGCCACCCTCAGCGGTTTGTTTTTGGTATTGGGTTTTTCTCTTCACATTTTCTTTCATCCAAATGTGCTAGATATTCTGGGAGAAGTCGATGATGCCGCGCACCGCCTACCGATTTTGGTGATTATTTTTTACCTGATTTCAATGGTCTTCGGAGCTTTTTATTTTGTTCCAAAAGCTTTCCTTGCGATTAAGCGGATGCAGCCAGACATGAACTTGCTCATGGAGATTGCTATGTGTGGTGCGATTGGAATAGGACAATGGTTTGAAGGAGCAACTGTAGCCTTTCTCTTTTCTGTTGCACTTCTTTTGGAACATTGGAGTGTGGGACGAGCTAGACGCGCAGTTGAAGCTTTGATGGACCTTTCTCCAACTCAAGCCAGAATCATCACAGATACCGGTTTTAAGGAGGTGCGAGTTGAAGAAGTTAAAGTTGGCACGCGCATCTTGATCCGCCCTGGAGAAAAAGTTCCATTAGATGCCACGGTTGAAAAAGGAAGTACTTCAATCAATCAAGCGCCCATCACAGGCGAGTCGATTCCAGTTGTAAAAGAAGAAGGTGATGAAATTTTTGCGAGGACGATCAATGAAGAGGGAGCCATTGAGTGTGTCACGACAAAAAAGGCAGATGACACGACCCTGGCTCGGATCATCCATTTAGTTGAAGAAGCGCAATCCAGACGCGCGAGTTCTGAGCAGTGGGTCGAGAAATTTGCCCGCGTTTATACCCCGATCATGATTGTTTTAGCGATTGCCATCGCGCTCATTCCTCCGCTCTTTTTTGGCCTTTCATGGGAAACTTGGTTTTATCGTGCCCTTGTCATTTTGGTGATTGCTTGCCCTTGTGCTTTGGTGATTTCAACACCGGTCAGTATCGTCTCGGGATTGACCTCTTCGGCGCGCAATGGAGTGCTGATTAAGGGAGGCATGTATTTAGAGGCACCGTGCAAACTCGATGTGCTTGCAGTGGATAAGACTGGAACCTTGACGTATGGCCGTCCCGAAGTGCAAAAGATCATTCCTCTCAACAATCATACCGAAGAGGAGTTGCTAATGCGCGCAGCTGCGTTGGAGGCACCGAGTGAACACCCTCTTGCTCGAGCGATTCTCAAACTTGCTGAAGAGAGAAACATTCCCGTTGAGCGGGCGACCGACTTTCAAATCATCAAGGGAAAAGGAGCGCAGGGGACTTATAATGGGACCCGTTACTGGATTGGAAGCCACCGCTTCATGCACGAAATGAAGCAGGAAACAGAAGAAATCCATCAAATGGCTTTGGAACTAGAAGATGCCGGACATTCGATCATTGCGATTGGAAACGATAGACATGTGTGTGGGCTCATCAGTGTTGCAGATGAACCTCGTGCAGGGATCCAATCCATTGTGGAAGACATTCGAGATGCAGGGGTTAAGCATGTCGCGATGCTTACAGGAGATAACGCTCCTGCAGCAACTGCCATTGCTAAGTTGAGTGGAGTCGATTCGGTTCAATCGGAATTGCTGCCTGAAGATAAAGTTGCAGCAGTCGAAAAACTGAAGGTAGGAGGACACATCATTGCGATGATCGGAGACGGAGTCAATGATGCTCCGGCGATGGCGGCAGCAAACTTTGGAATTGCGATGGGGGCAATGGGAACAGATGCAGCGATTGAAACTGCAGATATTGCACTCATGTCCGACGATTTATCGAAGGTGCCATGGCTGATTCGTCATTCGCGGCGCGTTTTATATGTGATCCAGCAAAATATTACCTTTTCTCTCGCGGTGAAAATCATTTTCCTTTCGCTTGCAATCGTAGGGATGGCCACCCTCTGGATGGCCATTGCTGCCGATGCCGGTGCTTCGCTACTCGTGGTATTTAACGGCTTAAGGCTTCTCAAACGTTAAATAGTGACGACTCTAACTAGTGGCATTTATCGCAATAGGGCCAACCCGTCGAACGTCTAGACGGCTTTTGCTGCGTGGGCTCGGTCGTCGTGACAACAGGCTTATCATTAAAAAGCTCCGAAGGTTCATCGGAATAGAAACCAAAAAAATCCTCATCGAAAAAATCATCGAGGCAAAGAGTTTCATCGAGTTGGATGTCCTTGTAATACAGCCCTTGTCCATCTGAATAGAGGGCTGACGTGACCCCTGTCACATTTTCTGTCTGAACGTGAATCGTGGCTTGATCCAAAAGAACTTCTTCCGGATTGATGTAGGTCTTTTCACATGCCACAAAGCTAAGAGTTGAAGGGGCTAAAGCCCATGAAACGCTTGTCATGAGCAGACCCAAAATCGTAAAGATGAACCGTTTCATCTTTCTCCTCCAGTATCCATTTTTCATAAGTAAGCAAGCATTCCTAACCAATGCTTCCCCCTACTTTGCATCTTTTAAAAAAATTTTTTTTATTTCAATGATATCCCAACTCACCTAAGATAAGTTGTATGGTATACCGATTCTTTTTGGTCATTGTTTTATCGCTAACCCTTGTTGGTTGTGGTTCAAAAGGAAAGACTTACACAGTTGGAGTCGACCCGACTTGGTTCCCGTTAAATTTAGCGGGAAAAGAACCCAATGTTTTTGCTTTTTCTAATGAGCTTCTCTTGGAGATCTCTCGCCATGAGGGAATTAACTTTGATCGGCTTAATTTGAACTGGGATAATTTAACGATGGGCCTTGAAGAAGGTAAATGTGATGCCATTCTTTCATCGGTTTATCCTTATGTCTTTGAACTTAGGAAGTATGACTTTTCCGAACTCTACTTAAATACGGGTCCTGTCCTTTTGATCAAAGGGGATTCGATGCTCAATGTGAGCGGTGCAATGGAGGGAAAAGAAATCGCTGTGAGAAATCAAGAACAAGAAGCGCTCTTCATTCGTCTTTATCCTAAAGCGATTGTCCGCTATTACAACCAAATCCCCAATGCTTTAAATGCTCTTGTCGGTGATTATGTCGATGGTGTTGTTGTGGGATACATTCCGGCAACTGCCTTTGTCGAAGATCTCTACGAAGGAAAACTCAAAATTGCCACACCTCCACTCAATGAAGCAGGGCTCCGCCTCCTCACAGTCCATGAGGAGCACCCGGAACTCATCGAAGCCTTCAACCGTGGCCTTGGAAAGGTCCGCTCTAGTGGCAAGTACGAAATACTCCTCAAAAAATGGGATTTAGATTAGGAGGGCATCGGCAATTTTCCTTGCTGGTCTTGCTCCATCTTTTTCCACCTAGCAGCGTGCTCGATCTCAACAACCCACTGCGGGGTTGCCATCGATCTCCGCACTTTGCTAGCTAAAAAAATCTAGGAGCTTTCCCATCAAGGAAAATTATCGATGCCCTCCTCGTAATATGTTAAAGACAAAGGAGGCTAGGGATTATTCTATGGAAGTTAGTCATTAGATGTGGCGTGGTTGAAGTTGACAATTATCAATTTTATTTCTTAGACTTTGCCCGAAATTAATATTCTTTTTTGCGAGGGATCAAGTGGAACAAGGTACCACTCTATCAAGAGAACTGATTATTCTTGGAATACAGCTTTCTAAAGCAATCGTTTTAAGTGCAATCTTTGGTTTTTTCTTCCCCAGGGGATTACGGGAATTGATTCAAGCATGGAAAAAGAACCAACGTGTGAAAGTATGGCTTTACATGTCAGGTTGCGCCTTTTTAACCTATGCATATTTTTTTGGTTTCAAATGAGAAAGTTCTATTTCATTATCGTTGCCTGTTTGCTTTGTTATTTTAGTTCAGAGACATATGCGCGTCAGTACAACATCGACTATTTGATGCAACTGATTGAAGACGAAAATACTGAAGCGGTTTATGGTTTTTTTGAACGCCCAAACTATGTGTCTAAGGTAAAACATATTATCGAATTTGGAGAGCTCTTTCGTGTAAAACTTGAAGAGCATTTTGGTTATAAGCCTTCATGGCGAGAAGCTTATGATTGCTTTAAAGCCCATCTTCATCGCATGGACTTTCCAGAAGCGAAAAAAGAAGAATTTCGCATGCTTTTCAAAGCCATCACAAAATTTTGTGAAGATTCTGGAATTCATGTAGAGGCTCACTCTTTTAACTATAGAGGCTCTCCTGATCCTGAAATCGATTTGCCTCCAGAACTCGCCATTGCATTTATGGAAGGGCTCGGAGGTGCTTTGCTTTGCATTATTCCTAGCGGTGTTTCGCAAATTGTTGGAGGAGGTATGATAGCTGATGCCAGCAAACGAGCTTATGATTACTGTCAAAGCAGAAGCAAACCTCGTCAAATTGATCCAGAACCAGCCTTAAATTTTAGCGATCACGCTTATGAACCAAACAATGACATTGATCGATGGGATAATGATTATCCAGATCATGGGAACTGGTGGTAGATAGAGCTAATCTAATTGGGATCACTGGTCATTCGGAATGACGCGGCAGCGATCGTGCTCGCTGTACTCTTCTCGAACGCGGTGAAGTTCATCCGGATCTGGAGGACAGTGTTCGATGCCCCAGATTTTTTTTGCGTAGTTATCGATTGACACATCGGCTGAAAATGGAGCCATGCCTGCCATGTTGTGGATGGCATATTCGGCCCATTTTGAGGAGTTGGTGTAAAGCTCTTCGACTTTCTTTTGTGTTTCGTAGTACGACATGAGATCATTCAAGACAAAGAAGCGGTCAGCGATGATACCTGGAGGACCTTCTAACAGGCTTTGATGGACGCTGCTCAAGGCTTCGACTTCAGCATCGTTTTCTGTGAGTGATCCATCGATCAGTGCGTCAATCGCTCGTTTAATAGGTTGGTTAGATGCGTAGATATCAAGAGGGTTATAATTGTGCTTTTGTTTCATCTCGAGATTTTCATCAGAACTTGCCCCAAATAAGAAGGGCCACCACTCATCGGTAACACTTTCGCGCATTTCAACGTTTGCTCCATCATCTGTGCAGACGGTGAGAGCACCGTTAATCGAAAACTTCATGTTGCCTGTTCCGGAAGCTTCCATTCCTGCGGTTGAAATTTGTTCGGAAAGATCTGCTGCTGGAATGATCACTTCTGCTTTTGAAACATTGTAGTTTTCCACGTAAAAGATTTTCATCTGGTGGGCAATGGCAGGATCATGGTTGATTTTACGTGCCAGACAGTAAATGAATCGAATGATGTTTTTGGCCACTTTGTAGCCAGGCGCAGCCTTGCCACCAAAAATGGCAAACCGTTTGACGCGGTGTGTTTGCGGATTGTCTTTCACTTCATGGTAAAGCATCAAGAGATGCAAAGCCTTCATAAGTTGCCGTTTGTACTCATGAATCCGTTTGATCTGAACGTCATAGATGGCTTCCGGACCGAGAATATGGTGTTGCATAAACTCTTCGGTTGTTCCATGGCGCTCCTGCATGTCCTTCCGAATCATGTCGAGAAAACGGAGTTTGTTTTCTTTTTTGATACGTAAAAACTCTTGTTGCGATTCGGGATCTGAAGCAAAGTTAGCGATCTTGCGAAACTGTGAAAAGTCGGTGATCCATCCGTTGCCAATCCTTTCTTCTACAAATTGTGCCAGCTTGGGATTACAGTAAAGAAGCCAACGTCGTTGAGTGACACCATTTGTCACGTTAACAAACTTATCCGTGTCAAATTCGTAAAAGTTTTTAAAAAGTGAGCTTTTTAAAATTTCCGTGTGGAGTCTTGCAACGCCATTGACTTTATGGCTGCCATAGATGGCAAGGTTGGCCATACGCACTTGTCCCCCTTCGACAATCGACATTTGTCGCACACGGTCTTCGTCTTCTGGAAATTTTTTTCGGATTTCGCTACAAAATTGTTCATTGAGTTTTTCAATTAAGCGAAATTGCCGAGGAAGAAGTTCGCTCATCCGCTCTGCATTCCACTCTTCCAAAGCTTCTTTTAGAACCGTGTGATTGGTGTAGCCACAACAAGTGCGGGTGATGTCCCACGCATGGTTAAACGAAAGATCGTTATCTTTTGTCAAAATGCGCATGAGTTCGGGAATCACGAGGGCTGGATGCGTGTCATTGATCTGAATGCGCACTTTGTCTGGGAACTCTTTAAATGTGTCGTGTTTTTCGCGGTAATGACGAATGATGTCTTGAAGAGAAGCCGAGACAAGGAGAAACTCTTGCTTGAGTCGGATCCGTTTCCCTGCTTCATGGTTGTCGTTTGGATAGAGGACATCTGTCAGAGAGGTGTTTTCACTCGCTTGCCCAAGCTCTCCTGCGTTATATCTTTGCAACTGAAAGTTGCGAGGTGATTCTTTTGTTGACCAAAGGCGGAGGGTTAATACTGAAAAGTTAGGATCGTGGCTGTAGCCAATGATGGGCAAATCGTAGGGGAGAGCGCGCACTTCATCAGGGTCAAGAAGATCATAAACCGTTTCCCCGTGAGAGTTTTTTCGCTGAATGGGATTGCCTCCAAAACGGACATTGACGGCATGGGTGTCACGGCGGAATTCCCAGGGATTTTGATTCAGTAGCCAGCAGTCGGGCCGTTCAACTTGCACACCACATAAGAGCTCTTGCTCAAAGATTCCATAATGGTAACGCATGCCATAACCAAATGCAGGGTATTGTAGTGTCGCTAAGGAATCCATAAAACAAGAAGCTAAGCGGCCAAGCCCTCCATTTCCAATCCCGATATCGGGCTCCATACTGATTAAGGTCGAAAAATCTCTTCCTAAAATCTGTAAGACCCGTTTGATGAGATCAACAGCGCTGACATTCGTGATGTTATTTCCAAAAAGTCGCCCTGGCATGTATTCCATTGAAAGATAGTAGAGCATCCGCGACTTTTGCTTGATAAACGTGTGCATCGTCGCAGTCCAGTTGATCATGATTTCTTCACGAAGCGACGTACAAAATGCGCGATAGAATTCTTCAAGGTTTGCTTCATCAGCTGTACGCCCCATCGTTGTGATCAAGTAGTGACGCACCTTCTGAGCAAAAGTCTGAGCTTGAAATTCCATTGAGTCCATATTTTCATTTCTAGCACACGTCGAAATTATTCAAAAAGAATATATGGAATCGTTTTCAATTCATCAGAGAAGGAACTATAAGAAACGTTGGAATCTATAAAAAAACCCGAGGAAAACTCCTCGGGTTTTTTGTATTAAGGTTGGATACCGTACCAACCTCCAGTATCTCCACCAACCCAGAAGTCTTCTAGGTCAGGGAAGTACTGTTTGCAGATCTCTAAGATTTTTTCATCTCTAGTGATGTCATCACCTAGCTCATACCCATCAGGAAGAAAGATGCGTCCTTCGTAATGTCCAGAGATACGGACTTGACCCATCACGTGGATTCCTCCGCCAACAGAGTAAATGCTTCCTTCTTTTTGGCGAGAGTAAAGAGCGACATAGCCCCCTTGCTCACCCTTGTGGTGGTTAAAAGTTGGAAGAGTTTTCGCTTTAAAACCACGAGCTGGGTGGTTAATAACTGTGTTTCCTCTCACGTAAACTTGGAAGTTTTCAGGAAGAAGCTCGTTTTCTGCCACTTCTTTTAACAAGTCGTCTTGGCAAGGTCCGTAACATCCAACGTGACCTTCTTCGCTAGTTGCCATAATTTCCATTTCATTGCCTCCGTGTAGTGGTTAATAGGAGGTAATTATATGTTCTTTGGTATATAATTAAAACGAAATCTTCTTTTTAATTATATATCAAAAGTTAAATACAGCTATTTAGCTTAAATTTATATTAATCTTTTTCTTACATGTTCTTACTCGAATGTGAGCTGAGTCAAGCATGATAGGAAAGCTGTTTATTAAAATTTTTTTTATTGGTATTATGCATCGCGGTTGCATAAAATTTTGGAGGGTTTATGTCATCAAATTCTGTCGGAACAGTCGATATATCCAAATATTTAATTCCTGCAGATGTCACAGCTTATGAGGAATCTGGCTACACTTCTCAACAGCTTTCGAATGGACTGAACTTTTTGTACAAAGAAGAAGTCTGGAACCTTCGCACTGCTTGGCTTGAAAAAGAGGAAACTCTTCATATCCGAATGCACACGACATGCAAGATTCATGTCATAAGTTTGAAATTTGAGCAGACAGATGCTGTCTTAAATGCCATAAAGAAAGCCGGGGAAGACTTTCTTGAAATGACGCAATCTTGTTTGTTTGGCTTCGCATTTTCCCCTCGACAGGAGGGTGATTTTGCAGAACGGGAAGCGAGCGGCAAGATTCTAAAAACCACTGGTGGTTGCAGTCAGGGTATTCGATTTTCTCCCAGTCTAACGCGTGTCTCTAGAGAAAACCGCAAAAAAAAATCTGGGCTGGGTGGAAATAAATCTATAGATGAAATGCCTACTCTATTTTCTAAAATATTAAGCACGGGTACTCATTGTAATATGAAAGAAGCTCCGAGAGTGAGTCAAGAGGTGAGGTCTTGTGCAGAGAACTTCTTTAAAAGCTGCCCCGAGCTCATTCCTGAAGTCGAAGAAGGAGTCATGGAGTCCAACTTGGTTGATAAGAAAGTATAAATTCTTATCTTTTTACTTTTAATTAGCTTCTAATAGCACCAAGCAATTCTTTCTTCAGTTCGGATTTTTCAGAAAGTATGTTGAATAGATCGACTCTTCTAAGCGTTTCGTCAAACCGGGTGATCCTCACTGAGCGGTCTATGCTAGCCGTAGTGTCAATTCTTGTCGTCCGGAATGTATGAACATCTCCTTCGCCTAAGATTAAGGTTTCTTCAATTTCTTCGCTGACGATATCTTCCTTTTTAAAAATATGTGCGTCAGAGATCTCACCACTGCGAACTTTTTTGAAGTTTAAATCTGCTGCGATGCCACATCCCATATTGCCATACTGAAGGCCTTGTAGATAGCGAATCTTTTCTTTTGAAACGGGGGCGCCTCCAGCTTCAACTAAGCTTTCACTAATTGTTTGTCCGATAATTTGATAGTAACTCTCTTGAATAGATGGAATATCTAAAGAACGGGTCATGTTTGTCGAGTTGATAATGGTAAGCCTTGGGTTTGCTAGCCCTTCTGTTAGATCAATTTCAACAAGTTGCCAATGACCATCATTTGTGAGAAGGCGTGCTGAGATTTTTTCTGGTACAGGAGCTTGAGACAGAGCTTCGGATAAAATGCGTTGAATTTGGTCTTTTGCTATTTGATTTTTGGCTGGGTCATCATATTGTCTAATCACACCCATGGAGTATTCAGCTTCTTGTGGTAGGACCTCACTTTGAGAGAGTGCTTCTAGCAGATACATGTTTGCAGGTTTTAAAGTACCGTCCATTGTAAGCACACCATGATCTTTGATTGTTGGAGGAAAGGATCCATCTCGTAATACTGTGAGACGTTCCTTTCTACCAGGACCAGAAACATAGATCGTTGATAGTTTTTCATCTTCTTTTGTTTGAATTGTCATCGAGCGAGTATCAAAGAAACGGGCCCTATCTATAGGGTCTGGACTTCTTTTCAAGGATTCATCGAGTGCTCGTTCTACGACTAGTGTTGCTCCTTTGTGTCTAGGGTGTTCTCGATACTGAAAGGTTGATTTTGTTGAATGAATAGCAGAAATGCCAGGCATTTTTCCCCCTTCTAATTTGTTTGCCTGCATCTATTATAACATATTAAAATTATTTATTTAAAATTAATATAAACATTTTTTAATGTATTTTGTAATCAGTTTAATTTTAAGAGCTTAGATAAAAATAGCTTTGATCAAATAGAACAGGAGGATGCATACAATGGCGCTTGAGGGGATGGTGATGACCCAAGAAAGAACGATATCACGTAAAACACGCAAATTAAGAGCTGAAATCCCGCGCGCCAGGCCGACTCCAAGTACGGCTCCGACAATACAGTGAGTTGTAGAAATGGGGAGTCCAAGTTTTGAGGCAAGGAGGATGGTGATCGCTGCGCCAAACTCTGCACTAAAACCTCTAGTGGGGGTCAATTCGGTGATTTTACGCCCAATGGTTTCCATGACACGCCAGCCCCATGTAGCCAATCCAACGACAATCCCAGCGCCACCCATAGCAAGAAGCCAAGGTGGAACGACAGAATGTAAGGAGAGGTGTCCATGACAGAGAATGTCAATGGCAGCTGCAACCGGGCCAATTGCGTTGGCGACGTCGTTCGCGCCATGGGCAAAGGCGACATAGCATGCGCTGAGAATTTGCAGTGAGGCAAACATCTTTTCAACAATTTGAAAATCGGATCCTTTTTCATAGAAGTTGGTTTGATGACGGACATCTTCTGCATGCTTTTCTACATCTCGAAGGAGGCGGGTGACATTTTCTCGCGCTTCACCTTTAGAAGTGAGCTGGACTCGGCGCAAATGACGCATCGCTTTATTCAGGCTAAAGACTTGTTGCGACAGGTTGGGAGAAGCTGTTTCCAGTTGCTGTTTTGGGGCAGCGTTGAGTTTGAGTAAAAGCATGCTGATGAGGCCACCTACGATCCCCACAGCAATGGCAATTAAAAGCGTTTGAATCTGGGTGAGCTCGAGATGAAAATTGCCAAGCCCGTTCATCAGGACGCTCAGTGTAAAGACAATCATCACGATGAACGTGAGCACGGGAATCAGGCGACGCGACGCGTGTATGGGGTTCATGGCAAACAGCACTTGCCGTTGCAGAATACTGAAGATCAAGAAGGCAAAGAGGGCGCTAAGAGCCGGGGAGATCACCCAACTTGCTGCAATTTTACCCACTTCACCCCAGTGGACCGCGTGGACTCCACCAATGAGCGCGCCGAAACCAAGTAGAGCACCGACAATCGCGTGTGTAGTGGACACAGGCCAACCAAAGTAAGAGGCGACTTGAAGCCAAAGCGCTGTTGAGATCAAGGCGGAAAGCATCCCAAAAAGGAGGATCCTTGGATCCTCAGCGAAGAAGTCAGGGTTCACCAGCCCTTGCTGCATCGTTTTAGAAACATTTCCTCCAAGGAAAAAGGCGCCGCAAAATTCTAGAACACCTGCAATGATCACCGCTTTGAATAGGGTGAGCGCTCCGGAACCGACGGAAGTGCCCATCGCATTGGACACATCGTTGGCACCGATATTCCAGGCCATATAAAACCCAGCTAAGAGAATTAAAAGCATCAGAATTTGGTCAAGGGCCATGGCTATTTTAATTCCAGTATCATACGGATTCTATTTGCGAGTTTTTCAGAAATATGGGAGATCTGGTTGATCTCTTCGATGAGACGAATATAAAGGTAGAAGACAGGAGTCGAAACCTTTTCACTTCGTGCAAAAAACTCTTTCATCAATTTGTGCATCATCTTGTCTGCTTCGTATTCGATATAAGAGGTTCTTTCGATGAACGTTTTCACCTTTTCAGCTTCCATGCCTCCAAACGAAGATTCGACAAGTTCATTCAATTCTTTCATGATGGCACGTGTGTCCCAGAAAGCCTCGATGTTTTTTTTATAAAGGGCGTGCAGGTTTTCATAGAGCTCGGGCTCGAGGGGATGCAAAACTAGCAAGTTACCGATGTCTTCTGCTTGATCTGAAATCCCATCTTGAATCGAAAGAATTTCTAGGAATTGTCCTCGGTCGATCGGAAGAAAGAGACTTTTTGGTAAATGGTTTCGAATGTCATTTTTGGTGAGATCGGCTTCATGTTCTAGTTTGGATAAGTCTTTGACGAGCTTTTCGATTTCTTCAGGTTGACTCGACGGAAGTTTGTCGAAAATTTCCGTAAGCTTTTTGATGCACAAACTCACCTTTTTCATGTGAGACTGCAAAGGGAAGAAAGGAGACTTTCCAAAAAGACGAGCAATTGTCGTCAACATGAGCATTTCTCAAGTTGTTTATAGACCCATTGTACCGATGTAACACTTAATTGAAAAGTGAAGCTTTTTCAGATTCGGTCATCTCGCGCCATTTTCCTTCAGGAAGGTTGCCGAGCCGTAGCTCTCCAATCCGGATACGCGAGAGTGAAAGAATTTCAAGGCCTGCGTTTTGAACTGAGAGGCGCACTTCCCGTTTTTTTCCTTCCTTGACCACCACCTTCAAAGTCCCTTTGCGCATTTTTTGCACTTTGTAAGGTTTGATCCACACACCTTCAATGAGCGTTCCTTTAGAAATTTTGGTCAGCATTTCGTGAGTGATGTCTTCACGAGTTTTGACCAAATATTCTTTTACAATATTGCGTGAGGGGTGAATCACTTTTTGGGCAAAGTGGCCGTCGTTTGTCACGATTAAAAGACCTGTCGTATCCCGATCTAGACGTCCAATGGTGAACAGCCGATTTTTTTCTTCTGCGAAAAGGTCAACCACAAGTCGCTTGGTTCCTTCGCGCTTGTTTGAGCAGATGTATCCTTTCGGCTTATTGAGAATGTAGTAAACTTTTTTTTCTTCTGCGCGGACCAGCCTGCCATCGACGCAAATGCGGTCTTTATCCCAGTTCACCAGGGTTTGGGGGACTTTGATGACCTCTCCATTGACCGTCACCTTACCGGCAAAAATGAGCTCCTCACAGGCTCGCCTCGAGGCGACTCCTGCCGCAGCTAAAGCTTTACTCAAACGTTTACTTTCCATAGGGCATCTATAATAAATCTTTCTCGAGATAATCACAAGTTTGAAGGGAAATCCTACTTGGGGTATCATAAAAAATATGAAAGAGTGTCCAAAAATTATTTTACTCCGCCATGGCCAATCTGTCTGGAATAAGCGCAACCTTTTTACCGGATGGGTCGACGTTCCCCTAAGCCAGGCTGGTATCGAAGAAGCTTTGAATGCGGGGAAGCGGTTTTCTGCCATCCCTATCGACATCATCTTTATGTCTTCGCTTATTCGGGCGCAGCTCACAGCGATGCTTGCTATGAGTGTCCACTCCGAAGGGAAAGTTCCCGTTGTGCTCCACCCCGATGAAAAGAAGCAAGAAACTTGGGCAAAGAATTACAATCCCAAAGCTTCAGAAATGACCGTTCCCGTGGTCACAGCCTGGGAAATCAATGAGCGCATGTACGGGGAACTCCAAGGTCTCGACAAAGATGAAACCCGTCAGAAGTATGGCGCAGAGCAGGTGAAGATTTGGCGGCGCAGCTTTGACACTCCACCTCCAAATGGTGAGAGCTTAAAAATGACGGCTGAGCGCTCTATCCCTTACTTTGAAAATGAAATCGTACCTCATCTCCAAGAGGGGAAAAACATCTTAGTTTCGGCACATGGCAACTCTCTACGTTCGATCGTCATGTTTTTGGATAAACTTTCAGAAAAAGAAGTCTTAGAACTCGAAATCCCCACCGGCGATCCCATTTGTTATAGCTATGATAATGGGGTTTGGCAACGGGAAGAGATTGATCAAGTCCAACAGGTCTATTTGAAAGGGGCATGATGGAATCACCAATTTACCTCGATCACGCGACCACAACGGGTCCTTCCGATCATCTCGTGGGACAAATGCAACCCTTTTTCAAAAGGCACTGGCATTGCTCAACTGCTCCCTACCTCAAAGGGAAAGAGCCTTTTGCTACGATTAACCAAAAGATGCGCAAAATCAAAACCTCTTTAGGGGCAGCAGAAAAAGACACTTTCATCCTCACCTCTTGCGCAGCCGAAGCGATTAGTCACATTTACCACGCATTGGCTATTGATGAAGCTTCCGAGACAGGTAAGAACCACTTTGTGACCACTCCCATTGAAGATGCTTCTTGTCTAATGGGCATCAACCGACTTGAGCCTTTGGGCATCCAAAAAAAACTCGCGCCACTCAATGACCAAGGTGTTCTCACCCCCGAAAACTTAAGATCCGCCATTACACCTCGCACCAGCTTAGTCTCTCTCTCTTGGGCCAGTGGGCTCACAGGGATTTTGCATCCCATTGCGGAACTCGCCGAAGTCTGCAAAGAAAAAGGAGTCGCTTTTCACGTTGATGTCAGTGATGTTTTAGGCAAACTTTACTTCCGCTTTGAGGATCTTTCCATTGATTACCTCACGTTTGATGGCGACCGATTCCACGGTCCCAAAGGAACAGGTGGACTGCTCATCCGCCATCCCCACACGCTTTCACCCCTCATTCCCGACGGGACTCACCAGCATGGACAGCGCGGTGGAACACTGAATCTCCCTGGCCTTGTCGGACTAGGCATTGCCTTTGAAGAACTCGAAGAACATTTCAATCACGTCTGCATGGAAACAGCCCGCCTTCGCAACCACTTTGAAACGAGTCTTGAAAGTGCTTGGCCACAGGCACAAATTCTCTTCCGTGAGATTCCACGCCTTCCCAATGTCAGTGTGATTGCCTTTCCAGGTGTTCCAAGTGAACTCTTAGCCTTTCATTTAGCGCAGCAAGATGTCTTTGCAAGTTTTGGCGGCGGTCGTCATCAAAAACTGCCTGCCTTACTGCAAACCATCGGAATCGACCCCGACATCGCCAAATGCGCTCTAAGCTTTAGCCTTGGTCGCACGACTACTCAAGAAGACATCCAACGAGCTCTAGGCATTCTTGCCGATGCAGCAGCCAAATGCCGAACCTTTTCGGAGAAGGTGAAAGTATGAACCCTTATTTAAAACCGTATCCTTGGGCTGAGTACAGTAATCTTCTTGTCGAACGGATTCTAGCGCCACGTAATGTTGGGTTTTTTAGTGGTAACAAAGGCGCGCAGCAAGAAATGCGCGTTGTTTCTGGTGAAAGCCAAGATGGGGCTGACGAAAATCACGTCATTTTCTATCTCGTTGTTGATGAAACCGATGGCATCATTGCCGATGTCAAATTCCAAGCCTTTGGAGAAAGTCCACTCATCGGTGCAGCCGATGCCATTTGCGACATCATTTTGCGAAAAAACTACGACCAAGCCCGCCGCTTAACAGCAGAGCTGGTTGATAAAAAACTGCGCGATTTTGATCACACACCCGCCTTTCCCGAGTCTGCTTCGCACCACTTAAATCTCGCTTTAGAAGCTCTCGATATTGCCTGTGAAAAATGTTTAGATATTCCCATCAGTGATCCCTCTTACTCGCCACCCGTTCCCTCGCATCTCGCATCTACTGGGGAGTATCCCGAATGGGACATTCTTTCATTTGCAGAGAAGCTTGAACTCATTCGCAAAGTTGTCCAAGAAGAAGTACAACCCTACATTGAGCTCGATGCCGGAGGGATCGAAGTCCCCGAACTTAAAAATGACAACGAAGTGGTCATCGCCTATCAAGGTGCCTGCACGACTTGTCCTTCATCAACAGGGGCAACACTCAGCGCTATTCAAGAGATTTTACGCGCCCGCGTCCACCCCAATCTCACAGTTAAACCCGATTTATCTCTCTTAAGTTTCTAAATCAAGAAGCCATAATGTGCCCTATCAACCTCTCATAGAGATGATATGACCTCAATCCAAGGTAAGGATACTTTCGTTGCCAGAATTCAACTGCTTGAGTTACAGTTTTTTTATCTCATTTAACGTGTAGGTGAAACGTGAAAGCTTTTTTGTTTCTTATGGTAGTTGGACTTCTCAGTATCTGTTCCCCACTTTCTAGTCTGCAATGTGATCAAAAGATCCAAACTCAGATCTTTGCCGGGGCTTATTCTAATGAAGTCATTCAAATTGAACTTGAAGGTAAGAGTTACCCGCTTCGAATCATCGCGAATCCTAATAGAGAAATGCTTTGGTGTGGTGTGTTAGTGCGGCCAACTTCACGTTCTCTCTATGTGGTGGGAGACCTTCCGTTGCCATTTGTTCATCACTTAGAAGATCTTTTGACCAGGTGGGGCTATGTTGATGGTGAGGCCCACATTGACCTTAGAGGAAAAAGCCCTCTGACTATTGAAGAGTGGGGCGGCATTCATCCTGTCTATATAGCAGAATCCATTGAAGATGCCCAAAATGATGCCGAAGCCGAGAGAGTTTTTCGTAGCTCAACGTTTCAAAACAAAGTCCTTTACTACAAATTAAATGGCAAAACATTGCAAGTACGTCTGCTCTATAATCCCGAAGGGCGGACTTTGAGCGCAAAACGAGCGTTTCAACTAGAGCCAGGAGACCCCTATTATAATTATTCCATTTCCTGGGACAAGAAATACGCTGTTTTTGTCGATGAACGGGCACCTCAAGAGCTTATCGATCATCTTGTTGACTTTGCTCAAGCATCGACTTGGGAATGGTGGTTTGATTTTAGTGTCGCAAATGGAACCTGTGTTGAGCACAAGGTTTGGGGATACAATCAAGATACGATTTACTATTTAGACACTTGGCTTGATTATACAGAAGACTTTCAGTAAATCGTTTCCTCTCGACACGATCTAGGTGTAAAAGTAGGTGATGGATTCGTTTTTTTGAGGCGAAATCGTCCGGGTGCAAAACTTCAGTCCGTGCACTTTGTTTTCTAGGTAGCCGAAGTAGGTCTCCTCGCCGTTGGCATTTGTTGTGACGGGCTCGAGTAGGCGATCAGAAACGGGAACAAGGTGAAAGAGAAAGACGGGGTGATGCTTACCGAACCGGAGGTGTTCGACCGCTAAGATGCCGCGCATGGTGTCGACTGTCCAGCGAAAGTAATTTTTGTAGTTGAAGGTTAGTCCTTGCTCAGTTTGCCATGATCCTTCTTCTTCAAAGATGAGCTGGTAGGGTGCTTCTTTTGTGATTTTAACCAGGCCACTTCCTTGTCCTGCCGTTTGGGCTTCACTTCCACTTCGATCGTGGGCCACGTAGATCACTTGAGTGGTTGCTTCGAGTTTTTTCCATATCGTTGCTAGCACAGCGGGAACACTTTGTTTGAGTGACGAATCTTTTGGCTTCGTAGGAGTAGGGGAGATTAGGTAGTTTTTTTTGCCTTCACTTGGGAGGAGAAAGAAAGCTTTTTTGATAAGCGATTCAAGCTCTTCATACAGGGGGTAACTGCGATTGAGTTCGTAGATTCTGTTTTTTCCTTCGTAATAACTCGAAACAATGGAGCTCTTTTCTAGTCGTTTCAATGCATGTTGGACGGGTGTCAGTCCGACACTTAAGGCGTTGGCGATTTGAGAGGGATACCCCTTGCCATTGATGAAAAGGAAAAGAAGGGCGTTGCCAACTTTTTGGCTGCCTAAAAGTTCACCTAACATTTAGTTGATAAGCTTGGTTGCATAGCTCAAGTTTGCGCGATTAAAGTGTTTAGGTTCAAGAAAAATGCTCTGTCTTGCAGGTATTGTTTGTAAAATATCACCTAAATTATAGGTGGAACGGGGGTTGTGAAGTCTGGTTTAGAGTGTCATTTTCAATTTCTGACGTCGTATCTTGAAGGGGCAATTTGACGGAGGATTGAATATGAATACAAAAACAGAAACAGTGGCAGCGCGCCGCACCTATCCAACTCTTGTGTGGGTCTTTCACGTTCTTTTAGGAGGGCTTTTTTTGGCAGGATGTTCTCAAGTAGAAGTGCTCATTGGTCCTGTCCCAGTCACTTTACAAACGCTTGCGATATTTCTGCTGGCATTTTTTCAAGGAGGGCAAAAGGCAGCTCTTTCAACGTGTCTTTATTTAGGCGCGGCAACGGTTGGGCTTCCAGTGCTATCGGGATGGTCAGTGAATCCTCTTTGGATGATTGGTCCATGTGGAGGGTATTTGGTGGCTTTTCCGATTGTGGCGTTTTTGATTGGGAAATTAGCAAACTACCGGAAACGCCCATCTTATTGGTGGCTGATCTTTTCCGTTCTGGTAGGGCAAGTGGTGATTTATCTGCTTGGAGTCTCTTGGCTTGCGATTCAGATCGGTTTTCGCTCTGCGATTGATGTTGGGCTCTTACCTTTTCTATGGCCTGCACTATTGAAAATCGTATGCGCAGCATCATTGAAGGGAGGGTACGTACGATGGCAACGCAGATAAGATTATCGCTTACAGCAATGCAGACGCCGATTCGTTCTATCCTGATTTACAATGGACCTGGCGTTTATGGAGAAAGTGTCACCAAACTCATGCGTTTGTTTGGCTATGTCAAAGGGCCATGGAAAATTGCAGAAATCGGAGAAAAGGAGGTGGTTCCAGATAAATGGACGCCTGCTGAAACGCTTTTCATTTTGCCAGGAGGAAAAGCCGGGGAATATGACGAGCATCTTGGAGAGCAAGTCCAAAAACTCAAGAGGTTTGTTATAGAAGGGGGGCTTTTTTTTAGTGTTTGTGGGGGGAGTTATTTTGCGTCGAAACGGACAGTTTATCAACTTTCCACGCAAGAATGCCTGGATAAAACTCGAGAGCTTTGCTTCTTTAATGGAGTGGCGCAGGGACCTTTGATCCCATCTGATACGGATGACATTTCGTTTCATCATGGAGCGTTGCAAGTCCGATGGAAAGACACAGCTAGGAAAGCGCCGGTGCTGATCAGTGGAGGGGGAGCGTTTATCCCTAATGAAGCAACTACAGGCCACGAAGTGCTCGTTTCGTATGAAGATCCGCTCATTCCTAAAAAGCTTTCTGCAGCTGTCGTAAAATGTCGCATTGGAAAGGGTCGGGCGATCTTATCGAGCCTGCATTTGGGTTATCATGCGAGCGATATCGATGTGCCGGTCTATAAAAAATACTTCCCGGCACATGATTGGGAACAGATTGTTGCAAGTCTCGAAGGAACAGAGGAATTTAGAGTTCAATGCTTCGCAGATTTATTGCTATCCCTTACTGATTAATCGGCGTAGGGGGATTGTTTTGCAGGTCATCTTTCACAAATGTTCCTGCACATTGCGGATCTCCCTGCCAATTTTTAATCAGTGAGGGTGCATAAGGATGATCGACGAACCATTCGAACCCGGTGTAGTGAATCCCATTTTGACCGATGTAGTCATAGATTCTTTGGTAGACGGTTTTATAGTTTTCACTGTTTGGGGGGAAATCGTTTGCTTAATTATCCCCAAACTCGGTGAAAATTATTGGGTACCGCCCTTTAATTCCAGCGAAGTTTTTCACGAATGGAATGGGTGAATTTGGTGCACCTTTATCATCATAGGGGTGCGAGTTGTAGACAATGTTCTCTCCGCTGACTTCAAAGCTGGCGGTTACAAAGTCCAATTTGTACGCCCAATCGAGCCCCCCAATGATTACAATGTTTTGCGCTCCAGTGCTACGGACTGCGTGATAAAGTTCTTGGTAGCCTGCGTACTCAGTGTTGCCGTTTAGCCAAGTGTTTTGATCAATGTTGAACAGTTCATTAAAAAGCTCAAACATCACAGTTCCAAAGTCTTTATAGGCGGTTGCAACTTCCGTCCAAAACTTGATTGAATTCCGGTCTGCCATAGGAGGTTGCCCATGAGAATCCGTCCAATGGAGGTCGAGGATGACAGCAATATCGTGCTGCGTACAGTAGTAGATGATAGCGTCAATGATTTGCTTGTAGGAACCCTTTTTGGAGACAGGCTCTGAATCAAACCAATACTGTTGCTTGAGGTCGAGGCGAATGACATTGGCTCCCCATCCAGCCATAAGTGCGATATCATTTGGACTGAGATATTGACCTTGAGGGTTCCATTCTAAAGAAGAGCGAACAAGTCCTTTTAAGCGAAGCTCGGAACCTTTATCGTTGACGATTTTATCTTCTTTGACGCTAAGAAAAATTGGGTTGGTAGTTCCAGGATAAACTGCTGGAGTTGCCACAGGCGCATTTGGAAAGGGGCCTGAGCCTCCATCTCCTTTTGGAGTTCCAGTAATCGAAATGAAGTAGCCCCCACCCGAAACTTTACCTTGAATGTTCTCAATTGAGTACGGAGACGTAGGATCTTTTTGTTGTGGGGGAACATATCCCTTCCACCATGTTGCATAGGCGTTTGCCCCAAGAGTGAAAGTACCGTAATAATTATTGTCTTGGTCGTAAATATTCCAAGCGCTCCATTCATTATTGTCAGGATCTTGAGAGTTGTATGGAATGTTACCTTGCCCCTGGTGAGCGATACTATATGAATGCCATCCAGGAGAGTTGGTAGACAGTTGAAAATGAATATTGGGGTTTTTTCCATCTCCCACATAATTGCCGACTTCTGGTCCGTCGGCAAAAAGGGTACAAGATGCGATGAGGAATGTAATAAGGCTTTTGAGTTTGGTTTTCATTTTTTGATTTCTCCGGTGCTAACAGTTTTGATTTCCCCTGAAGGAAGAAGTAGATTGAGCCGCCCATCGGGATTGAGTGAATGAAGAGTGCCTGTTATGGCATCACCATTTTGTCGCAAAGTGATGGGTTGTCCTTTATGAGTGAGAAGATCATCATAGGTTTTGTAAAACGGTTTGAACCCTTCTGTTTTGTAGAGGTCGAGATCGGCAGCAAAGAATTGATCTAGAAGGTCAAGGAGAGGTTCGAGTGGAAGTACTTCTCCTTTTTCTTGCAAGAGAGAGGTGGCGGGTTGATCGATAAGATCAAGATCTTCTTTTGGCATGTTCACATTGATGCCTGCTCCAATGACCACGCCATGTTTGTCACCCTGATCGAGAACTTCACAGAGTATGCCAGCAATCTTCTTTCCATTCACGAGGATGTCGTTTGGCCATTTAATTTGCGGGGCAAGTTTTTGGTGGTGGAGCATTTTGACAATGCTCAGGCAGAGGAGTTGAGAGAGGTTATTCAGGTCGACACCGTTTTTTCGAATCGTAAAAAAATATGTGACGTAGATGTTAACGTCTTCAGGAGAGATCCAACTTCTATTGAAGCGGCCTCGCCCCTGCGTCTGCTCTGAAGCGGTCACACGGGTCATTTTGGCTAGATCAAAATGAGAAGAGTTTTCTTTTGCCCATGTGTTGGTCGAAGTGACCGTCTTTAAGTGAATTTTTGCAACTTCTAGAGACATTCTTTCCTTTTAACCCTTGATTTTGGATAATTTCTAAATATGTGGAACCACCAGTACTTACGCCGTCTCGACTTTCGTACATTTCCCCTACTTTTGGGGCTGATGATTGCAAGCTTGCTTGTCATTTCAGCTACTTCCATCACGGATACTCATGGCGCTGAAATCGGCTTTTTCACTCCACTTGTCAAAAGTCAGTTGCAATGGTTTGGGATGGGAACGGTTGCCTACGTATTTTTTGCCGGTCTCGACTACCATAAGCTGCGTGAGTGGGCTTGGATTTTTTACTTTGCAACGATTGTAATGCTACTGGGGCTTTTTTTTACAGACTCAATTAAAAATGTTCATAGATGGTACCGCATTCCGATTATTGGTATTGGGGTGCAACCGTCAGAATGTGCCAAGCTTTCATTGATCTTAACTTTGAGTTGGTTTCTCGAAAGAAAGGGAAGAGCTGTAGGGGACTGGAGCACTTTTTTTCAGGCATCGGTCATTGCGTTTATCCCTTTTGCACTCATTCTGAAGCAGCCTGATTTGGGATCGGCACTTGTCTTATATCCGATCACCTTGGGGATGTTTTACTTTGGGGGAGTCAATAAAAAGGTTGTGATGATTTTAGCTTCTTTGGGTCTCGTGGTGATTTTCATCACAGCGCTCATTTTTCTTGGGGTGATTTCCCATGAAGAGATGCGTCCTTTTGTCACCCACTTTTTAAAAGATTACCAGTACGAACGGCTCAACCCTGCGACTTACCACCATCAAGCTGCGCAAACGGCGATTGCCTTAGGGAAATATACAGGGAGTGGATTTCGAGAAAGCGTTTTCACAGGGCATGGCTTTTTGCCAGCAGCTTCAACGGATTCGGTTTTTCCAGCCTTTACCGAGGAATTTGGACTATTTGGAGCTTTTTTAATCCTCCTCTTGTTTTTCGGATTGATTTATTGTAGTTTTCAAGTTACCGCAGTTGCACGCGACCACTTTGGGCGCGTTCTTTCAGCTGGTGTAACGATTTATCTCGCTATTCACGTTGTGGTGAATATCGGGATGATGTGCGGCTTTTTGCCAATCACAGGAGTGCCTCTTCTGCTCATGACATATGGGGGGTCTTCTGTTTTGTGGACAATGATTGCGCTAGGCATATTGCAAAGCGTTTACACAAGAAGGTACATGTTTTGATGCCAAAGAAACACCCGTTTATATTTGAGCCCGGTTCTTGGTTAGGAGAAGGAAAAATTTCCCTTTCCATGATGGATGAAAAACTTCCATTTTATACCCGTTGGAAAGTTCCACCCGCGGACGATAAAGGACTCATCGCTTGTCTCCAGGAAATTCAAATTGCCGGTCTTTCCGAAATCATGCACAATCAATTTTCTTTTTACGATGTCTCGCGTCAAAACTTTGTCATTAAGCTCGAAAATCAATCGATTGGAAAAGTTGTTGGGAAGGGCATCATCAACCCTAATCTCATTGGCTGGGAATTTCGTTTAGGTCAGTTAGGATTCGAAGGGTTCGAATTCTACGAAGCTGCGCAGGAACCTGACACCTATCTTCTGCATGCTGAATATGCGGCGAATGACGACTTTCGTACGGTGATTCATGGCAAGATCTGGAAAAAAGCACCTGAAGAAGAAAAAAAAGAAGCTGCTGAATAAGTTCATTCTAGATTGTGTCATCACAAGTTGATCAATTCTTAAGCGACTCCTGAGGAAAATTTCGTCGTTGCCTTCCTTAGCAAGCCAGATTTGGGCTTCCTGTATCAGTCGCCTTGAACTATTCTTGTATGAGCCGTATCTCTATTGCTCATCTCGTGACGACACTATCTAGTTGCGAGGAATTAGCGAAACTTTTATTTGTAAAAATAAAAGGAAAGTTAATTCCTATGAAAGTACTCAAGTTTATTCTCCCTTTGTTTTTGTTAACTGGTTGTTTTTCACGCCAGGCCGCGATGACTCGCGATGGATACTCAGATGTCGAAGTGGGGATGACAGCTTCTGAAGTGACAAAGGTGTATGGGAAACCGTATAATATCTACTCAAAAGGTGATGAAAAGGAAACGTATGAGTACATTGAAAAGATCCGCATTGGCAATGAAGTGATCGAGCAACGGCGCTATTACATTGTGATTGTGGATGGAAAGGTCATTGGAAAATACATGAAGCTTTCGAACCCGCCTCCCTTTAACGCCATCTACTCAGATGATCCGTATCCTAACTATTGATCAGTGCTTGGAGCCAATCGATGCGCTTTGCGAGCATAGGTTGAATTCCGTATGACATAGTTGGATAAGCCACTAAGGATAAAAAGAGGGTGGCCGCGGAGAAGATCATGCAGTTCAGGGCAATATTATAAACTCTTCCCTGTTTGTTTTCTGCTTTTGATTCATCCTGAGCTATCACTGCGATTGCTGTTGAAGTCAGCAAAGTTGTAAAAGAAATAATTGCAATTGCCAAAGCTGCATCTTTCCATTTGGGAAGTTGAGCTAACGTCATTTCAGAGCGAGCTAAGTACTCAGCAGGCGTAATCCTTTTGAACAATGAAAAGGAAGGGGAAAAAATTGTAAATGAACTTGGAAGTGACATCTTTGAGCCTCTTTAACTACTTTGGGGTGTGAGTTCTATGAACTTTATGCAAACATTTTTCCAGTAAGCGTAATCATGAATTTGAAAAGTATAAACAACACTTGTGAAACCTGCAAGAAAAGCCGTAAGAGCGGAAGCCACAGTGATAAATGTTGCAACTTTTCGCACGTTTTCTCTTGTAGATTGATGGGCAATAAAACCAGAGATAAATGTAATCCCTAAAGCATGAATAGCCACTGAATTGGCGAATGTGCGAGCAAGCAATGCACTCTCAAGGCTCGTTCCGTAAACAGACAAGAGCTTTTCTAACTCAAGTTTTCCAAGTTTGCTGAGATGAGCTAGGGTAATGTTTGTCGTGTCAATTGTGACATTCGTTGTAAACAACCCTGAAAACTCTGATAAATGGCTAGACATTGTCATGTTTTTACTCCATCAAAATTTCGCAATAATAATATTCGAATCAATGTTTAAAGTAAACTATAATTCAATTTAAAATTAAACTTATAATTTAATTATTAAGTGCGGTTTTGTATCCATGATATTGCATAATTGGAAAGGTAGGATCCACCTTTACAATTGATGTAAGAAAATCCCGATAGCAATGCGATACAAAATAGAAATCTTGAGAAAATGTATAGAGGAGAAACTGGCACCGTGTAAGTGGTTGAATTCTCTGAATACGCTCTTTCATCTTCGTCCATTCCAGCGCGTGAATAAAGGAGAAGGGCACTAGCAAGAGTTGCTACAAAAACATACTGAGCCTTTCCTGCGATAGCAGTCATTCCAGTTCCTGAGCGGGTCAGAAAGTCAATTGCTGCTTGGGCTGTTTCAGGATTGGGTTCCTTGAAGTAATTAAATAGTGAAACTGGATTAATATAGCTAAACATCTGATCTCCTCCGAAGAATTTTTACTTTATCAAGGCGTTAAAATCAATGAAATTGAACCGAAATGGAAAAAAAACATAGCGATAGCTCATGGCGTGTCTTCCTATGGTCAGTTTGTGGGTCAAGTCAAACAGGATGCAAAGAGCAAGGCTTCCCACAGCGACAAGTCCAGCGCAGCAAAAGCCAATCCCAATCGTGCCAAGGGGGGCGAAGCCGTATTTGACTAATTGGTGCTGTTCGGCTTCTCTGTTGTTTCCAAAACGTGTTGCAATCAATAATGGTGCTGCAAAAAGTCCGCCAATTAGGGGAAATGTTACAGCAGCAATAAACGAGACCTTTGCAAAGCGTGTTAATAGCGCTTCATAACCAAAGCGAAAAATAGGTAGAACCTGTTCAAAAGGTGGAATTGGTCTCATTGTTCATTCAATTTAAATAAAATCGTATAAATTATGATTTATTGTTTGATAAAAGTCAATTAATATGAATGAACTGTCTAGATAAAAGAAATTTTATAAGTTTGTCTAGGTAAACGATAGTACGAGAGCTTGACTGTAGTTAATGGCGCTGTGTCCATTCACGATGTAGTAACCAACATTTAATATTTGAGAGAGTATGAATCCTTGGATTCCAATGTAGATGCCTGCTTTCAGCATCATTTCTGAAAGGGTTTCTATGTGCGTATAAGTTTTTTGAGTGAGACTATCAGGGCGGTTGTCGTAATTGTCGATGGTTTTTTCAAAATATTTTAAGGCAAAATAAATGCCCGCGCCAGCGACGGTGCCGACGAGGGCAGTTGTAAAATTGATCCGAGTAAACCGGGTCATAAACGATTCAAAATAAGTTATATCGCGAGGAGCTGACTCTGAAACTGTGACCGCGGTTTGTCCCATTAGGATGCTTTAATTTTAATGTCTACACCTGCTGCGACCGGAAGAACTTTGAGCTTATCGATCGTATCAAGAGTAGGGTTTAAAATGTCTAGCAAACGAATATGTGTACGAATTTCAAATTGTTCGCGAGACTTTCTATCGACGTGAGGAGAACGGAGAACGGTATACACTTCTCTTTTTGTCGGGAGAGGGATAGGTCCCACGACGCGCGCGCCAGTTCTCTTAGCCGTTTCAACGATGTCAGCAGTCGAGCGATCAAGAATACGTTGGTCGTATCCTTTCAGACGGATCCGTATTTTCTTTCGACTAGTTTCTTTTTTGGCCGGTTCTTTTCCCATAAGTTTTGTTCTCTTATTTCTTCATAATTTCTTCTTGAATTTTGGATGGGACACGTTCGAAATGACTTGGTTCCATCGTATAGGTCGCACGACCAGAGCTGAGAGAGCGGAGGGTCGTTGAGTAGCCGAACATTTCACTAAGTGGAACTTCTGCTTCAAAGATGACAACTCCACGCTCATTCTTTTGATTCATAATCTTTCCACGGCGACGGTTGATATCACCCATCACATCTCCCAAGAAATCTTCAGGAGTTGTGACCACGACTTTCATGATCGGTTCGAGGATGACTGGCTTACAAGTTTTAGCAGCTTCGCGGATCGACATCGATGCACAAATCTTAAACGCCATCTCGTTCGAGTCGACTTCGTGGAAGGAACCAAAGACAATGGAGACTTTAACGTCAACGAGGTTGTAGCCAGCTAGAACTCCGGTATCCAATCCTTCATTCACCCCTTTGATACAAGCAGGGATGTATTCTTTTGGAATGACACCACCGACGATCTTACTGACAACTTCGTTTCCTTTGCCAGACTCGTTCGGTTCGACTTCCAAGCAAACGTGCGCGTACTGACCACGACCACCCGATTGTTTGACAAACTTGGTGTCTGACTTTCCTGGAGTAGTGATGGTTTCTTTGTAAGAAACCTGAGGTTTTCCAACGTTCGCTTCGACCTTAAATTCACGCATCATACGGTCTTTTAAGATCTCGAGGTGAAGTTCTCCCATTCCAGCGATAATCGTTTGTCCAGTTTCTTCGTTTGTACTGACGCGGAATGTCGGATCTTCTTCAGAAAGCGCACCAAGTGCAACAGAAAGTTTTTCTCGGTCACCTTTAGATTTTGGCTCAATCGCCATCGAAATCACAGGCTCTGGGAATTCCATTTTCTCTAGGAGAAGCGAATTGGTTTCTGCGCAAAGGGTGTCTCCAGTGCTGGAGTTTTTAAGTCCAATACAAGCAACAATGTCACCTGTGAAGGCTTCTTCTAAATCCTTTCGTTGGTTCGCGTGCATTTCGAGGAGACGTGAGACGCGTTCTTTCTTGCCTTTTGTCGTATTGATTAGGGTCATTCCCTTTGTGAGGGTTCCAGAATAAATACGGATGAAAGTTAAGCGACCAACATAAGGGTCAGTGATGACTTTGAATGCAAGCGCTGCAAGAGGGCTATCATCTTTTGGTTCAAGACCTAGCTCTTCTTCAGTGTCTTCTTTCATTCCTTTGATTGTTCCACGCTCGATCGGTGAAGGCATCCACTTTGTGATGGCGTCGAGAAGAGGTTGGACCCCTTTGTTCTTGAAAGCTGAACCTAAAAGAACGGGGTTGATTTTGTTTGTGCATACCCCTTTACGAATCATTGCGTGAATTTCATCAGGAGTTAAAGAGTCAGGATCTTCTAGAACTTTCATCATGAAGTCTTCGTTCGACTCATCAACTGTCGCAAGCTCTTCGAGCATTTTGCCGCGCATTTCATCGCACTGATCTTTTAAATCGTCTGGAATGTCAGCGACGTCGTACTCTGCTCCCATCGTTTCATCTTTGAAGAGGTAAGCTTTCATGGTGACGAGGTCGACCATTCCGAGGAAGTCGTTTTCGGCTCCGATTGGGCATTGAACGGGGAGGGCGTTTGCTCCGAGTTTTTCTTCCATGCTCTTGACGCAGTAGAAATAGTCAGCTCCGACGCGGTCCATTTTGTTGATGAAAGCAATACGAGGAGCGCCGTAGCGCTCAGCTTGACGCCAAACTGTTTCAGATTGTGGTTGAACACCATCAACAGCACTAAAGACAGCAACGGCTCCATCGAGAACGCGAAGAGAGCGCTCAACTTCTACAGTGAAGTCAACGTGTCCGGGAGTGTCGATGATGTTGATTTTACAACCGTCCCAATAAACTGTTGTTGCCGCTGATGTAATGGTGATACCGCGCTCTTGTTCTTGTTCCATGTAGTCCATGGTGGCGGCACCTTCATGAACTTCTCCGATGCGGTGAACACGTCCAGAATAGTAAAGAATACGCTCAGTACAGGTCGTTTTCCCGGCATCGATGTGAGCCATGATGCCAATATTGCGTACTAGTTCTAATTTGTCTTTATCAGATCGCGCCATGATTCTCCTTTACCATTTGTAGTGTGCAAAGGCTTTGTTTGCCTCGGCCATGCGGTGGGTGTCATCTTTTTTCTTAATTGTGGAGCCCTGGTTGTTAAAGCAATCGGAAAGTTCCATTGCCAAACCATCAATCATATTGCGGCCAACTTTGCCTCTTGCATTTGAAATGATCCATTTCATTGCCATTGATTGGCGACGGTCAGGTGCGATTTCGATTGGGACCTGGTAAGTCGCTCCCCCAATTCTACGAGACTTAACCTCGAGAGTGGGCATCGCATTTTCCATGGCTTGCTCAAACGCAATGATGGGATCTTCTGCGTGAACTTTCTTTGCAAAGTTTTCAAGTGCTGAATAGACAATTCTTCTTGCGAGAGATTTTTTCCCGCTAAGCATCACACGGTTGATGAACTTTGTGACCACTTCACTATTGTAAATTGGATCGGGTTGGATTTTTCGTTTCGTAGCACGACGTCTTCTGGACATTTAACAATAACCTCTGTTTCTACTTAGGCCTTTTAGCACCGTATTTAGATCTTCCTTGCTTACGGTCTTTAACAGCCGTACAGTCAAGGGTACCTCGGACAACATGGTAGCGGACACCAGGAAGGTCTTTAACCCTTCCGCCGCGGACGAGAACAATACTGTGTTCTTGTAAGTTATGACCTTCTCCACCGATATAAGCGATAATTTCCTGACCGTTCGATAAACGAACCCAGGCAACTTTTCGCAGGGCAGAGTTAGGTTTCTTCGGTGTTTTTGTTTTCACCTGAAGACAAACGCCTCTTCTTTGAGGACATTTGACGAGCGCAGGCGATCTGCTTCTCTTTTTCTTGGAGACGCGCTCTTTACGGATAAGTTGGTTGATCGTTGGCATTCAGGTAATTACTCCTTTCGTTCTGCATTTTGTCATAGGTTTCAAAGACAAAAAACCATCAACATACAAATAATGTGGCAATATAACGCACCTGAAGATTTATTTGCAAAAGATTTTGAAGCGGCCTTCAATTGCCCCCAATTCCAACCTTCCTGCATTCCCACTCAACTTGAAACTAACTCTTAAATTGTTTATTATTAGTTAATTTTATTAAATTGTTTTCAATAATTATATAATAATTATAGTTGGGTTTAATGGCCTATCTTAATAGCAATTGGGGGTTAGGTGGGTTTCCGACGTCTCATTTTCTTTTGTCTTTTCTTTCTTACGGGTTTAGGGCAAGGGCTCTTTGCCGACAACTTCACATTGGGTCCGCGTAACGTCCGAGAGACGATGGAAAAAATGTTTGCCTACCACGTTGAGAACCGCGAGTTTTCACCGCTGGTGGTCCGCCGGTCCTTTAAAGTTTATATTCAACAATTTGATCCTGAGCGCCTCTACCTATTAAAAGGAGAGGTGGAAGGCTTCCTTTCTATAGATAACCGAACAGTGAACCAGATTATCCGCGACTATCGCTACGACAGGTTTCCGGCATATGCTCAGCTCAATCAGGCCATTCAAAAAGCCATTGTGCGTCAGCAAAAGATTCGCCAACAAGTTGTAGGGAAGATCCTTAGAGAAGGGCCAGCAGTATTATCGCAGGCTCTTCCAGACGAAGACTATGACTATGCAAGAGATCCTAAAGAACTCCACGAACGGGTCTACTTTCGTCTCATCAGAGAAATGAAATATTCTTTGAAAAAGAAGGGCGTCACAGATCCCTCACCGGAGCTGCTACAAAAAATTCTGATTTTCCGAGAAAGTAAGGTGACACTGAGCGAGCAGTCTTACCTGTCCCAAGGGGCTGAGGAGCTTGATAACCATTACCTTACCCTACATATCTTAAAAGCTATGGCCAAAAGTCTCGATGCTCACTCAGGATACTATAGTCCGAAAGAGGCCTATGAGATCCGTGCCAATCTCAAAAAAGAATTTTCAGGGATTGGGGTGGTTTTTCGAGAGGATTTTGATGGGATCTATGTGGCAGATCTTGTTCAAGGTGGACCGGCGCACAGATCTCAGCAAGTGGAGATTGGAGATGCTCTTGTCGGGCTCAATGGTCAGTCAGTGACAGCGATGCACTTTGAAGAAGTTCTCGACCTGATGAAGGGAGGTTCTGGTTCAAAAGTGACACTTCAGTTGCAGAAGCAAAAAACCGGAGAGCAGCGCTCTGTGCGACTCATTCGTGAAAAGATCGTGATGAACGATGACCGACTTTCAGTGGAGTTTGAACCGTTTGCAGATGGGGTCATTGGGAAAATCAACATGCCTGACTTCTACGATAATGGGGGAGATGTCAGTGCGGAAAAAGATCTGCGTGAGGCGCTAAGAACGCTTCGCAACCATGGAAAAGTCTATGGAATCGTACTTGATCTACGGGAAAACTCAGGGGGGTTTCTGACGCAAGCCATCAAAGTTTCCGCGATGTTTATCAATGGCGGGATCATTGTGGTTTCCAAGTATGCGGATGGAGAAGTGAGTTATGCGCGTGACGTCGATGGGCGTTATTATTATGGGGGCGCATTTGCCGTTCTCATTTCAAAGGCCTCAGCCTCGGCTGCTGAAATTGTGGCGGCAGCGTTGCAAGATCATGGTGCAGCACTCATTGTCGGCGACGAACGTTCGTATGGAAAAGGATCGATGCAGTATCAAACCCTGACTGATGAGCGGGCGACCTCCTTTTTCAAAGTGACGGTCGGGCGTTACTGCACTGCCTCAGGGCGCTCACCTCAAATCACCGGGGTGAAGTCAGATATTCTCGTTCCAACTATTTTCCATCCTTATAATATAGGGGAGCGGTATCTAGAACATCCCATAGCAAGTGACCAGCTTACAGGTGAAGTGTTTGGCTCCCTTAGCAAGATCAAGAAAAGGTCATTTCGCGATCGCGAGCCGATTTCGGTTCCTTATCTCGCTCCTCATCCTAGCGAGTGGCGTCAGATGCTCTCTCAACTGCAAACAAATAGCCAAGAGAGGCTTGAGAAAGATCGCAACTTTCAGTTCTTCCTCAAAGTTGCTGAAGGTTACCGTCCCAAGCGCACAGGCTTCCAAAGTCGACGAGAGTCGATTGTCTCTAATTTTGGAGCTGAAGACCTTCAGATGAAAGAAGCTGTCGAAATCGTCAAAGACATGGCTTCGATCTCTGTTTCAACCAACTAATTTTCAATAGTTTGAAAACTAATTATACGTAAATTATTAATAATAAGCTTATTTCAATTTAAAATCATTTATTTAATTTAATTAAAAAAATCTGTTATAATAGGATCAATTGGGGTAAGGAACGGGAAAGAAGTCTACAAAGTCTCAGATTGGATCTGAGCTTCTTATGATTCATTAAACATTCCATTTCAGACTCATATATTCGTACCTACACAAAAGGTATGACTCGTTGTAATAGAAGAGAACATTTTAGGATTTAATAAGATAGGTGGGAAGCGATGTCTGCAGATGTAAGTGTTTATTTAGGAACAAGTTGTGATCCATTATTAAGCGATACCAGAGACAATCAAGAAACAGGTACAGATTCAAATGGTCGAAAAGTCTCCTGGTATAAATACCAATGGACGCATGGCTGGGTTGTACACACACCTTGCCGTGTGGCGACACGGGCTCTTACCTTTTTCTGGGCAATTTTTAAAGCTCCTCTCTTACTTCTGAGTACTCCTATTACTGTTTGGTGGAAGAAAGAGATCTCAGAAGAAACTCATAATCCTGAAAAAGGGATAGGGTCTGTTGCAGTAGCTGTGAGACCCCCTAGTAAAACTCATGGAACCGGTAAAGGTGTTGTATCAGGTACTTTTAGTTCGGATCGCCTAGCGTATCGAACAGCATCAACACTAAAGAGAGAAGACTCAGAGGAGTTATTCTCAGGCTTTCCATATTGTGCAACAGTTCTTCCTGCATCTGACATGCGAACAAGAGATGAAATTGGAAGGCTTGGTTATCATTTTGGTAAAAGGCTTGGAAAGGGAAGTCAAGGTGAAGTATATGAGGTGGTCGGACCGGATCGTAAGACATATGCATTGAAAATGATTAGTGCGGAAAAAGCTGTACATAAACAGGCGTATGTGATCTCTGAAGAGCGAGGAGAATGTCTGGCGATCTCGTTTCCAAAACACGAGAATTTGATGCAAACCGAGGGAATCTTTACTTACAACAAGGAGACAGGCGCTTATCGTTATGTAACGGATCTAGGCTCGTGTTCAAGAGATGAAGTTGTGATTGGGCTTCTCATGGAGTGTGTCCCAGATTCACAAGAGCTGTTTGACTATGCTGTGTCAGGTGGTCCTAGAAAGAAAAAAGCTGTGCGAAACATTGGTCAACAAATTGCTCGAGGAATTGTTGAAATGCATGGTGAAGGATTTCTTCATCGCGATTTAAAACTTGAAAATGTCCTGATCGATAAAAAGGGAAACATCAAAATTGTTGATTTTGGATTTGCAAGATACCTTCCAACAAAATCAGACCGAACATTCACAGCTTGTGGGACACCAAACTATGCTGCTCCTGAGCTCATTGAAGGAGTTGGGTATGGAGAAAGTGTCGATGCCTGGTCGTTTGGAATTGTTTTGTATACACTTGCATTTGGTGGCTTCCCAATTCACGACGATCATGTTCCTTCACTTCTCCAAAAAATCGTCAACTTCGTGAAATATGATGATGTAGATCGCTTGTTGACTCGAAATGAGACTTATTTGTCTGGATCACCATTACTTCATGATAGGCAGTTTAGAGATCTCTTAGGTCAATTGTTGTGTCATCGAGATCAAAGGATCTCTATGGAAGAAGTGCTTAGACATCCATTCTTTGCCTAGAAGGCTAATTTTTTGAAAATTAATTAGTTGCTCTATATTTGTTTTTAGCAAACTTAATGTAAGTTGGTCGTGGTTAAATAAATTGCTTTAATTTTAATTAAGAGTTTGTTGTAATATAAGCAATTAGGGAGATAGAAGGGGAAAGAAATCAAAGTTCAATTCATGATATTCTTTCAAAACACAAGCATAATTAATTCATTTACGGCTATATACAGCTGCTCTTAAAGTGAAGGCAGATGATTCATCGCGATCTCAAACCTGCCAACATCTTAATCACAGCTGATGGTCAAATCAAGATACTTGATTATGGACTTTCTCGAGCTTGCAAAGAAGATGAGGAAATTTTTTCTCCATTCGGATCACCTGTATATGTGGCTCCAGAGATCATATTTAATGATGATAGCTATGAAGGGGGTTACGATGAGAAAGTGGACGTTTGGTCTTTTGGGGTTCTGTTCTATAGACTTGCATTCGGTGAGGCTCCGTTTAGAGGAGGGACTATTGCTACACTCGTGCGTGATATCATTGACTTCGCGCAAAATAACGCCGAAGGGTTGGAGCAGATCAGTGACAGGTTTCCTACCGACTTAGAGAGGTATCCTTTAGCGGGTGATGAAAACTTTAGAGATTTTCTCAACAAGATTTTTTGCAAACCAGAAGATAGGCTCTCAATGAAAGAGGTGCTCGAACATCCGTTTCTCATGCCAATGGAAGAGGCGCTGCAAAATGTTTCACTTGTTGAGAGCGCAGAAGGGTCGATTCATGAAGCGGAGCTTGAGCAGTCAGTTTCCGTTTAAGTAAAATTAGATGCCGTTCCCAGCGGTAAGTTGGTGGTGGTGGGGAGTTTTCGCTGCCAGTGACTTACCCTTTTTTTGGGTCGATTTATTCAAATAATTTTTCCGTTTGACTATGACGCTACGTTATTCCTTAATATTGGGGCATCCTTTATATTTGATGGGAAATTCTCGAGGAGATAAAGGAGACTTCAATGGGATATACAGTCGCTCAGCTCGCAAAACTTTCAGGTGTGACGGTGCGCACCCTCCACTGGTATGACAAGATTGGCCTTTTAAAGCCGGCATATCATGGAGTCAATGGGTACCGCTTTTATGAAGAGGAGCAGCTTTTGTCTTTGCAACAGATTCTCTTTTTTCGAGAACTGGGGTTTGAACTCAAAGACATCCGTCGTGTGCTTGGAAGGAGCGACTTTGACCAGCTGGCAGCTTTGACGTCCCATCGTCAGGTCTTGAAGAAAAATTTAGAGAGAACCAAGAAGCTGATAGTGACCATTGATAAAACCATAAAACACATTAAAGGAATGAAAAAAATGGAAGAACAGGAAATGTACCTTGGTTTTAGCAAGGAAAAACAAAAAGAGTATGAGCGGCAGCTCATCGACCGGTTTGGTCAGTCGGCGAAAGATCACATTGCGGAAAGCAAGGAGAATCTCAAAGGCTGGACCAAAAAGGATTTTGAGCAGGCTAAAGCTAATGCTCATCAATTTTGCGAAGAGCTCGTGCAAGCCTTAGAAAAGGGACTCGAGGTGAACTCGGAACCTGTTCAAAAGGCAACGCGGAAGCACTTTGAGTGGCTCAGTCAATTCTGGACTCCCAATAAAGAGACCTATGCTGCGCATGGGAAGTTTATTGTGGAGAGCGAGTTGCGCACTTTCTATGAAAAGTACCACCCCGCGCTTCCTGAGTTTCTAGCAAATGCGATTCAGCATTTTGCAGATCAGGAGCTCTAAAAATAGGCCGGTGCATCGCACCGGCTTTTTCCTAAAATATCTTTTGCGGTTGCATTCCTTCCTTTTCAAAAAACTGTTTAAATTGTAGTTAAAAACTGTGAAGACGCAAATTTTTGAGACAAGTTATGGATAGAGCAATCATCACATTGGACATCATTAACGAAATTTGTCATCCCGATGGGAAGTTAGCTCGTTACTCAGATAGAATAAGCAACAAAAAGATCATCGATCGGATCAATGCGGTTTTAAATTGCTCATTCGGAATTTGTGCGTTATTTTCCTCTTTAGGTTTTAGCTTAAGCGAGAGGATTTATTGGATGGCAACAGCACAATTTTACCAGTCGGAAAAAAAGCGTTTTAAAATGAAAGTGGGGGTTTCTCTTGTGATTTTTCGAGAAGAGGAAGTGCTTTTGATCAGGCGCTATAATACGGGCATTGACGATGGGTGCTACGTTTTGCCAATGGGAGGAGTTGATCAAGATGAAACTGCTCTTGAAGCTCTTGTTCGTGAAGCTAAGGAAGAGGTAAATGTGACAGTGCAACCAGAGGCACTTGAACTCGTTCATACAATGCATCGTTTGCACCACTTACCCGATGAAAACTGTTTTGAGCAAATAGACTTGTTTTTTCAGCCGAGGCACTTTTCAGGGGAAATTAAAAATATGGAATCGCACAAATGTGATGAAGTGGCATTTTATCCTCTTGATGCTTTACCAAAAACAACAGCGCTCTTCGTCTGTCAAGCGTTAGCCAATATTCGTAACAAAGTGACTTATTCAGAGTGTGGCTGGGAGAAGGTTACCATCTAAGTCTTCTAAGCAGCATTCGTTCTCAATTAACATGTTCTAATAGCTTTTCAATTTGATCCCGTGGGGGATACTTTTCTGCAGACAATGTCTGCAGTTTTTCGTTGTGATGGAACGATCGATAGAAGCCATCCATATTTTAAAGTGTCAAATTTTGTCTTTGTTCGTGACTGGGGATGAGAAGAATAAGAAAATGGCCAGAGCCAGAATCGAACTGGCGACACAAGGATTTTCAGTCCTCTGCTCTACCAACTGAGCTACCTGGCCATTTTAAACTAGATCAAATGAAGAAAGATAGAGTTTCAGTCGTTTTTTCGCAAGTGCTTTATTTGCTTGAGAAGCTTGCATAATCATTACGCAAGCTATTAATAGGCGAGCTTTCATAACATTTACTCTGTTCCATTGACACACCTTTACCTCTTGTCGCCGCCTTTGTAGCCCAAGGGCGGTGACAATTTATGTTCCAGGGTTGGAAAGAATTCTTACTTGGAGTAATTTGGTTGCGTATAAGGAAAAAATTTTTGAGGATAGTCATGAAACGGTGGGCATTTATCGCGCTAATGGCGCTAGTTTTCGCAAGACCGGGGCATGGAGCTTGGTTATTTTGGGAAACAGAAGTCAGCGACCAAGCTGAAGAGATCACAATTGAACAGCCTCAGGACTATGGTCCTGAAACTTATGAGCGGGCTTATGGCTACTTAAGAGGTGGCGCAGCCATCCTCGGCGGAGGATGTCTAGTGGGGCTTGCTGCATTTGGTGTGGTGTCATTGCCGGCAGCATCTCTTGCTGCAGTTCTCATTGGAATGGGATTGGCTGAGATTCACCATGCAAACAATATTGTGGATTACTCGATTCCTGAAAACCGGGAACACTATGTTCACGAGCTAGAAGATATTCCTCTTTGGGCAGCTGTCGATCAATTTGAGTGGCAAGAGCTCATCGATCGAGGGTTTTTAACTCCTGATCAAATGCGCATCAAATTTTTTGAAGACACTCAGGATAGCTCTTTTCATGAAATTGAGCGGTTTTATTCTGTGCCAGCTATCACAGCGCAGGGGTTCTTGCATCAAGATGAAAGTGAAGCGCTCTTGGCATTTCATCGTCAATTCCTCGAGCTTCAATCGGATGAGGAACATTTGAGAGAATCACTTTCTGAAAAATATGCGAGAAAGGTGGGACTTGCCCTTCAAGGGTTGGGCATTGAGCAGCCCTGGACCACAAACGACTTCATCTTTTTTAAGATCACGCCGGAAAAAGCATCAGTTGCATTTTCTGAAGATCTCAAAAGGTGCATGGATGCACATCATCTCAATGGGGAAGTGAGAGAAAGTAATGACGAGATCTTAGATGAAGCTGTTGAAGACTACAAAGCTGGGTTTCAAAAGTGGCTTTCGCAGGTGCAGCATTTAGATCAGCACTATTGGCAGTGGCGCAGTTCAGTATCCCGCGACTAAAGAAAAGTGGAGTCTTTGGTGAGGACCTCCACTGACTGAAGGATCGGTGAGACGGTGAAGTTGAAATCCCCAGTCTGCTCGAAAGGTCAAGTAGGGTGCTACCTGATAGCGTACACCTGGGCCAATACTCACGAGATTGTTTGTCTTGTGTTGGTCTGTCACAGCCCGCTTCACTTGCTGGAATCCGTAATCAAAAAAGACGAGAAAGACAAACTCATCATGAAATTTCTTATAGCCTGCTAAGGGATTGAAAATACTGACAGGTGGGGTGCGCACCTCAAAATTTAAAATGAAAACGTTATCTCCGTTAACAATCCGCTCTTTATACCCGCGCACAGTATTGTAGCCTCCTACACCATATTCTTCACTTGGCAATAGATTGACGCTTGCAAGTTGCCAACGGAGCGTCGAATGAAAGGTCCACTTTTGATAAAAATCCCAAATCAGTACAAAGGCACTGCGGGCATACGCATAGTGGTTTTTCGAATAAGCGCGGAGGGATTGATAGTCAGCGTTGCTTTGGTCGGCAACCCACTGCCCCGGTGAATAAAACCCTTCGACTTCAAAAGAAAGATTTAGGGGAGCCACTTCATAACCCAAATTGTATGCTAGCATGACCTGGGTGAGGTTGATGTTGTTATCAGAAATCACAGGACGTCCACCAAGTGCTAAGTTGTTATTGGTCCTTTTGAAATCAAATCCCCAAATCACTTCATGCAAAAAACTGCGCATCGGTTTTAGTGGGATGTTGTAACGTAAGCTAGCTTGCATCGACCACCCTTTAGTGTGAAAGTGGGTTCCTTTCACATTGGGGATGGTGTAGTCTGCATCGACATGCGAGTATCCCCCATAGATGTTTAATAAATGGCGCCAAGGAAGGGGCGCTTCATAAAAGAGAGTGTGTGCATAAAAACGTGTAAAATCAGAAGACGTGACAAATTGATACGAAAGACGCTGATCGGTCCAAAATACTTTTCCCCAATCCACTCCAATAAAGAGGCGATTGTTCCCTGTCACATCATTGCCCGTATTATCGATCCCAATGTAGGTGCGCAAAGGAAACCGATCGTGAACGAGCAGCTCTAAATCGGTTGTGCCTGGTTCTTCACCTGGCAAGTAAACCGCATCAATTTGACGAAAGGGGTTGCGGTTGAGCCACCACAAATCTTGATCCAAAATATCCGAAGCGAGATTTTCATCTTCTTGCAGCCGGATCTGCTTTTCGATGGACTCTTTTGAAAACCATTTGTTTCCTTTCACTTCAACTTTTCCCAATTGGCTTTCTTTTACAATCATCTGCACGACGCCATCAGAGATGTCTTGTTCAGGAATACTCACATGGACAAGTGGATGATGGTTGTGATGGTAGTAATTTTGAACCCGTCTTTTTAGTTCCACTAGAGTTTCTTGGTCGATGGGCTTTCCAATTAAGGGGCGTAGTTCTTTTTTCAGTGAAACAACTGATCCGGGAAGGTCAATCTTGTGTGCTAAAACACCATGAACTTCCTCATACCCAGCTGGATTTAATTCATCTTGGCTTGGCACAAGAACAAGACCTTGAAAGGTGAGTTGACTTGCTTTTTGATCAGAAAGATGGCGTTTATCATGTGGCAAGAAGGGAGAGCTCGCGCAAAACAATGCGCTAGAAAGACACACAAAAAACAAAAGAAAAACGCATTTTTTCATCGATACTAAGCTGCAATCCGCAGTTTTGCCCTATAGCGTAGATGCGTAAAATGCGTCTAGGTCAATTAGGTGATATCAAATTCATCGTCGCTCAATAGTCTATCATTGTCAGTACGTACTTCTAACGCTTTTTGATCCTCTACCGGATCAGAGGTTTCAAAGCTGTAGTCAATCTTATCACTGTTGAAATCGAAGTCAGCAGTAAGTTTTACATGATATGTTTTTGTCTGCGGTTCCAGTCCTATTGGAGGTCTTTGTAAAATATAATGATATGAGACACGTATGGTTTTTTCTGATTCATCTATATGAACTTTGTCTTGCTGCAAGGGATTTGTTGATAGGTAATGCCCTGTTGGAACAGGGTACCGATTTTTTAAACGGACACCGGGTCCTTGGCCAATTGTTCGTAAGAAAAAGGCAGTTTTTTTTGGGTCTCCATCGAAACCCTTATACACACGAGACAGGAGTCTTGTTAAATCAGTTTCTTGAAGGTCTCGACGAAGTATTCTATCTAGGAGTGTCATTTTCATTTCACTTTCAACAAGATCTCTGTGAATTCCTAGACCTGATGTCGTAAGAGCTTCAAAACATCTTTTTGATTTTTCGACTTTTTTCGGGTCATCAAAGACAATGAGGTCGTGAATTAAGGCGATGTAGGGAGCAAGTCCTAAGGTGAAAAAGCTCTTTGCAAACTTCCAAACCTTCATTTTTGTTGAGTCATAGCTCCGGAATACAAAACCCTGAAGCCAAGGATCGTTGACTTTGTCCCACGCTTTTTTTGCGTCAACGACTCTATCGTCGCCTTGATAAAAACTATGAAGCCCATGGATGGTACCGCCATGGGTAGGTTGAATTGTTGTGGTCATGATTTTCCCCTAAATTTTGCCCCTTAATCATGTTGTCATCTGTTTACGTAACAGCTATAGCTTGTAGCTTCGAGTTTTTTCGAAATCTACGGTTGCTGTTATATGGTAGGATTGTTGTGAAACCAGCTGCGGATGCCGCTGTAAGTGTTGCGATTAATCGCCATAATTTACCCCAATATTTACCACCTTAACACTATTATAACACATTTTTTAATTAATTTTTAAAATATTGTTTATATATTGTAAGCTATTTATTTTTAGTTATTTTTGGATTATCTCAGTAGCTGTCCAATAGCGGAAAGTGGGGCGTTTGATGGAGAAGTGCTCGGCCTCAGGAGTGTGACCTTTAGGATAGGTGACGGTAAATGACTCAGATTCAGCTTTAAATTCATTGTAAGGATGAAGATCGCGGAAGAGCTCAGCTGTAAAAGGTCCTGTGAAGTTGACGACCATGCGGACGAAGTCTTTTTGGGTCACTCCTTTGGAGTTGATCGAGATCAGACCAATCTCTTTGTGGAAGACGGTGAATGTTTCTGAAGAGGTGGTGAGGGAGTGGTTGTTTTGATGAGGGTAGAAGATTCCCCAGAGTTCTTCTTTGGTATTGATGTAAAGGGGGGCGGAGGCAACACGGTAGCCATTGAGGGTTCCATCGATAGAGTTTAGGCTGCGTTTAGCGGTGAAGATTTGGATGGGGGCTTGTCCTGAAGAGAGGCTAGCATTGTGTCCTAGGACGAAACCTCCTGTTCCAACAGCTTGGGGATAGAGGGTGTCGACAAGAAGGGTCATACCTTGTTCTCCGTGACATTCAAGGCGGGAAAATCCTTCGATGAGCATCGATTTTCCTGCGGAGATAGTTAGGTCATCTGTTAGGGAACGAGCGAGACTGCTATTTCGCAGGTAGATGTTGCCTTGGAAAGAGTTGAGGGTGAGTGGGCCTCCATGAGCAGTTAGGTGGGAAGAATGGTCTAAGAAAACAGTTTCTCCAATGGAAAGATCAAGGCTTCCTTGAGTTGCGTTGATGGAGGAACTTTGAGTCATAAAAAAGTTGTGTACGACGGTGATTTTGAGTTCTGCTCCTCTAATGGTAGGTTGGATGGTGGTGAGGGGGTTACTCATCGAGAAGTCGTGTCCGATGGAGATGAGAAGAGGGCCTTTTTTCCCATCAATGGAGCTGTGTGAAAAGAGTTCGAGATCATGCCCTACAAAGAGGTTGGTATTGGGACTGCGGATGAAGGCTTGACCTGTTTGTGTTCCATTGAGTAAGACGTCTTCTTGTGCGTGCAACATCATTCCTTGAAGGGAGAGGAGAGTTACCTTCTTCGGCGGTGAGGAGGAAGGTTCCTCCTGAGGATAGTTGGACAAGGTGGTTGGATCCGATAGTGGCATCACTTTGGATGGCGTCGAGTTGGATGGAGCCATTGGTTTGAATTGTCAAAGGGCCGACCGCAGAAATTGATGCGTCTGCATGTTCGGCCATGAGGTTAATGTCTCCTTCAATGCGCTTGAGGGTGATCGAGCCGAGTCCTCCTTCAATGGCGGCAGTGTCTTGGAAGGCCCAAAGTTCAATGCCTTGCTTCACGTTATCGACGACGAGATTTCCAAATTGATGGGAGAAGGAAATGAGGGCTGGTCCTGATTCCCCAAAGAGATCGATAGAGCCTGCTCTTTGAATGATGATATCACCCATCCCATTGCTACGAAGTTCTGCGGCAGCATTGTCTCTTCCATTGAGGTTGAGATGCCCAATTGAGTCGATTTTCAGAGGGCCATTTTCAACATGGATGAGAGCAGGGGCTTTAAGTGTTGAGCTCAGAGCGATGCCTTCTTGAGATTGTAGTGTGATCGAACCAGCTTGGGTAGTTTTGATGCCAGCGCACTGAGTGTGTTGTCCGAGGATGTCAATGGCACCTGTCGCATCGAGCTTGATGTGACCTGCAGTTTGAATGAATGCAGGTGTTGTTGAGAGTTCGGGGGTGACTAAAATGGGGCCGTTTTTGGCAAGGAGTTCGATGTTACCAGTTCCTGTATTGACGAGTTTTCCATTCCAAATGATCCCTTCTTTTCCGGTAGAGTTTAAAGTAAGAGTGTGTGGGCTGTCGTAGGTGCTGATCACATCTGAGCTGAATCGAATGTGTCCTGGAAGTCCTCCTAATCCTTCAAAATAAGTTTGGATGGTCACAGGTCCCTGCGTCAGTTCAGCAAGGAGGGTGTCGATGCTTAAGTTGACGACGTCGGATTTCGGGATAAAGTTGGGGGGCATGGAGGTGTAATTGTGCTCGAAGAGTGTGGAGATGACAAAGTTGGCTTCGGGATCAATGAGCAACGTTCCATTGGTTCCAAAGGGAGCAAAGCGATCGGTTGTTCCGTGGAAAAGAGTGGACTTGTTTCCGGACACTTCAATGAAACCGGCGTTTCCTCCATACAGTCCAGCGCGTACTTCTGCTTTTCCTAAAAAGAGAGAAGTTCCTTCTGAAAGCACGAAGATATTTCCGCCCGGCCCAGCTTCGAAGGCACTTGCTTCTAAACGGGCACCTGCTGCGACAAAAGTGAGATCAGAACTGCCCCCGAGTTGGATATTGCCGGCATGATGCCTATCAGAAACAGAAAGGAGAGCTTTATCAAGGATGAGGACTTGTTTTCCCAGGGCGGTGATTTCTCCATGCGGAGCCCGGATGGTGCCCGAGATGGCGGTTGTTCCTTGATCGGCGCGGAGAAGAACACGCCCGTTTTCATGTTGGAAGGTGAGTGCGTCGATTTCACCGCCGTGTTTGATGGCGAGGTCATACAGGTAGCCGTCAGCCTCGAGATAAGTTTCAAGAGCTGCAATTATCCCCTGTTGGTCGATACCACTGTCCGTTTTTTCATCACAAGAAGGCTGGATGAGAATCCGTTTTGCGCTATGCGGTTTGAGTAAAACGTCTGCTGCAGCAACAAGCTCTGTTTTTCCTTCGAAGGTTTCTATTGATCCAGTGTTGAGAATATGGCGGCTGAAGAGCGAGACATTGCCCGAAGTCGATTTGAGAGTTCCGTGGTTGATGATGGCAGCTTTTGAGGAGCCATGAAAGTGCAGGGTGTCATCTTTGAGAAAATCTTCGAGAGATAAGTTGAGCGTCGAAGCAATCAGTTCACCAACGTTGACAAGGGCGTTTTCACCAAAAAGAATGCCATTTTGGTTGAGGAGAAAGAGTTTGCCATTGGCTTCAAGGGTGCCATAGATTTCACTGAGTCGGTTGCCGACGACTTGATTGAGGACGACAGATTGGTTACTGGGTTGGGTGAAGCGGGTGATTTCTCCTACGCCAATTGAGAAGTCTTGCCAATGGATGACGGTGTGATCGTTTGCATGGATATGACAGGTCTGATGAGAATGGGTCACTTGAGCTTCACCATGAACGACATGATGGCCTGAAGGGTTACTCCAAGCGAGCCCCGATGCAAAAATAGCAAGTGCTGTAAGTGTCCGCCTCATGGACTTCGTTTTAAGTGAAGAGGAATTTAATTGCTATCTGCTGCCTAGCTTTAGACGAATCTTTTGCCGTCTGCTTGGGCAAGGGTGCGGATTTTTTCAATAAGAGGAGGAATGCCTGTAGCTTCTTTGGCCGAGATTTCAAAGAGGGTTTCAGGTCCAAAGGGATATTTTTCTTTGAAAGCTTCGAGGTGTTCCTGCGCTTCTTCGCAGTCAACTTTGTTGAGGGCAACGATGAAGGGTTTTTGGAGAATTTGTGGAGAGTAGTGCTCGAGTTCTTTGCGGAGTGTGAGAAAATCTTCGTAGGGATCGCGGCCGTCAACAGCTGCTGTGTCGATCACGTAAACGAGAGTGGAGGAGCGTTCGATGTGGCGAAGGAAAGCAAGTCCAAGTCCACGGTCGCTGTGAGCATCATTGATGATTCCGGGGATATCCGCGAGGTAGATGCGCGAAAAGTCGTCGAATTCGATATAGCTGATGTTGGGACGTAGGGTGGTGAAAGGATAAGGAGCTGTTTTGACATCGATCGAGGCAAGCTTGGTGAGGAGGGTCGATTTTCCAGCGTTCGGAAATCCGACGAATCCGACGTCGGCAATGAGCTTGAGTTCCAGCTCGACTTCTTTGATTTCACCAGCAAGGCCGGGCGTGCATTTTGCAGGAGCTTGATGCGTTGAGGTTTTGAAAAAGGTGTTGCCTTTTCCCCCTTTTCCTCCTTCGCAAACCTGAAAGGTTTCACCGGGCTCGGTAAAATCGTAAAGAAGGGTTTTTGTGTTGGCATCGCGGAGCAAAGTTCCACAGGGAACTTTTAAGATGAGGTCTTTGCCACTTGCACCTTGGCGATTGTTTGTACCGCCTTGTTTTCCATTTGGAGCGCGGATTTGAGATTGGTTACGGAAAGTGTCGAGAGAATAAATTTCGGGATCGGCCATGATCGTGATCGATGCGCCACGACCACCGTTACCTCCGTAGGGGCCACCTTTGGGAATGTACTTTTCGCGACGCCAAGCGATGGTGCCGTTTCCTCCTTTCCCAGCTATAAGTTTAAGTCTGACATGATCCGTAAACATAAAACAAATAAGGCTCCATTTCTGGAGCCTCGCTAATTTAAACCTACTTAACTCTGCTTGTTATCCAGCAGGAACAACAGATACGAGTGTCCGTTTTGCTCTGCGGTAGTGGACGACTCCGTCGGTAAGTGCAAAGAGTGTGTCATCTTTAGCTCTTTTAACCCCGACTGAAGGATGCCACTTTGTTCCGCGCTGGCGGACAATGATGCTTCCAGCTGTAACAAATTCGCCGTGTGTTGCTTTGATACCGAGGCGCTGTGCGTTGGAATCGCGTCCGTTACGGCTTGAACCTTGTCCTTTCTTATGTGCCATGTGTCTCTCCTACGCTGCGACGATATCCGTAATTTTTACCTTAGAATACTTTTGTCTGTGACCGACTTTACGGCGATAACTTTTGCGACGCTTGTATTTAAATGCGACGACTTTTGGTCCTTTGGTCTCTCCAAGAACTTCACCTTTAACGAGGCATTTGTCGAGATGAGGCGTTCCAATTTTCATTGCTTTTCCATCATTGAAGAAAAGCACTTCTTTAAATTCGACGGCCCCTTGATCTTGACCGAGAAGTTCGACCTCGATGACATCTCCTTTCTCTACTCGATACTGTTTCCCGCCGGTCTGAATAATGGCGTACATCTTTACGTTTCCTCCGATTCGAATTCTGCTAATAAGGGGAAGCCGCAATCATAAATGAAAAGGCTTCAAGAGTCAATTTTAAAAATAACTTTTCAATGCAGCAAGGTTACATAGGGTATGAGCGATGGCTGGTGCCCAGACATCGTCGGCAGCTGCTTTTGCAACGCAAAAGAAAAGTCCGGTCAGGGTTCCAAGGCAAACTCTTGCCACTCGAAGCTCAACAGAACCAGGAAGAAGCCCGCTGACGAGCCCGTAAAATAAGCTGTTGATGCCGATGTCGAGTCCACTTGGGTTCTCGAGTTTGGCGCGATGTTGTGATTCTTCAAATAGGGGGGTAACAACCCCAACGACTAAGGCAAGTCCGTAAAGAATTGCTTTGGATTCTGTTTTAGGAAGAAGTTCAACTCCCTCAAATGCTTTACCAAGCCAAGGGCAGCTTTCAAAACAAAAGTAAGTTGTGACGAGGGCTCCCGCTCCGACACCAAGGCCAACTGCGACCGTCCGTACGGTCGGAACGTGAAAGTAAGGGCGAAAGGTTGCTTGCAAAAAATTATCTTTAACTTCTGTGCTCATATTTCCATCATGCTTAAATTAAAGATGGTAGATTGTAAGCTAAAACCTAATTTGTTTGTGAGAGAAATTATCCTTTTCTGCGGATGAGGTTAAGGAGGTAAAGCCCTGTCGCTGTAAGGGAAATGGTGGCACCGGGCGGCCAGTTAAGAAAGAAGGAGAGTGAGATTCCCAGCACAGAGATAACTATTCCCAGAAGGACGGCAATCACCATCATTTTAGAAAGGCGGTGGGTGAACGTGTTGGCAATGGCTGCGGGGAGAGATAAGATTGCGATCACGAGAATCGCTCCAACGACTTGGATCAAAACAACGACGGTAACAGCAACAAGGGAAAGGAGGAGAAAGTAGAGTCCCTTGACGGATTGGCCTTGAAGGGCTGCTTGTTCTTCGTCAAAGCAAATGGCTAAAAAGCGGCGGTGGAAGAGGAAAGTCGCGGCTAAAATGAGAACGTCTAAGATGAGGAGCATATAGAGGTCGGCTTTACTGGTCCAAAGAATGCTGCCAAAGAGAAAGTTTGTCAGTTCAACATTGTAGCCTGGGGTGAGAGAAATGAAGATCACCCCAACTGACATTCCAAAAGCCCAAAGGGCGGCAATCACGGTGTCTTCGCGTTGTCGGTAATAGAGCCGGATCCAACCTATGAGGTAAGCAGAAAGAATGGCAGCAACAAGAGCGCCGTAGATCGGTTCGAGCCAGGTGATGTTGTAGATCCGCTTCAGGTAAAGAGCAACTCCCATTCCACCTAAAACGGAGTGGGCAATGCTACCACTGATAAAGACGATCCGTTTGACGACGACATAGCTGCCAACGACACCTCCTGCAACTGAGGCGCTGAGGCTTGCGAAAAGAGCCATTTTGAGAAAGTGATTGGTCAGAAAAGCAGAAAAGAAGGTCGCGAGAATCAATGCAGGTTCATTCATGATACATCCCAATAGAAAAGTGTTTGCAGACCTCTTCTGGCTTCATAGAAGAGACGTCGTGTTGGAAGCAGAGAACCCTTTCTACATTTTGAACAATAGCTTCAAAGTTATGTGTGACGACGAGAATGGTTTTTTGTCCTTTAAGCTGTTTTAAAAAGGCGAAAATCTGTTTTTCAGTTTGGGCGTCGATGTTAGCTGTGGGTTCGTCGAGAAGAAGCACTTCTGGGTCTGAAATGAGGGCGCGGGCAATGAGGGTTTTTTGGGCTTGTCCTCCTGAGAGGGAGCCAAAAGCTTGGTCGGCAAGAGGAGTCAATTGGAAGGTGTCGAGTAGCTTTTCAGCTTTGTCGAAAGCTTCTTTGGGGTACTTCCCCCAGCGGCTCATTTGAGACAAGCATCCCGTGAGAATGACTTCTTTGACGGTGATGGGGAAGTGTTTATCATAAGCATTAATTTGAGGAACGTAGCCCACATGTCCGCGAGAAAAGACTTCTCCATCTTGCGGCTTGAGAAAGCCGAGAATCAGTTTTAATGCCGTAGTTTTTCCACCACCATTGGGACCGATGATTCCAATAAATTCTCCTGGAAAAACCTCGAAACTTGCGTGCTTGATCGTTGGAGCTTTGTCATAGGTAAAAGTGACATTTCGAAACGAAATGATGGGAGTCGGTTTACTTTGCGCTTGTGATGTCATTGACAACTGTTTGAATGGTCTTTAACGGATCGGGATCTAGTGGATCTACTTCATAAGTTTTCAGCTTGAGCTTTTCAGCGACAAGTAGAGCACCTTTATTATTATGTTGTGGCAGTGTGAAGACACATTGAACGTCATAGTTTTTTGCCAAAGTGAGGACGCGGTTGACAGATACCGCGCGAGGACTTTTTCCTTCACACTCGACGGCAATTTGGTACATGTTGTAGTCATAGCACAGGTATCCGAGGAAAGCGTGAGAAACAATCACCCCTTTTTTGCGGAAAGGTTTGAGCTTTTCTGTAACCTGCAGATCGACGGCTTTGATGCGGTCGATGTATTTTTTTAAGTTGTCTTGATAAAGAGTCGCATGTTTAGGGGACATTGCAGCAAGGGCTTCGTAGATACGTTGGGCTTGGTAAACAAGGCGCATAGGGCTCATCCAAAAATGGAGGTCTTGTGCAGAGCGGTCGGGAAGATTGACGTCGGCGCAGGCATCGACAAAGTTGACATCATCTTCGTAAGAAATCAGGTTGATCGTTTCATTGATTTGCAGAACGCGTACTTCACGTTTGGCCTCACGCAAAGAAGCGAGAAGTTTTCTTTCATAAGGTTCGCCAATTCCAATCCAAAGGTCACATGTTTGGATCTTTTTGGCTTGGCTAGGTGTGATTTCGTTGTTATGGGAGTCAAATCCGGGAGAAACAGCTGATTCAACGGTGACAGTATCTCCAGCAATTGCTTGTACAATAGATATGTAAGGGGGAACGCTCACTAAGACACTGGGTTTATCTCCCACTTTTCCTTCGAACTTCGTCCGGCAACCGACCAAAGCAACGACTATGGAGAGGAAAGCAAATGTCAAAAGAAAATATTTTTTCATAGTATGTCTCCCAAGTTAAATTTAAAGTGTACCGGAAGCGCGCTCATTTGTCGAGGATCTTGGGCCCATTTCTCTTGTCAAATAATTAAAGTTGGACTAATTTATCGCCTACTTTTTCGGGTGGAGGAGTGTCCGAGCGGCCGAAGGAGCACGCTTGGAAAGCGTGTATGCGTGATAAACGTATCGTGGGTTCGAATCCCACCTCCTCCGTTGTTTTTTATTATGGGATGTATAAATCTATTTAAAAAACAGTTGAATTAACCAAGAGGAAGACAAGGGATGAAGTGTCCCTATTGTGGTCACGAAGAACTGAAAGTGACCGACTCGCGAAATGCGAATGAGACCAATGCTATTCGACGACGAAGAGAGTGTCTAAACTGCTCAAGACGTTTTACGACTTTTGAAACTGTGGACATTTCCCTTCAAGTGAAAAAGCGTGATGGTAGCTATGAGGACTTTCAACTCGAAAAGTTGATAAAAGGAATTGACGCTGCAGCCAGGCACACCCGTATCAGTCATGACCAGGTGCGTGATTTGGCCTCATCAATTGTAAACGAACTCATAGAGAAACAAGTACGAGAAATCGATACGATCCAACTTGGTGAAACTGTGATGGAACGGCTGCGACATCTCGATACTGTAGCTTATATTCGTTTTGCATGCGTCTATAGGCGTTTTAAAGACCTTGAAGAAATTGTGAACGCACTCAATACAGCGTCAACAGAAGACGAAAAAGTGAAAACATAGGAATCTTGAGAGATGGCTCTGAAAAAAAGTGATATTGAAAAATTTAAGCAGCGCCTGATAGATCTGCGCGATGAGATCAATCAAACTTTGGGAAAAGTGTCTGAGGATGTGAAAAACAAAGAAGAACCGAAAGGGTACTCGCAGCATCAAGCCGATGAAGGAACAGATGACTTTGGCCAAACAATTTCAATTGAGATCTCGGGGAAGGAACAAACAATTTTGCGCCAAATCGAAAGAGCTCTCGAAAAGATGGAAGAAGGGACATATGGAGTTTGTGATGTGACGGGAGATGAAATCCCTGTCAAACGATTAGAAGCTGTTCCGTATGCCACGATGACGGTACAAGCCCAGGAAAAGTATGAAAAAGGACTTCTCTAGAAAGCGTCGCTTTTTTCCTTTTCTCTTAACAGGGGCGGTTTTGCTCCTCATCGACATGATCTCAAAGTTCTGGGTGTTTCACGGTTTAGCCAATATGCTCTATGCATCTCCGTTTTATCCTTATGGTGGCATTGGAGTTTTCGAAAATGTATTAGGAATCGATTTTTGCATCAACCGGGTGACAAACCATGGTGGAGCTTGGGGAATTTTTGGATCATTTCCCATTGTCTTGCTCATTGTTCGCATCGCAATTCTCATCAGTGTCATGATTTACGTCCTGTTTATCAATGAAGTGAAAAAACGACAGATCCCCCTTTTATTGATTATCACAGGAGCATTGGGCAACATTCTAGATCGCTTTATCTATGGATCTGTTGTGGATATGTTCCACTTTACCTTATGGGGGTACTCTTTCCCTGTTTTTAATGTTGCGGATACTTTGATTTTCTTAGGTGTTGCGACATTGATTATCCAATCGCTTTTCCAAAAAAAGAAGACAAAGCATGTGCCCAGATTTTCGCGTTAGTCATCCTAAAGAAGAGGGCGTATTCCAGGCCTCCAAGTGGTTTTCATATCGCGTGCTTTTAGATGAAAGCGAAATGGAGGATCTCTTTGCAGCCCTTCCTCCTTTTGAACTCTATAATGTTTCAGAAATTGTTCCTATAGAGCAGGCCACTTTCCCAAAAGGAGACTTTTTAAATGAATATGCTAAATCCGCCGGAGCTTTAAAGCGCGGGGAGGTTTATATGCTTCCAAAGGCCCTTTTTTCATCGGCCCTATCGGCAACAGCGGAAGCATTTTATGCGATGGATGTCAAAAAGGGAGTCATCCTCAAAATTTTACAGCCAGTCATTCAGCTTTCGATCCACCACTTTACATATGCACCTGAAAATCAATCCTTCCATTTTATGGTGCACAGTCAAGAATCAATTCAATGGGGGCTTCAGTTTTCTTATCCACAACTCTATTCGAATTCGATTCAAGGTGATATTGTCGAAGTGATGAAAGAGCAAACGTATCCTAACACGATCCTCTTTCGTGCTTTGATGAAATGGATGCGAAACCATAGCCGCCCTGTTCCGTTTCTCATTGACGGACAGAAAAAAAATGTTGAAGCACGGATGGGGAAAAAATGTTTCGACTGGATTGAAAATCATCCTCAACTCAAAGAAAAGGGGCTTGTCATCGCATGATTGAAATTGTCTCAATAGGAGCAGAGCTTCTCACAGGTCAGACTGTCAACACGAATGCAAGCGTGATTGCAAAGGCTCTTTTAAAGCGTGGCTTTGGAATCAGTCACGTGACAACCGTTCCGGACCATCACAATCCGATGAAAAAAGCCATTGAAGAGGCCATGAGCCGTGCCTCAGTTGTGATCACGACTGGAGGTTTAGGCCCGACTGGAGATGACATTACCCGTAGCACGCTCGCTGAAATTTTCGAAAGTGAACTTGTTCATGATGCAAAAGTCGCTACTGAGCTTGAAAAGCGGTACGGCAAAGATCTTGAAACTCTAGCTGATCAAGCAACCGTGATTAAAGGAGCTCATGTGATTCCAAATCCAATTGGGACTGCGCCTGGTTTTATTTTAAAAAAAGGGGAAAAAACAGTGATTGTTCTTCCTGGCGCTCCCGTTCAAATGCAAGAGATGCTAGAAAAAAGTGTGATTCCTTACTTGGAAGAGACGCATAAGCGCCACCTTTTCCAACATGCCGTCTACCTTTTCTTGATGTCAGAACAGCATGTTGACCCCTTTTTACGTGCAATGGAAGAAAAGCATCCCAAAGTTGAATTTGGGGTTTGTCCCTCGTATGGAACTCTTTCGATTTATCTGAGAGCACATGCGGAGTCGCAAGATGAAGCCGAAGAAAGATTTGCTCCGATTCTCTTTGCACTTAGAGAAAAGTTCAAACACAGGATTTTTTCGGAAAAGTATCACGACATCGAATACGCTGTTCATGAACAGTTCATTGCGCGTGGTCTCACTCTTGCTTGCGCGGAGTCGTGCACAGGTGGGAGAATTGCCGCGCGCCTGACAAAGATCAGCGGCTGCTCCGACTACTTTTTGGGGAGTCTGGTCACCTATTCCAATCAGATGAAAACATCTGTGCTAAATGTGAACCCAGAAACTTTACATGCACATGGTGCAGTGAGTCGTGAAACGGTCATCGAAATGGTTCAAGGAACCCTTTCTGTTAGCGGTGCTGATTATGCTGTTGCCGTGTCCGGAATTACAGGTCCAACAGGTGGAACGCAAGAAAAACCTGTTGGGACAGTGTGGGGAGCAATTGGTCACAAAAAAGGAGATGTTTTTGCAGGCTTATTGTCCCTTAAAGGAACACGCAAGCGTTCGACGTTGATTGAGTATTCGGCAACCTATCTCTTATCTCATCTATGGCGCTATATCCAATTTGACATACCACCCTTTGAAGAGTCATGAACGATTATACTTTAATAGACAGTGGCAATGAAAAGAAGCTTGAGCAGTTTGGTGAATACACTTTGATTCGGCCTTGCCCTCAAGCTATTTGGGAGCCACAGTTTCCCAAAAAATGGGAAACACATCATGGTGAATTTGTGCGCGATCAGGGCAATCGTTGGAAAAAAAAGAAAACCCCACCTTCTTGGACGATCACTTATGAAAAACTCAAGTTCAAACTGATAACAACCGACTTTGGTCATCTTGGCATATTTCCTGAACACGCCATGCACTGGAAGTGGATGGAAAAGAAGATGGTGGGTAAGAAAAAACCGGTTTTGAATCTCTTTGCCTATTCTGGTGCAGCAACACTAGCCCTGGCTCAAAAGGGAATTTCTGTGTGTCATTTAGATGCCTCAAAAGGTATGGTGCAGTGGGCGAGAGAAAATGCCAGTTTAAATGGTTTAGAAAAGGCAGAGGTTCGTTGGATTGTCGATGACGCGCTCAAGTTTTTAAAAAGAGAAATAAGACGGAAAGTTCACTATCAAGGAGTGATCCTTGACCCTCCAACTTTTGGTCGGGGCAATCAAGGTCAGGTTTTTAAAATTGAGCGAGATTTAATCCCCCTTTTAGACTTGTGCAAACAAGTTGTTGCGCGCGATGGTTTCATTGTTTTGACGGCACATACACCAGGGTTTACTCCCACTGTTCTAAGGCACGTTTTGACACAAACGCAGCTGAGCGGCGAAATCGAAGCAGGCGAAATGTTGATTGCTTCAAAGTCATTTTCACTTCCAAGTGGAAGTTATGCGAGGTGGCATGGATAAGATTACGAGTTTACAAAACCCCCGGGTGAAAGGGGCTGTCAAACTACGCGAAAGAAGAGAGCGCGAAAAAACGCAAACTTTTTTGATTGAAGGATATCGCGAACTTCTTCGAGCCGTAGAAGGTCAAGCCAAGCTGCAAACATTGTTTTATTCACCGACTCACTTTTTGGGATCCAATGAAAACGATTTAATTGAAAGGGTTCTTTCTTTAAATGTCGAAGTGGTTGAAGTGAGTAAAGAGGTCTTTGCGAAGCTCTCCTATCGTGATCGCCCCGATGGTCTTCTTGCGATTGCGCTGCAACAGCATTTGGCGCTCGAAGAACTCTGTGTTGGGGACAACCCCTTTATTTTAGTTGCAGAAGCCATTGAAAAACCCGGAAACTTGGGTTCGATATTACGCTCTTGTGATGCTGCAGGAGTCGACGCCTTACTTTTATGTGACCGGACAACTGAGTCCACAATCCCAATGTTGTGCGTTCTAGCGTGGGAACATTTTTTACAGTGCCTGTTGTTGAAACAACATCAGAAGCAGCTTTGATGTGGCTCGGAGAACGGAAGATTCCTATCATTTCTTCTTCACCTGATGCCCCAAGTATCTTCACGGAAGTTGATCAAACAGGCCCAGTCGCTCTTGCAGTTGGGACAGAGCAATTGGGGCTTTCTGAAACATGGATTGATGCAGCCGATAAATTGGTCAAAATTCCTATGCTCGGTCATGCAGATTCCTTAAATGTTGCTGCCGCAACGACCTTATTGCTTTATGAAGTCATCCGTCAAAGAACCCATCTATCTTGATAATCATGTTTTCGTTGTGAATAAGCCTGCTGGTCTTCCGACGCAGCCGCGTCCTACAGGTGGGGAAAGTCTCGAGGGGGATGCAAAAGCTTGGATCAAACGGAAATTTCATAAAGTAGGCAACGTTTTTTTAACACCGGTTCATCGTCTAGATCTTCTAGTGAGTGGGCTCGTTTTATTTGCCCGCACAAGTAAGAGCTTATCCAGGTTGCAGGCGCAAATGCGTGGAAGAAAGATACGGAAAACTTACTTTGCCCGTGTTGAAGGGAGACTGAAAGTAAAAAAAGGTGTCTTACGTCATTTTATCACCCATGGAAACAGGCGAGCTCAGATTGTTTCTCACGATCAAGGAAAAGAAGCAGTGCTTTCGTATCGTGTTGTCAAAGAGTGGAAAGATCAAACGCTACTCGAAGTGGAGTTACATACCGGTCGTTATCATCAAATCCGAGCCCAACTCTCTTTTATGGGGCATCCTATTTGTGGCGATGTGAAATATGGTGCAAAAACTCAAAAGGATCGCATCGATTTGCACCATGGAAAACTCACTTTTTTTCATCCGATTTCGCAAGAAGAAATCACTGTGAAAAGCCCTTCGCCTTTTTGATGGATTCCCGTTTTTAGTGGAATTTTTATTTCCATTTCAGTAAAGTTCTTTAAAGCACGCGGATTTGTATACTGTAATCATAAAACCCCATCCGCAAACGTAAAGGAGAACCTGCAATGCATGTCTTTTCTAACTAACTCACCCCTACGTTCACCAAATTAAGGAAATATGAAACCTTGGCTTAAGATTCTTGTCGGCCTTGTACTAGGTGTGATCACAGGGCTGATTTTAAACCGTCAGATCGAATTTTTATCGCTTGTTGGGAAAGCATTCATTGACCTTCTCAAGATGCTTGTTGAGCTTATTGTCTTTTCATCGCTTGTCACAGGGATGTGCCATATCAATGACCCCAAGAAATTAGGACGAATTGGTGCCCGAACGCTGATTTTCTATGCTGTGACAACCATCATTGCGATTGGGTTTGGATTGATTATGGTCTATGCCATTCAACCAGGAAAAAACCTGAACTTATCTATCGCAGAAGGAATGGGGAGCGGTGGAAATTTAAGTTTGATTGACTTCATCTTTTCGATTGTCCCTTCGAACCCATTTGCCTCTTTTGCAGAGGGGAATATTTTACAAATTATTGTCTTTGCGATTTTCTTTGCTTTTGCCATCACCTTGGCCAAAGAAAAAGCCAAACCCATTTTACATTTTATCGAGTCGCTTAGTGAAGTGATGGCCAACTTAACCCATGTTGTGATGCGTTTCGCTCCGTATGGGGTGTTTGCTCTGATTGCAACAGCTGTAGGAGCTGTTGGGTCAAAAGTGATTTTGCCTCTTTTTTGGGCGATCGTCTGTATCTTTTGTGCCTGTCTACTCCAGATTGCCATCGTTTTTGTTGTTTCCCTTAGGGGGCTTGCTAAATTAGAAATTGCTCCGTTTTTCAAAGGAATGAAAGATGCGATTGTCGTGGCATTCACTACGAGCAGTAGTTCAGCGACGTTGCCTGTATCACTTGAGTGCGCTCGAGATCATTTGGGATTGTCGCCGGACATTTCTGGATTTGTCCTGTCTTTAGGCTCGACAATTAACATGAATGGAACGGCGATTGGTCAAGCGGTCTTATCGATTTTTATTGCCCAGGCCTATGGGATTGAAATCACCCCAATTAGTATTCTTATTTTGACTTTTACAACGCTTATTTCCGCTATTGGAACGGCAGGAATCCCTGGAAGTGGCCTCGTGATGCTTTCGATTGTTCTCAATGCGATGGGGCTTCCTTTAGAGGGGATCGGGATCATTGCAGGAATCGACCGTTTCAGAGATATGTTTGGGACTGTTGTGAATATTCTTGGGGATGCAGTAGCTGCCGTCTATGTTGCCAAAAAAGAGGGGCAGATCGATGAAAAAAAATATCATACCGTTACCTGGATAAGTTGAGCATGCCCAAATTTTTGATCGCTAATATCAACGATATTCGGGTACAATGGTCATCGTTACCGTTTTGGGATCTTTTGAAGCCCTATTTTGGAGCGGTCTTTTACACTACCTTATTTGGAGAAAACTCATGAAACTTTTTGTTGGAAACTTACCAAAAGAATATACCGAGGACGACCTCTTGCAGCTCTTGACTGAATTTGGATCCCCTAAAAACCCTAAGATTATCAAAGATCGCGAAACTGGGCAGTCTAGAGGCTTTGGCTTTGTTGAGCTGGAGTCAAAGGAAGAAGGAGCAGCCGCAATTGAGAATCTCAATGGAAAAGAAATTGGCGGTCGCGCTCTCACAGTTAGTGAAGCCCGTGAGCAAAGCGGTGGCGGACGTGGTGGTCCACCAAGACGCGGCGGTGGAGGATTTCGCCACTAGGCTTTGTCCCCACTGGATAAATATTGTCATTTTGGTTACACTCGCGCAAACGACTAAACTCTATAAAAAATTTTCTATTTTCTGAAAACGGGGTTACAATGCGCGAACCGATCAAGAAGTCTGTCAAGGAAGCCATCCAAGCCATTCAGACTTTAGCTTCTGAAGAAGGACTGGAGTTTCTTGAAAAGCTTTCCTGGATGATTATCGACACCTATCGGCAAGGCGGCAAGCTTCTTATTGCCGGCAATGGAGGAAGCTTATGTGATGCCATGCACTTTGCTGAGGAAATGACTGGTTTCTTTAGGGCAAAACGGCAAGCTTTACCTGCCATTGCCCTTTCTGATCCAGGCCATATGAGTTGTGTTGCCAACGACTTATCCTTTGATGATATCTTTGCTAGAGGTGTTCAAGCCCATGGGAAAAAAGGAGACCTCTTTATTGCTCTGACCACGAGTGGAAATTCTGAAAATCTTCTTCGAGCAGTAGAAGCGAGTCAAAAAAAGGGGGTCAAAACGGTTGCTTTTCTGGGGAAAACAGGGGGTAAGATGAAAGGCCTTTGTGACTTAGAATGGATCGTTTCTGGATTCAAATATTCTGACCGCATTCAAGAAGCACACATGGCTGCGATTCATATCGTAATTGAAATGGTTGAAGCAGAGCTTATGCAACATGCAGAAGAAATTGATCTCGAACCAGCGGGAGCCCACTAAGTCTATGACGGTTCAACTTGAATCTTATATCACCGACCATATTGAGGGACGGAGAAAGTCCTCCTTGGTGCGAGGTGTACTGCATGGATTGAGCAAGCTTTTCAAGTTTGGAGTGAGCCTCCGAAACTTGGCCTTTGATTGCCACCTGCTGAAAGAGTCAAAAGTTGATATACCTGTGATAAGTATTGGGAACATCATTGCAGGAGGGACGGGAAAAACTGCTTTGATTCAAAAGCTTGGAAAGGATCTTTCCCGAGATAAACGAGTATCTGTGTTACTTCGAGGATATCGCTCAGAAATCGAAAAGGTCGGAGGGAGCTTCCATTTAATCGACCGGTCTCGCATCACTCCGAAGGTGTGTGGTGATGAGGCCTTCTTGCTTTGGAAGACCTTACCCGAGCTCACACTATTTGTTGGAAAAGATAGGCGACTCAATGCCCAGCGGGCAGCCTATCATGAAGCAGAGCTTGTTTTGCTAGATGATGGGATGCAATATCGACGCCTTCATCGCGATCTTGAAATAGTCATGCTCCATGCAGATGATCTCTATGGAAAGGGGTTTTATCTTCCTCGTGGATATTTAAGGGATTCACCTAAACGACTGAAGGAAGCTGATTTCGTGATTATCAATCACGTTCGAGACCAAAACCATTTTGAAGAGCTCAAGAAAGAAGTCGAACAGCAAACTTCAGCATCCTTGATTGGAATGCAGATGGTTCCTGACGCGATTGAAGGGGAAAACGGAGAAGTTTGGAATGATGTTCAAGGGAAACGGGCTGCAGTTTTTTGTGGGCTTGGAAAACCGAAGTCATTCTTAAAAACCATTGAGCAGATGGGAATTGACATTGCAGAAACACTCATTCTTCCCGATCATATCCCCCCCACGCGGCGCCAACTTGTCGATCTTGCTATTTTGGCAGAAGAGAAAGGGTGTGAATTTCTTTTGTGTTCAGAAAAAGATTGGGTGAAACTTCCCAACCCCATGAAACTTTCTCTTCCAATTGCCTGTGTGAAAGCGTCTTTGCAGGTTGTGTCTCAAGCTGAAAATTACAATCAACTGCTCAAACAGATTTTAACCCTAACCGAAGAGGCATCTTCATGAAGCCGTGGATTAAAATTCTCATCGGACTTGTGTTAGGGGTTATTGCGGGACTTGTTTTAGGACACCAAGTTGACTTTCTAGAGAGAATTGGAAAGGCCTTTATCGATCTTCTCAAGATGCTTGTTGGCCTGATCGTTTTTTCTTCACTTGTCACAGGAATGTGTCACATTAGTGATCCCAAAAAATTAGGCCGGATTGGAATCCGCACCGTTCTCTTTTATGCTGGAACAACGGTCCTTTCTATTACCTTTGGGCTATTAATGGTCTTTCTAATGAAGCCAGGAACTGGACTAAGTCTTCCTCTTCCTCCCCAATCAGGAGCTTCTATGCAAGGCCTTGGGATCATGGACTTTTTATTTGCGATTGTTCCGTCGAATCCTTTCGCAGCTTTTGCTGAGGGGAACGTGTTGCAGATCATCGTCTTTGCGATCTTCTTTGCCTTTGCGATCACCCTTTCAGGTGAGAAAGGAAAAGTGGTCTTAGGTTTCTTAGAATCGGTCTGCGAAGTGATGTATTCACTTACACACTTTATCATGAAACTCGCTCCATATGGAGTCTTTGCCCTCATTGCAACGGCAGTCGGATCTGTTGGGATCAAAGTGATTTTGCCCCTCCTGAAGTTTTTGTTATGTAACTACATTGCTTGCATTCTCCAAATTTTCATTGTTTTTGCTCTTTCCTTGAAGTATTTGGCAAAACTGAAAATCGGTCCATTTTTCAAAGGAATGAAAGATGCGATTGTTCTTGCTTTTACAACAAGTAGTAGCTCTGCAACCCTCCCTGTATCTCTTGAATGCGCCCGCTACCACTTGGGAATTTCTCCAGACATCTCGGGATTTGTCCTTTCTCTTGGATCGACCATCAACATGAATGGAGCTGCGATTGGTCAGGCCATTTCAGCAATCTTTATTGCTCAAGCTTACGGAATTGCCATTACATGGGTGAAAATTGCCATCCTTATTTTTGTCTCACTTGTCTCTGCAATTGGTGCTGCAGGAATTCCAGGAACTGGAATCGTGATGCTATCTGTTGTTCTCAACGCGATGGGCCTTCCTTTAGAGGGGATTGCACTTGTTGCAGGAGTGGATCGTTTAAGAGAAATGGTTTCTGCGGTTGTCAATATCTTAGGAGATGCTGTTGCGGCAGTCTTTATTGCAAAGCAAGAAAAACAAATTGATGAGAAACAGTACCATGCTGTGACATGGTTGGAATAGGAAATAGGTTCAATGGAAGAAGAAGTTGAAGTCAAACTCCCAAAGCTCGGAGAAAGCATTGTCAGTGCAACCATTGTCCAATGGTTTAAAAAAGAAGGCGATGTAGTCAAACTCGATGAGCCTCTTCTCGAAGTTTCAACAGACAAAGTCAACAGTGAAATTCCCTCGCCTGTTTCCGGGAGAATTAAAGCCATTCATGCTGCACCTGATGAGGAACTTGATGTTGGAGCTCTCATTGCGACAATCACCACCGCTGAAATCACCTCTGCAGCACCTGAACCTAAGCAGCCCGAGAAGGCCGAAGAAGTTGCTGCAAGTCCAACCGGCCCTTCCATGAAGAGTTTTTTCACTCCGGTCGTTTTGAAAATTGCGCGAGAAAAAGGAGTGAATCTCGAGGAACTTGCCAATATCCCGGCTACAGGTGCAGGAGGACGTCTCTCGAAAAGAGATTTAGAGAAATACTTGTCGCAAAAAGGACAAAAGCCAGCGCCAGCAGTCAGCTCCACTGAGCAAATTGAGCGGATGAAGATGACCGGCATGCGCAAAATGATTGCTGAAAACATGGTTCGCTCCTTCTACGAAGCTCCGCATGCGACGCTTGTCAATGAAGTGGATATCACGAAAGTGATCAAATACATTGCGCGAGAAAAAGAAAGCTTCCTCAAAAAGCATGGTTATAAACTATCGATCACAAGCTTCATTGCCAAAGCCATAGCAAGCGCTGTGAAAGAGTTTCCTCTCATCAACTCTTCTCTAGAAGATGACACAATTGTCGTGAAACGTTTCGTCAACTTGGGAATAGCTGTAAGTGTCGAGCAAGGGATCCTCGTTCCTGTGATTCAAAATTGTCAAGGACGTACCATTCCAGACATTGCGAAGGAAGTGGCTGACCTATCCCAAAAAGCGCGTTCAAACCGTCTTGATCCGAATCAAGTGAAGGAAGGAACGATTACAATGACCAACTTTGGAATGTCAGGAACTCTTATCGGAGTGCCGATCATTCGTTTTCCTGAAGTAGCAATCGTTGGAGTGGGCGCCATTCAAAAGAAAGTGATTGCGCTTGACGACGACACCATGGCAATTCGCTCCATGCTACACCTTTCTCTCACATTTGATCACCGTGTGATTGATGGGATGTATGGCTGTGGATTTTTAGCAGCAGTGAAACAGCATCTTGAACAAGACATTGCGCTCTAAGAGTTACTCTTAAATCAGCAACAGAGAAGACTTGCGACACTTATAAAAAAGGCTCCTTCGAAACGAAGGAGCCTCAAAATTAAGCAGCTCCCACAGCTGATCCAATAGAAAAGATCGCCCTTCCATCTAAAAACGATGTCGTGAAATCCAGCGAAGGCAAGTTTTGCTTTAACTCTTCAAGCACGTTGACGCATGAACTCCAAGTAGATTCCTCAGGTGAAACCTTTAATTGAGGCTCTTTGTTTGTGTAATGTTTAATCACATCAAAAGACTTGCTATCAAATTCCATAGAGTCTTCTTTACTTACAAGGCTCTGCAGAAATCCAACCCCAAGTGCTAAAAAAGTCTTAGGATCGACTTCTTCTAAAATTGAGATTTTTTCATTTAAAAAGCTCATATCAGGAAAAACTGTTTGATAATAATGGGCAATCCCCGCAGCTGTTTCAGCAAAGGTGTGAAAATCTCCTAAGTCATAAGTCGCACAAAGAATGCCACCAGTTTGGACCAGTTCTGATTCCCCAAGTTGAGTTTGATTCACTTCAAGCACAAAGCGTTGTGCAGCAAGAGTGAGTGGAGCTGATCCGGATGTATGCGCACGCATGGGAATTCCATGTGAGAGCCCCTTTGCAACATAGGAATCAAAAGTAAACAAACGAGAAGGTAATCCTTCTTTCTCTTCTTCTTGATTGTGTAGTTTTTCTTGGGTTCCCATAGGGATTTCAAATGCGATTGGAGCTTGACTGTTTTTGGCATCATCTGCTGAACGATTAGGGAACTCTTTTGCTCCTAAAGCCGGAATGAGAAAACCCGAGCCTCTAAAATCTCCGACAAGAGCTTTGATTCGCTCAGAGGGTTCATGTGTATTTTTGATCCATGAAGGTCCAATTGCGCGGTAGCCAATCGCTGTAAAAAGTGTATCTAAGTCCGCAGCATATTGTGCAAAATTTTTATCGAAATCTTGAACCTCATCAAAATGAGAAAGGTTCTGAATTAAGACTTCGAGTTTTGCAAGTCTCTCCTCTCGATCAGGAGTATATTTCCAAGAAAAATCTGAACGAGCATCTGGAACTCCTTCTAATAAGAAATCTAGATCTTCTACATCTAGCTGGTATTTTTCAATTAAGCGGCCGAGTGCTCGAAAGTTTTCCTTCACAAGAACTTTTGTCTCAGCAGAAGGATTGGCTAGAGAGAACTTCGCCAATTCACGTGAAGCCTGAGAAGCTTTTTTCAGATCTTCCAAGGCTAGCTTTTGGGTTGAGGTACTCTCATGAGCTCCGTAATATTGAACGACCTCTGAATTTTCCAATCTGAGACCCGATCCTTGAGAATCAGTCTGTTTTTGGTATAACTCATTAACTGATAAGTATTGACTTGTTTGACTTGAGTCACTAGTAGTGGTGCTTAAGTTATTAGTAGCTAATTGCCCATGTTTTGAGACATTCAACGACATTTTTCTTCCCCATTCCTTTTCTTTTTTTAATACTTGTTAAGATCGGCTTTACTTTTTTAAAGACGTTCTTAATGAATTAATATTCAATTGTTTATGTAAAAATCTACTGTTGGATGAATATCTGGGAAGGTATTTTGACTTGAAAGACTTATTTTATAAGTCGTTGATAAATAGTGATATGCACTACTAGTCTTAATTGACATGTGTTCTCCCCTTAACTTTCCATCATTAAAAGAAATTATATCATATTAAATAATTAAATAGAATTATTTATTAACTCTAAAAGAATATTTATGTTATTATATAACAATAAGATGGTTTTCTAATTCAGACAGAGTAAACCCTTTGCTTCGAATCGAGGGATGATTACAAATAACGTAAGGAAAAAAGGAATGGGGAGAAAAAAATGAGCATAGCGTCACTTGCTTTGCATGCCGGGAACACTCTATTTGAGGTTGGGTATGCTGTCTCTGAAGTAACACAAACACAAGTTATCGTCACAGCAGTTGCATTAACAGCGATTGCAGCGATTTCTTTCTGTGTATCTTCTTCAAGTCAAACAATTTCAAATAAACATGCTGAAAGTTTAGCACTTCCCATAACTCCGCCTGAAGATCAGATTGAAGTATTAACTCCTGAAGAAGCTAAAGAGGCCGTTGAGAATGAGCTAAAAGGAGTGATTGAGTCGGTGACTGTTTATGATCTAAACAAACTTGATGAAGAGCCACCTATTCGAGATAAAATAAAAGAGTATAATTTGCAGCTGAGGCAGCATGAAGCTTTATCGATTCGTTTAGACAATCTTTTAAATTTACATGCTGGGAATCCGGCAATGTTAACAGCTATCCGAGAAAAAGCTGCAGTTGTACGAGATGAATATAACCTAATTTCTGCTGAAAAAATTATGTATGTCAAAGAAAATGTCAGCAAAGATAACCAAGTCTACGCACTTGCAAATCCTAGGAGGCTAGGTCCTGGATTGGAAGTGTATTCAGCTCAAACTCCAGAGAAAGTCAAACGTATGCTTTTTGAAGAAGGATTTCAAAATTATGCCGTAGGTAATACCTCGAAAGCAACGGGCTATGCATGGGGGTTTCAAGATGAAGTTGATGAGATGGGTGATGTAGGAGATTACTATTCTCTTGGTGCTCCGACCTATTTAACACAAGATAAGGTAGCAGTGAAATGTCGCACCAAAGGCACATTGATAGGTGCATCCATTATGTCAATTACAGAGCTGAAAGCAGTAGGTTTCACGGCAGATCAAATTGAGCAAGGTTACAAACGTATCCAAAATGACTTTCCCTTTTTGCAAAATGATGGTCTTCCTCCTAAGGACTCAGAAGTTGTTTTCTTACGCCCAGAGGGTTACTTAGAGCCTGTCGAGCTTTTAGAAGGTGATTCTGGATATGCTATTAATTGGAGAGGGTCTTTTCAGAGCTATTATGATCGCCATCATGATAGCCAAAAAGCTCCGGGACTTCATCCAACATGGACTTCTATGCCTGCTGTTCAGCTCAATGCCCAAAATGAAAAGAAGTCTAGTCACGAAAATCAAAAGGGCAATTGGTGGGGCAATGATGGATGGAATCAGAGTTCACAAAGTGGCAATGGCTGGCAGAATAGCGGTTGGAATCAGAACTCACAAAACAGTAATGGGTGGAACGAAAATAGGTGGAACCAGAGCTCGCAAAGTGGCAATAGCTGGCAGAATAGCGGCTGGAATCAAGGCTCACAACACAGTAATTGGTGGCACAATGGTGACTAAAAAGCATGCGAGAATCGACTAAGGCAGGTTCATTTACCCTTTGGGGGATGAATATCCTGGCTGGCCATCAAAATCATACAGATGTTCTGTTTTGATGATGTCCCATCGTCCTTTTATGAGGCTTTTCAGTAAGTCTAGGAGATCTTCTAGGGTGCAGACTCCTTCATGCATGAAACGGACGCGCCATTGGTCAATGCAAAAAGTTTCAGGCATTCCTCCAGGATAGACACGTGCTCCTCGATTGCTAATCATTTCAAGGTTGAATTCACCATACGACTCAGATGTCATATTTTTTTCAAATTCTTCGAGCGTCAAATTGGAGTAGATGTAGACATCGATGCCAACTAATTTTCGCTTTACATTGATGGGGGTGCGTTCAAACTTTGGCTCTTTTTCACTTTTAGACTCGCCATAAGAGACAGCTTTGAGCTCAGCAGGCTTTTGCCCTAAGTTACCCGCAACCGCGTCGGCAAACTCTTTTGTTCCTACTTTTTGTTTGCTCACACCATCTTTGAAAATGTCATAGGTGTGGACACCATCTTCGATTGTTTTCAGCCAAGCATTATGAACAGCTTCAGCCTCGTTTTTTAGCCCGACGTGGAGAAGAAGTAAAACAGAAGCAAGCATGAGAGCTGAAGGGTTGGCCACATTTTGTCCAGCACGTCTTGGGGCTGAGCCGTGAATTGCCTCAAACATCGCGCCATGGTCTCCAATATTTGCTGATCCTACAAGACCGACTGATCCGGCAATTTGGGCACCCACATCAGATAAGATGTCGCCGTAAAGGTTGGGCATCACCACGACATCAAAAAGCTCGGGGGTATCAGCAAGCTTTGCAGCTCCGATGTCGACAATCCAGTGATCACTCTCAATGTTGGGGTAATCTTTTGCGACGCGGTTAAAAACCGCGTGGAATAGCCCATCGGAAAGCTTCATGATATTATCTTTCACAAAGCAGGTCACCTTCTTCCGATTGTTGCGCTTAGCATATTCGAAGGCATAGCGGATGATTTTTTCGGATCCCGGTTCGGAAATCAGTTTGATCGATTCACAGACCTCAGGGGATTGGCGGTATTCGATTCCTGAATAGAGGTCTTCCTCATTCTCACGAACGATCACCACATCCATTTCGGGATGCTTTGTTGCCACAAAAGGATGATAGGAGACACAAGGGCGCACATTCGCATAGAGCCCTAGAGTTGTCCGAATCGTCACGTTCAGACTTTTGAAGCCACCTCCTTGAGGTGTCGTGATCGGGGCTTTGAGAAAGGCTTTTGTTTGACGGATCGTCTCCCATGTCGAATCTTCAATCCCTGTGGGATGTCCCGCGAGATAAACCTTTTCACCGATTTCGACCTCACGGTAGTCAAGTGCTGCACCAGAAGCATCCAAGACCTGCAGTGTTGCATCCATAATTTCTGGACCGATTCCATCGCCTCGCGCGATTGTGATAGGAACTTTTTGATTCACGATTCGACTCCTTGCTATATTAATCTCATAATTATACCATTCAAGTCTTGAGATCAAGAGGAATGCGATGTTAAAGGAACTCTTTGAAGAGTACCAGCTCAATTTGAACCATTTTTTCGATCGAATCGACACCAAAAAAGCAGAAGAAATCTTTCAGGAGTTTAAGAGCTGCAAGGGTAAGTTAATCTTTACCGGAGTTGGAAAAAGTGGAATCATTGCTGAAAAACTCTCAACGACGATGATTTCAACCGGAACGACTTCCCTTTATCTTCCTCCCATGAATGCCCTGCATGGCGACATCGGCATTGTCGGCAAAGACGACCTGCTGATTTGTATTAGCAAAAGTGGGGAAAGCGAAGAGCTTCTCAACTTGATCCCTTTTGTCAAAGAAAGGGGAGCCAAAGCCATTGCCTGGATGTCCAACCCTCAGTGCAGGTTGCTTGAAGCATGCCATCTTGGCATCCATCTTCCGTTTGTCAAAGAGCTGTGCCCTTTTGACTTAGCTCCTACGACATCCACAGCAGTTCAGTTGATTTTTGGAGATGTCTTGACGATGGCCCTGATGAAAGCCAAGCGCTTTAGTTTGGATGAGTATGCCCTAAACCATCCAGCTGGAAATATCGGAAAAAAAGTCACTGTCCGTGTGCATGACCTTATGCTCAAGGACCAGCGATTGCCCATCTGTCATCCCAATCAACCTTTACGGGAAGGGATCATCGAGCTTACCAACAAGCGGTGTGGTTGCCTCCTCATTACTGATGATAAAGGAAAACTCAAGGGAATTTTTACCGATGGAGACTTGCGCCGCTGCATTCAAAAAGATCCAACAGGGGTTTTAGAAAAGCCGATGCAAGAGCTCATGATGCCAAGCTTTTTCTCAATCAGTGAAAACTTGCTTGCTTGGGAAGCCTTAACGCTCATGCAACAAAATCCCGAAAGGCGAGTGATGATGCTGCCTGTCCTAGAAAATCAGAAGCTAGTGGGCCTGCTTCATATGCACGATATCATCCAAGCTGGAATCAGCTAGACATCTTTTATTTGTGACAGTGCTTCAAACGTTTTTTTCGAAAAGTAAGGAAGCAAAAAGTGTTTGCCGTCTTCAAGCTGCATACGAATGCCGTAAAATCCTTTACGCTGCACAAAATGAAATGTCTTGATTTGGTCGATGGGGAAAACAATCGCCCCTTTTTTTGCATGGGTAAAACAAAGACCGTCTTTTTCAAGTGACAAGGAGTGGGGAGTTGTTTCTAAGCGAATGATCCGTCGATAGGGGATCATTCCCGCGGAAATGAGCACAAAACTCAAGGCAAACCCCCAAAGTCCCCACCTTTCAAGAGCTGAAGTTTTAAGAAAAACTCCCATATAAAACAGAAGAACAAACCCTGGTAAGACAAAAAGTAAACTGCATCGAATCAGGTACCTTTTTAGATTAGGTTTAATCGATGAGTAGAACGTTTCCATGCAATGCTTTACAAAATTGGTTGTCATTTATTGGAAGAAGGCGATACTCTTAGCTACAAGGTGTGGTCGACGCCATGTCGTCTTGTCTATGAGGTGGTAAATTTGGAAATCTTTACATTTTCGCACAACTTCTTAATCACTATTTTTTGTATTGGTTATCTTGCCATCATTCTTGAATTCATCATTCGAGTCAACAAAACAGCTGTTGCACTTCTTCTAGCCGTCTTGTGTTGGCTCATTTATTTTGTTGGGGATCCCCAACCTCTTGAGACAAGTTTGGCTTATTTAGGCACCCATTTAAGTGATGTTTCCCAAATTCTTTTCTTTCTTTTGGGTGCGATGACACTTGTCGAACTCATCGACTCACACAAAGGGTTTAATACTTTTATTCATTACCTGCATACCCGATCTAAACGGAAAATGCTGTGGGTGATTTGTTTTATTTCCTTTTTTCTGTCTGCCGTGCTCGATAACTTGACCACGACGATTTTGATGATTTCGATTTTGCGTAAGCTCATCCCGCACCGGAACGAACGTTTTCTCTATTCTTGTATGGTCATTGTTGCTGCAAACGCTGGAGGTGCTTGGACTCCGATTGGAGATGTCACCACGACCATGCTTTGGATTGGAGGGCAAATCACGACGACTAAAGTCATTGGTGAAATTTTCTTTCCCAGCTTAGTTTCGTTACTTTTCCCTTTGCTCGTTTACACCTTTTGCGTGAAAGGAAAGTTCCCCAAATCTGAAATTGATTTTCGTGATGAACCGCTTGAGCCAGGGGCTCATCTCGTTTTTTATTGCGGGATCATTTTGTTTCTATTTGTTCCATTTTTCAAGTGGCTCACAGGCATGCCCCCCTTTATGGGCATGCTCATTTCACTCTCTATCATGTGGCTTATCACTGACATCATGCATCACAAACACGAACAACGGAAACACCTTCGTGTTCCCTTTATTTTGACGAAGATTGATGTCTCAAGTATCCTCTTCTTTTTAGGAATCCTGCTCAGTGTCAATGCTCTTGAATCGACAGGGCTCCTCGAGTCGGCTGCCATGGCGATGGATAAGTACCTCAAAAATGAAGCCATCATTGCAACAATCATTGGAATTGTCTCAGCTATTATTGATAACGTGCCCCTCGTTGCCGCGACAATGGGTATGTACGATATGCAAACCGTTCCAGTTGACTCTCCATTATGGCTCATGATTGCCTATGCTGCGGGAACAGGTGGAAGTATTCTCGTGATGGGGTCATCAGCAGGCGTTGCTCTCATGGGACTCGAAAAAGTCGACTTCTTCTCCTACTTCAAAAAGATCAGCTTTCCCGTATTCATCGGGTACATTCTCGGAATGCTCTTCTATGTCTACCTTTTTTAGGGAGTATCATTAATTACGCTATGTTGTCTTAGACCTTCTTAAGGGAAATTTCGGCGTTGATCTACTTCGACAACCCGCTTGCCTGCATCGATCGCCTTGCATTTTCCTCATAAGAGGACCTCTTCCAACTTACTTAAATTAACAATGCTTCCTAGAAAAATGCATATTGTTTTTTATTATTAAATTTTTTAATTAAAAAAGTTGAACTGAATCGCGTTTTTATATATATTTTTTCCCGTTTCAAGACAATTAAAAAAAGAAGGTAGGAAATGTCAGTAGAATTAGATTCAGCAATCGATGGAGCAGAAACTTTTGCTCAAATTGAAGAGCTTCTTCAAGATGCAGAAGCGAATTGGGTGATTGTCGATTCGATTTGGCAAGGAAGGCAAGTCACGTCCCCAAATCATCCTGGATTTATCGATCTAATGGTACTATCGAAAAGAGTTGTTCACCAATTCGAACAAAAAGGATGCCCTTTTGAAGAGGCTCAGACCTTGAAAACTCTCTGTGGGAAGATCTCACTTTGGCATGAAGAAACCGCTTTTCAAATGTTGCAGTCTGTGACTGGAATAGCAAGTAAAGATGAGTTTCTACACTTATTCATGGATTTGCAGCCAGAGCTCGAGGGTCTTTCAGAAGAGGAAGCCATTCAACTACTTGTTGATCGAGAGATTTTTGATGCAAAACAGATGCCTGCATTTTTCGAAGACATAAAATTATACGGAGAAGCAGGTATTTATAACTGTGAACTTTTTAATGAAGATGATGACCCTTCGCTTTGGCTGACAGAGGCAGCATGGGAATATCGGTTTCCAGGAGTTGAAATGCCAAACAGTCGAGGTGATGTCATTTTTCATTTTAATGGTGAAAAACAAGTCTCCTTTTTGGTTTTTGATCGCCCTCAAATTGAAGCAGCAAAAGCTCAAGTCGAAGCGCTAGATCGCCTGGGCGCTTAAAAAATAAGGAGGCTTTTGCCTCCTTTCTCTGTTTACTCGCTTGACTAGAGCTTTCTTTGAGGTATAAGAGAAAAAAATCTAGTGATGCGATGGTCCGTTGGTTTCTAAGTTTAAATTCGGGAGTGCAAACTCTAATTGCGGCAGCCCTGGGGATTTGCGTTGGCCTATTATTTGGAGACTTTGCGTCTTACCTCATGCCTATTGGGTCTCTCTATGTCATGTCACTTGAAATGGTCGTCCTGCCATATATTGTCTTTGGGATCATTTATAGTATTGGGTTGTTTTCCAAGAGAGGTTGGCAGCTCCTGTTGAAAAAAATCTGGAAGCCATTTTTGGTGATCTGGATTTTAAGCCTTGTTCTCATCATGATTTTTGTGAATCTGATCCCCCAGACTCAAAGGCAATTTATTACACCAACTTCATCAGAGCCGGGCGGTTTTGTGCAGCACATCTTGAGTTATTTTGTGCCGGAGAACCCCTTTTATGCTCTGACGTTCAATTTCATTCCTGCTGTCACCATCTTTTCTATCATTATGGGAGTGACTTTGATAAGGATGGAAAAAAAAGAGAAGGTACTGGATGTTTTATCTGTTGGAGTGAAGGGCATTTTAAAGATATTCAATTGGTTGACCCGACTCGCTCCAGTGGGAACTTTTGCCCTGATTGCATCGACTGTTGGAACTCTTACGGTCGACCAATTTAATGAGATTCAATTTTATCTGATTTCTTACGTCATTTTTGCACTCCTGACTGTTTTTGTCGTGTTACCCCTATTTTTGAAATTCTTAGTTCCAATCAAGTATCGTGAAATCTTCTCAACACTTCGAACAGGACTTATTGTTTGCTTCGCTACAGGAATCTCTGTGATCGCGATCCCTTTCATTCAACGTGCAGCACAAGAGTTTTACGAAAGACAAAAAGAAAATCACAAAGAGCCAAAAGACTTTGAATCGATTCCTTTGATTTCGTATTCCTTTGCTCAAATCGGGAACGTCATCGTCATCTTGTTTGTGTTCTTTGCGGGACACTTCTATCACGCGCCTCTTACGAAGGCGCAATTTTATCTCGCTCCAATCGTAGGTTGGATTGCCTCTTTTGGATCTCCAACAACCACAATTTTGGCGGTAAAGTTTTTTGCGACGCAATGGCATATTTCACAAGACGCAACAAGTTTGTATGTTCAGTTAATGCCTCTCACGAGAAACTTTCAAACTTTAGCCAGTGTGATGTGCATGTTTACTCTCACATTTATTGGTTTCTTCTCACTTAAAGAGCATAGAAAAAAGAATCGTGGGAGACTTTTGTGTCTATGCTTGATTATCCCCGCTGCCTTTTTACTCTCTTTTCCTATCAGTAAGTTAAACCTCATTCACATTAAAGGAAGGCCTTACTCCTATTGGGTAACAGATGTCGACCAAACTGTTACAGTGTATCCTCAAGTTGCCTATTTGTCGCGTAAGCAGGCTTATCAAACGCTTCCTGAGAGCCCTAAAATGAGCGATTTATTGAGTCGGATTAAAGCAACAGGAATTCTGCGCGTCGGTTACAACCCAAAAGTGATGCCTTTTGTGTATTGGAATGATCAAAATCAACTGGCAGGGTTTGATGTCGCTTTTGTTTATACCCTTGCTCACATTCTCAATGTGAGCATTGAATTTATCCCCTACGAGTGGAGAACCCTTGAGTCTGATCTAGAAAACAATCTATTTGATATAGCGGTTGGCGCAATCTTTATGACTCATACTCGATTGGTCAATGCCACGATGTCAAAACCCTATCTTTCCACAAGCTTTGTTTTAGTCGTCCCTAGAGAAGATGAAGCAGACTTCACAGACTATACACGATTGAAAAAAGAAGAAGATTTAACGATCGGGATTATTGAAGATCCAACGTGGAAAAATCTTGCTCAATTTCATTTTCCTAAAGCGCGGATTGTAGAATTTGGGTCTATAGAAGACTACTTTGAAAAGGGGAAGAACAAAGTGAATGCATTCATGTGGACTGATGAAACGGCGATTGCATGGCCGACAAAGTATCCAGACTATGCGGTTGTGGAAACGACTCCATCTTTGGGCAAAGAGTTTTTTGCCTATGCATTTAATATGGATGCAGATCGATTGGTGACTTTTGTGAACTATTGGATTGATATCTTACGGTTAAAAGACATTTTTTCTAGACAGTATAAGATATGGGTTCTTGGAAATCCTCCCTATGAGCCGAAGGCAAGATGGTCAGCCATAACAGCCATTTTCCCTGAGCTAAGGTATCAGGCGGACAAAATAAACCAGCAGTTCTATGAAAAAGAGATGATGAAGGAACCTTTCCCATCATCCAATTTGTGATTCAGTAAGGTTTTTTAAGCCACAAAAGGAAGGGTTGAAGCGCTTGAAAAAGCGCGTCAAAAAAGGATTTAGCGGCAAAAAAGAGAGACTTTTTTTCCATTTTTTTCATTTTAATGAACTTTCAAAACAGGTCTGAGAAGCACTTCTGAAGCTGTTTTTCTCTAGGAAGCTTTGGAAAAAATTTATTTTATTTTAAATTTCGTTGCGCGAAAATTACTGGTGTTGTATCTTGTTAGATTCTTTCTTGAAAAAAACTCGAGAAAGAGAGAGTGGCACCCTGAGTGCTGCAGCGCTATTTTGACAGTAAAAGTGAAGTGACAAGCATAAGGTTTGTCGCGTATATTTGAACACTTGTTTTATATACGCTCTTATCAATTCATCCGAGGCTATGACCTCGGAAATTCAAAGATTAGATTCTATTTATTGAGAATTTGATCCTGGTTCAGATTGAATGCTGACGGCGTGGATGAGGCATGCAAGTCGAACGAAGTAGTAACTTGTTACTACTTAGTGGCGAAAGGGTTAGTAATACATGAGTAACTTACCTCTTACCTGGGGATAACGGTTGGAAACGACCGCTAATACCGAATGAGGAGAGCTGGGGTAGCCCGGTTTCTTCAAAGTTGGGGATTCTGCAAAGAACCTTGCGGTAGGAGAGAGGCTCATGGGATATCAGCTTGTTGGTGTGGTAAAGGCGCACCAAGGCTAAGACGTCTAGGCGGGCTGAGAGGTTGACCGCCAACACTGGGACTGAGACACTGCCCAGACTCCTACGGGAGGCTGCAGTCGAGAATCATTCGCAATGGGCGAAAGCCTGACGATGCGACGCCGTGTGAACGATGAAGGCCTTCGGGTTGTAAAGTTCTTTCGCCAAGGAACAAGAGAAGGTAACGAATAATTACCTAATTTGAGGGTACTTGGTAAAGAAGCACCGGCTAACTCCGTGCCAGCAGCTGCGGTAATACGGAGGGTGCAAGCATTAATCGGATTTACTGGGTGTAAAGAGCGCGTAGGCGGGTAGGCAAGTCAGATGTGAAATTCCGGAGCTCAACTCCGGAGCTGCATTTGAAACTACTTATCTTGAGGGTGGACGGAGAAAACGGAATTCCACGTGTAGCGGTGAAATGCGTAGATATGTGGAAGAACACCGGTGGCGAAGGCGGTTTTCTAGTTCATTCCTGACGCTGAGGCGCGAGAGCAAGGGGAGCAAACAGGATTAGATACCCTGGTAGTCCTTGCTGTAAACGATGCATACTTGGTGTAGTTGGTCTCAACCCCGACTGTGCCGTAGCTAACGCGTTAAGTATGCCACCTGGGGAGTACGCTCGCAAGGGTGAAACTCAAAAGAATTGACGGGGGCCCGCACAAGCAGTGGAGCATGTGGTTTAATTCGATGCAACGCGAAGAACCTTACCCAGGCTTGACATTTAGAGGACCGCATCAGAGATGATGTTTCCCGCAAGGGCCTCTTGACAGGTGCTGCATGGCTGTCGTCAGCTCGTGCCGTGAGGTGTTGGGTTAAGTCCCGCAACGAGCGCAACCCTTGTCGCTAGTTACCAACACGTAATGGTGGGGACTCTAGCGAGACTGCCTAGGTTAACTAGGAGGAAGGTGAGGATGACGTCAAGTCCGCATGGCCTTTATGTCTGGGGCTACACACGTGCTACAATGGTCGGTACAGAAGGCAGCGAAGCCGAAAGGTGAAGCAAATCCCAAAAGCCGATCCCAGTTCGGATTGAAGTCTGCAACTCGACTTCATGAAGTTGGAATTGCTAGTAATGACGTGTCAGCAATAACGTCGTGAATACGTTCCCGGGCCTTGTACACACCGCCCGTCACATCATGGAAGTTGGTCTTACCCGAAGTCGCCGACTCAACCGCAAGGAGAGAGACGCCGAAGGTAGGGCTGATGACTGGGATGAAGTCGTAACAAGGTAGCCGTACCGGAAGGTGCGGCTGGATCACCTCCTTTATGGACAAGATAGCAAAGAGCCTTGAGCTTTTTGCCAATCTAGGTTGAGCAAACCTTATGTTCTCTTGTCACTTCGCTTTTACTGTCGAGATGGCGCAACTGCGTTTTCTTGACAGAAATTGAAAAGTTATCATAGATAGTAAATCTATATAAATATCTAGCAAAGCTGATTTGAATCAGCGCTTGAGAAACAAGTACTCATTATCAAATCAATGATGAAAGGTATTCAATCGCATTTTTCCTGTGAGCCTGGCTTGCGGGAGGAAAGTCGGTTGAATATCCGATCACGAATTATTGATTAAGCTATTAAGAGCTATTGGTGGATGCCTTGGCATCGACAGGCGATGAAGGACGTGCGTACCTGCGATAAGCTTCGGGGAGCTGGAGAGAAGCATTGAACCGAAGATTTCCGAATGGGGAAACCCAGTGGAGTTAGTCCTCCACTATTCCTATCTGAATACATAGGGTAGGAAGGCGATACCTGCTGAATTGAGACATCTAAGTAGGCAGAGGAACAGAAATCAATTGAGATTCCCGTAGTAGCGGCGAGCGAAGTGGGAATAGCCCAAACCGAAAATTTATTTTCGGGGTTGTAGGACTAGTCACAAAGCTTAATTGGACTTAGCATAATCATCTGGGAAGGTGAGCGATACAGGGTGAGAGCCCCGTGTGCAAAAGGAAAACTTAAGTGAGATTAGCACCTGAGTAGGGCCGGACACGTGAAACCCGGTCTGAATCTGGGGAGACCACTCTCCAAGGCTAAATACTCGTCGATGACCGATAGTGCACAAGTACAGTGGTGGAAAGGTGAAAAGAACCCCTGTTAGGGGAGTGAAATAGAATCTGAAACCAGTAGCTTACAAGCGGTCAGAGGCCTATATCCCTTTTAGGGAAATGGCTGATGGCGTGCCTTTTGCATGATGAGCCAGCGAGTTAAGTTATACGGCTAGGTTAAGGAATATCCGTTCCGGAGCCGGAGTGAAAGCGAGCGTTAATAGCGCTTACAGTCGTATGATTTAGACACGAAACCAAGTGATCTATCCATGACCAGGATGAAGCTCGAGTAACATCGAGTGAAGGTCCGAACCAGTGTATGTTGAAAAATACTTGGATGAGTTGTGGATAGGGGTGAAAGGCCAATCAAACTTGGAGATATCTTGTTCTCTCCGAAATAACTTTAGGGTTAGCCTTGACTTTCAGACTTTTGGGGGTAGAGCACTGGATTCCCAAGGGGGCCTACCGGCCTACCGACGGAAACCAAACTCCGAATACTAAAAGTTAAGTCAGGAGATAGACAGTGGGGGATAAGCTTCATTGTCAAGAGGGGAACAGCCCAGATCGCCGATTAAGGCCCCTAATTCTATGCTAAGTGAGTAAGGATGTGAAGTTTCACAGACAGTTGGAATGTTGGCTTAGAGGCAGCCACCATTTAAAGAGTGCGTAACAGCTCACCAACCGAGAGATTTTGCGCCGATAATAAACGGGACTAAGCATAGAGCCGAAATCGCGGGTGTCATACATTAGTATGGCGCGGTAGGAGAGCGTAGTATGTGCGGTGAAGATATACCGTAAGGAGTGTTGGAGCGCATACTAGTGAGGATGCATGGCATGAGTACACGATAAAGGAAGTGAGAATCTTCCTCGCCGAAAGCCTAAGGTTTCCAGGGTAAAGCTCGTCTTCCCTGGGTTAGCCGGCCCCTAAGCCGAGGCAGAAATGCGTAGGCGATGGAAAGCAGGTTAAATATTCCTGCGCCACCTAAAACTATGGTGATGGGACGACGAAGTATGTTAAGCACGCGAACTATTGGATGTTCGTTTCTCTATGAGGTGGCTCAGTAGGTAAATCCGCTGAGGGAAAGCCAGGTAGGGGACAAGGGGAACCTTCGGGGGAACCGATGGTGTAGCGCTAGGCTTCCAAGAAATAGTCTCTAACCGTTGATGGTGACCGTACCAAAACCGACACAGGTAGGCATGATGAGTATTCTCAGGCGCGCGAGACAACTCTCGTTAAGGAACTCGGCAAATTATCCTCGTAACTTCGGAAGAAGAGGAGCCCCTTGGTGTGATTCCCTCGCGGATAAGCATCGGGGGGCCGCAGAGAAATGGCCCAGGCGACTGTTTAACAAAAACACAGCACTATGCAAACTCGTCTAAGAGGAAGTATATGGTGTGATGCCTGCCCAATGCCAAAAGGTCAACAGGAGGCGTCAGCCCTTTGGGGCGAAGCGCTGAATTTAAGCCCTGGTGAATGGCGGCCGTAACTATAACGGTCCTAAGGTTAATAGCTAGCCTTAGTAAAACCAAACTATATGCGGGAAAACCCTCAAAAGCTTTAAGGTACTCGTTTAGAGAAATCTAAGCAGTAAAAATCCTTAAAGATATGTGGGCGATCCGCAGGAAAGACTAATTGATTGAAACTCTTAGGTGAGAACTTGTCCCAGGTGAGTCAAGTTAACTAAGAGCTAAATTGGAATCCTCAGAGACCAAACGTTTGGAGTTTGAAATGCATTTAGATGCACAATGGATAGTCGGATTTGTCGATTGTGAAGGATGTTTTCATGTTTCAATAAGTAAACATGATGAAATATCAATGGGTTACCAAGTGTTACCTGAATTCACTGTTGTCCAACACGAGCGAGATGTTCAAGTACTCTTTGCACTGAAATCACATTTTGGATGTGGTGTAGTTCGTAAGAACCACCAAGATAGAATGTGTTATCGTGTTAGAGGAATTGAGCATTTACTCAAAGTAATCATACCTTTTTTTGAAAAACATTTGCTTAAGACAAAAAAGCGAATAGATTTTCAAAAATTTAGGAAAATACTCTTGAAAATCCAAAGAGGTGATCATTTGACTCAAGATGGAATCGAAGAAATTCGAGAGATCAAGAATCAAATGAATCGTCTTCAAACTAAGATAGAGTCCGACTCTTTTGGAAACAAAAGGGACTAATCGAGCGAAATTCCTTGTCGGGTAAGTTCCGACCTGCACGAATGGCGTAACGATCTGGGCGCTGTCTCAACGAGAGACTCGGTGAAATTGTAGTAGCGGTGAAGATGCCGTTTACCCGCAGCTAGACGGAAAGACCCCGTGAACCTTTACTGTACTCTGATATTGGCTTTTGACTTGTCATGTGTAGGATAGCCGGGAGGCTGTGAAAGAGATTCGTCAGGATTTCTGGAGCCATCCTTGAAATACCGGCCTTGACATGTTGAAAATCTAACGAAGCCCCGTGAATCCGGGGTTCGGACATTGTCAGACGGGCAGTTTGACTGGGGCGGTATCCTCCTAAAATGTAACGGAGGAGTTCAAAGCTTGCCTCATCGTGGTTGGCAATCACGATTAGAGCGTAAAGGTATAAGGCAAGTTGACTGCGAGACCAACGAGTCGAGCAGGTACGAAAGTAGGACTTAGTGATCCGGCGGTGGAAAGTGGAATCGCCGTCGCTTAACGGATAAAAGGTACTCCGGGGATAACAGGCTTATCGCCACCAAGAGTTCATATCGACGTGGCGGTTTGGCACCTCGATGTCGGCTCATCGCATCCTGGGGCTGTAGAAGGTCCCAAGGGTTTGGCTGTTCGCCAATTAAAGCGGTACGCGAGCTGGGTTCAGAACGTCGTGAGACAGTTTGGTCCCTATCTGCTGTGGGCGTAGGATACTTGAGAAGAGCTGCTTCTAGTACGAGAGGACCGAAGTGGACGAACCAATGGTGTTCCGGTTGTTCTGCCAAGAGCATTGCCGGGTAGCTATGTTCGGAAAGGATAAGCGTTGAAAGCATCTAAACGCCAAGCCTCCTTCAAGATAAAGTATCCCTATGAGACAACCTGAAGACGACAGGGTTGATAGGCTGGGTGTGTAAGTACAGCAATGTATTGAGCTAACCAGTACTAATCTGTCCATCGGCTTAATCTTTTTTTTTTCATCATTGAAAAATGATTGAGTGCTTTCTCAAGCGTTGTTTCAAGTCAGGTTATGATCAAGATGACTTTTCAATTTTCTTGGTGGCTGTAGAGAAGAGGAAACACCTGATCCCATCCCGAACTCAGAAGTTAAGCTCTTCATCGCCGATGGTACTGTGCACTAGAGTACGGGAGAGTAGGTCGTCGCCAAGTTTTCATTTCGCCATCCTGAGGGAAACCTTAGGATGGCTTTTTTTTTGGTGAGGGCAATAGATCAACATGGCATGTTATGAAACACCAAGACCTGGCAGTCTCGAATTTAGACGAGAAGTCTACGGTGTTGTTTTAGACGAGACGCTAGAACAGCAGATTGGTCTTGAAGAAAGTTATTTTTATGATCTCGACGACTATAAAAAGCAGCAGGTTATAACAAGTCTGTATCGCGCTATAAAGGAAAACCAGCATTCTTTTACTGATTTAGATCATGACGATCAGTATGAGATTTTGATTTATCTATTCACCTATCAAGAAGAAGTCCTTTCGATTAGTCTTGAAACTTCAACAGCGCAAGATTTTTTTAAACCACTCATTTCTTCTTTACCTCTTAGAAAAGAGCAGAAAATTCAGATCGCATTAGAGATCATGATTTCTCATGGAAAAGATGCGGTCAATCAATGTGATTTTTTAACATATTCTGAGAGAGTAGAAGCATCAACTCTATTTCAAGACACTGTTGTTTGTCATGTTTTTCCCAATGTTACCTTTCCTAGTGAGATTGATGAGATTAGGGAGCTTGCATTTAGATGTTTTTCGGGACCAAAGAGAGTTCTGACAAGTCTGCATCATTATGTTCTAGTGGGTTTACTCTATGCAAATGAGCCCGACATTGAAGCGATTCGATACGTGGCCCATAAGTATTTAGACACACAAAGGAAGCATTTACGGATCATGGATTTTCCCGCGTCGTCCGTAGGCAAGAAAACCCTGGTATTAAGGTTGAGTACTCACGTTATCGACCAGGCAAGCGTACAACTTCAGTTCTGCATCCCGGAGGCATTTACTCGAGCCAACACTTTTTGTTAGGCAACATGTCGGGAGTCGATATTGATGATGAAGAGCCAGGAATACTCGTCTATCCACTAGCGTCAGTTGGGGACGATCAGCTTGTCCGCAAGGCCCAGCAAATTGCTGCTCAAAATATGGATTTTCCAGCTTTCTTAAAGATTTCTCACATCAAAACAAAAGAAATTAATTTTGATGTAGAACGTAGGGAGTGTCGCATATATCCTTCTGTAAATTTAGATGAAGAAGATTATGAAATAGTTCCCCTTCAACCTCGCGTGAATACTCCCGCCAAAGAGCGCCTTGCAAGGTTCTACACTCATGAGTATGCTGCACGCATTTTTCAATCTCTTCAAAACCCGATCCAGGTCGAAAACCCGAAAGACCCGGTCCGACGTGTTCTTTTTCCTGCTGATGATCAGGAAGAAAAGGCTGTTCCAGATGAAGGGACCACTACTCAAAATGACAAACAATTTTTATACTTCATTTTCAAGTGCATAGTAGGGTTATTCATTTTGAAAATTGGGTTTCACATATTTGAATATTTCCGCACAAAATTTAGTCACGAGTAGATTTCTTCTTAAAGCTGTGATATGATCCCTTTGAAAAATAAGCCTTAGTTGAACCATGGCAAACGTTTCTCCTCAGCTTTTTCCCGCACACTTTAGTCCTGAAATGACCCCTACGGACATCTATTCTTATGATAAAACATCGTCTTGTTTTTATATTCCAGACTGCCAGCGCGAGAGTTTTGAAGAGTTTGTCAAAATCAATAAGCTTGCCCAACTTTTTTTTACAGATCATTTCGCATATTGTTTAAAACCTGATGGAAGGATTAATTTCGAACAAGTGCGTGAATGGTGTAGTATGGAGGATCTCCCTTCTATTGATGAAGGAAGGATACCAGCAGACCTTTTTAAAAACATACATGTCATTTCTTATTCTCAACTCGAGAAGTTTAAAGAGCTTGGTGCCAGATGCCCATGGTGTAGCAAGTCTGTAAAAGAGTTAACTACGTGTCCTTTGTGGGAAACTAAACTTCGCTATCCAGATACAGATATTGATTGGAGTCAAGAACAGCTAAGCGCTCCAATAAGGGTCGCAATTATACGTCAACGCTCGAATAGTGATAGTCGAGACTTTTCTTTGATCCATCTTATTTTTTTGATCGATTTTGCTGCCAGCTTTCTTGAACCGAAGTATGAACCTCCTTCAGATGGAATCATTGAAAAATTTATGACTTATGATCGAGAGTATGCTACAGCAGTGCTTGCTGCAATACGCTATGAACTGAATGCATCTAAAACCAAGGCATGGTTGGAACATCTTCAATTGCAGTCTGACTTGGTTACTTTAAGAAGTGACTTGAATGAATATCTAAAAGAGTGTCCGACGTCAAATTACCAACAACCTCGGGCATTTACAGAGTACGTTTTGCAAAATTACCCGCATGTTCAAACCCTGGAAGAAGTTAAAGAAAGTTGTGAGTTTCATGCATCTTCTACAGCCCCAATTCATCGCCCTGTCACACCAGCTCGACCTCTAGCCGCACATAGCACCCCCCAAGAGGCGAACTGTATGCCTCTTCGGTATCTTTTACTGAGCACCATTTTCATCTGCTCGTTCCTCTACTTCTTTTCAACTCTCCTCATAGCCTTTTTTAAAAACCGCTTTTTCTTTGGAGATGAACTCTAGATAGTGTCGCCATAAGATGGTCAATCCTTAAACGACTTCTGGAGAAAATTTCGTCGTTGCCTTCCTTCCAAAGCTCGATTTGAGCTTCCTACGATCTAATCGCATTGAACTTTTCTTCCATGAGCTGCTTCTTTATTGCACATCTCGTGACGACACTATCTAAGCAAAAACGCTTCTTTTTAGGATTGGAAGTTTTGAAGAATAATTCTGCCTATAGTATTCTATGCACATGGAAGGCTTAGTCTATATAGATGATCAGATCCTCCCCGCTGAGGAAGCTAAAATTTCTGTGCTTGATCTTAGTATCATGCGTGGCTACGGTGTGTTTGATTTTTTGCGGACCTACCAAAAGCTTCCTTTTCGTCTATGGGATCATCTCAAACGTTTTGAAGCTTCTGCAAAGGAAATTGAAATTCCTCTTCCACTTTCCATGCATGAAGTAGCAGAGGTCATTGAGCAACTTCTCGAAAAAGCTCCTTATTCCGAAGCCAACATTAAAATCTTCCTTACAGGAGGGCAGTCAACCGATCAGTACCTTCCAGACGATCGACCCACTTTTTTTGCCGTGGTTTATCCAGTACAACCTTTTCCTAAAGAGATGTATGAAAAGGGAGTCTCTCTTGTCACAGAAGTTTATGAGAGGCCTTTCCCTGCATGCAAAAGCATTCACTACTTACCAGCCATTGTGGCGATTCGTCGTGCACAAAAAAGGGGAGGACACGACGTTCTATTTGTGAGTCACAACAACACTCTGCTAGAAACGGGGACGGCAAACTTTTTTGGTATCAGAGGGTCGACTGTTGTCACCACGGGAGAAGGAATCATCTTCGGGATCACCAGACAAGTTATCCTTGAACTTTTAGAAAAACTGGGGATTTCTGTTGAAATCCGTACCATTGGTTACGATGAGCTTAAATCCTTTGATGGCGCGTTTATTACTTCGAGTAGTAAAGAAGTTGTGCCAGTTGTCCAAGTCGATGACATTTCTTTGTCCATGCATCCTCTGACTCATAGATTGATGGAAAGTTTTTCAGCTTACACTAAGTCGATTGAATCTCCATTTCAAAAAGTTCTTTAAAGTTTTATTTTTGCTTAGTATGAGAGTGTTAGAGTTCAATAACACCTAGAGCTGATATGACGTCTCCTTTGCTCATTACAGCCTTTGCGCTGATTCCCATGATAGTTGCATTAATTGGGGGTGGTCTCGCTACCATTTACTCGTTTCCCAAAAAAGTCATGAGTGGTTTGCAACACTTTGTCGCTGGGATTGTTGTAGGAGCTGTTGCGACAGAACTTCTCCCAAAAATACTCAATCATGGTTCTCCAGTTTCCATTGGAGTGGGTTTTGTGCTTGGAGCAGCTGTGATGTTAGGGGTGCATGAATTTGCTCATTATTTATCAAAAAAAGGATCGACCACTAAGTTACCCATGGGATTACTCATTGGTTCAGCATTAGATCTTTTTCTTGATGGCCTGTTGATCGGTGTTTCCTTTCTTGCAGGAATGTCAGGAGGAATTCTCATTGCGATTTCCCTGAGTTTCTGTGCTTTTTTTCTTGTTCTTGCTCTTTCTTCTCGTTTAAGAAAATCGGAGTTTCATAAAAAACACCAATACACTCTGATTATCCTCATAACGATTCTTCTTCCAATTGGAGCACTTGTAGGAAGTTCCATCATTTCGCACATGCCTGCGCAAGTCCTGACAGAAACTCTCGCATTTGGTGTTGCAGCACTTCTCTTTTTAGGAATTGAAGAGTTGATTGCCGAAGCTCATAAAGTCCACGACAACTTTTGGATTTTGGGAAGTTTTTTCTTGGGATTTTTAGTCATTATTATATTTCAAAACTTTTCGTAGAAAATTATTGCGCAAATAACGAGCCGTTTTTTATTGAAAAAAGAGAGACTTAATTTTCGGAGGATATCAGTCCGATGGCGCTGAAAGATACAGTGAAGAAAATGCACATCATGCTTGAAGAGATGACAAGCGATCTCAAAAAAGCAGAGCGGGGAGTCAAAGCCGCTTCGCAGCGGGTACGCACAGGAACCATTAAATTTGCAAAGTTAGCCAAGCAATACCGTAAAGAATCAATGGTTGCCGAAAGAGGGGGCAAGAGAAAGACAAAAAAGAAAACTACCAAGAAAAAAACCAAAACACCAGCCAAAAAAGCCACGCGCAAGAAGACGAAAACCACTCGTCGGAAAACCAAGCGTTAGGTATCATGTACCTCCTGATCATAGGAGGTACAATTCCAGTTGAAAAAAACATTTGATCTTACCATCACAGACTATTCCAAGAAAGGCCACGGCCTTGCCCTACTCCAAAGACAAGAAGATCAGCCTCCTGTTAAAGTAGAAGTTGTTTCAGCAGTTGTTGGGGATAAGCTAGAAGTAACTCTAGGCAAACGGAAAAAAGGGGCTTATCAAGGAACGCTTCTCAAACTTCTTCAAGCTTCAAAAGATCGGACTGAGCCTCGATGCATCCATGCAGGAACATGTGGTGGTTGCAGCTGGCAACGGCTGAAGTATGCTGCCCAACTCCAACAAAAAGAAGATAAAGTACGTAAACTCTTTGCTCACTACCTTGAAAACGCAACTTTTCATCCGATCGTACCGTGCAAAGAGCCCTGGCAATACCGCAACAAAATGGAGTTCACTTTTTCAGAAAACAAAGATGGCGAAAAGTTTTTAGGGCTGATCATGACCCGCAGCCGTGGAAAGGTTCTGACCTTGCAAGAGTGTCACCTCACATCTCCCTGGTTTACAACCATGCGACTTCAGGCCATCAAATGGTGGGAATCACGTAACTTAAAAGCCTTTCACCCTCCTTCGGGGACCGGCTCTCTCCGCACATTGACTTTGAGGGAAGGCAAAAGAACAGGGGAAAAGATGATTTTCCTCACAGTATCAGGCGATCACGAGCATTTTGTGAAACAATCAGACTTAGACTCTTTCAAGCAGGCCATGCTTGAAGTGCTTCCTGGCGAAAACCCGAGCATTTATCTACGGATCCATAAGGCTGAAAAAGGGCGTCCCACAACCTTTTATGAAATGCATCTGCAAGGACCCGATGGGTTGAAAGAAGAACTGAAAATCAAAGATCAAACTCTGAAATTTCACATCAGCCCTGCTTCCTTTTTTCAACCCAATACCTTTCAAGCAGAAAAACTTTTTGAGCGCGCATTGGATTTGGCACGTCCTGACCCTTCCATGCGTGTCTATGACCTTTATGCAGGCTCTGGTTCCTTAGGCATGATCTTTGCTCCTTATGTTAAAAAAGTCTTAGGGATTGAGCTGTGCGCTTATGCTGTCTGCGATGCAGAAACAAATATTGAACAGAACAATCTTTCCAATATGAAGATGATTCGGGGCGATGTTGGTGAAGTGTTATCGGAGTTTCAACTCACTGCCGATTTGGCCATCGTCGATCCACCGCGGACGGGTCTCGATGCTAAAGCGCTCGAAAACATCTTGCGTCTCTCCCCCAAAAAAATTCTATATGTTTCGTGCAATCCCACAACCCAAAGTGAAAATATTTTTGAATTGACCCAGCAAGGGTATCATTTGACCCAAATCCAGCCTGTCGATCAATTTCCTCATACTCCCCATATAGAAAACATTTGTGTTCTAGAAAAATAACCAATCCTTTAGATATAATAGAAAAAAGTTTTAGAAAATTTTTAACGAAGGAATCCCATGAAAAAAGGTTTACTCTTTTCACTTCCCATTCTAGCGTCTGCATCGCTTTTTGCAGATGAAGCGCCAGCGCCAGCGCGTGGACAAGGCATGTATCAAACTCTCATGATGATTGGTATTGCACTTGTGTTCTTTTACCTCATTCTTTGGCGCCCAGAGCAAAAAAGACGTAAAAAAATGAACGACTTGCGCACAAACCTTTCCAAAGGCGACCGCGTCACTGCAATGGGAATCGTTGGAACTGTCGCTCAAATCAAGACCGACACACTCATCTTAAAAATGGTAGATGGAGCCAAGATCGAAGTGCTTAAAGCTGCCATTTCAGATGTGCAGCCCGCTGCCTCTGAAGATAAAAAAGTTGACATCTCTTCTGCTGAAACAAATGGAGCAGATTCTTAAGAGGTTTTTCTTTTGATAGGGGCTTGGATCTAGATTGTGGCGACACGATCTAAAGCACAATTTTTGCGAAAAGGGCCCCTAAACTTTGTTGAAGCACTTCTGTAAGAACGCGCAATTCTTCTACATTTTGACATTCAGGAATTAAATCGTTTCGACGATCTTTACCCACGTAATATCGTTCGTCAAGTTGATTCAGTGCTGCGAATTGAATCATGAGCTCTTTTGCAAAGTGTGGGAAGGAACTTCCAGATGTTTCTTGCTTTGTAAACCGATTGATTCCTCGGTGGCCCCTTGTGTCTATCATATGAACAAAGGACGTGAAGAAGCTTTGCACCGCAGCTTGTCGAATGGATTCAAACCGTTCGATCTCGCGCAGAATTCTTGTGACAGTCTCGATTTCTTGGTGACTCATGGCGGTTCCCTTTGCGCTCACTTGTCTCGCTTCACTTGTCAGTTCTTCCAACCGAAGTTGACATGTATCAATCTGTTTGATTTCTGGAGCACTTCGGATGAAGTCATCCAATCTGTCAATGAAGTCGAACAAGCTATTTTTCGAGTAAATATGTTCGTTAAACCCTTTTTGGTTTTTGCTCTCCGCTTTTGTTTTTGCATGACTGAGGACGAGACTTACAGCTGTTTTATACCCCGGAAGGCTGGCAGGGTTCGAAAGTGCACGTTGAGTGTATTCAAGGACTTCCCGTTGTCTGCGAGTTAATCTTGATAAGCATATCGGCTTGCTTCCCAGTCCATTCACAAGTTTTGTGAGTTCAGATGCAACTTGCTGAGATGCAACCTTGACTGCTGAGGGTTCTGTTGAACTCCCTACGCGGGGGGTCAATTCACCCGAACTCGCAACTTTTTTAGGAGAAGCTTCAAGTTCTTCGACTTGTTTCAAGAGAAGCGCGGCTTCTGCTTTTTGCATCATCTCATTTTTTTTTTCTGCCTGAAGAAGTTCTTCAATGCGGTGATGGATAGCGGATGGCTCAGCATCTTCAGCTAAGCCAATGTGGCTGGCAACTTCTCCTAAGGCACCCTTTGCAAATGCAGAGGTTTTAATGCCTTCTAAGATGGACTGTCCGGTTTTTTCTAAATTGCCTCGATCAATTGTGACTTTAAGAATCGCTGCAAGCCGTTCAAGGATGCTCCAAAGTTCGTGATTTTCTGCACGTAGAAGCTTAACTTCTTTTCTTAGGGCTAGGAGCTCTTCGTTTTGCTTTTCAACTGTTTGTTGTAAAGCGCGGTTTTCTTCTTCGAGCTCTAAGACTCTTTCCGTCTTTTCCTCAAGGGCGCTTGTGAGTTCCAAAATCTGCTGCTCATACTCTGAGGCGCTTCTCTTGGCTTCGCGTTGCATATTGACGAGGGCGATTTCTGTTTTTTCTCTGAGGTTCTCATAGGCTTCATTCTTTTCCTGGAGCTCTTTTTCTAGTCGAGCAGCCCGTTCTTCAGATGAGAGGAGTTTTTCTTCGACCTTTCTATTTTTTTCTTTTTCTCGAAATAGTTGAGAAAAAAGTTCTTCGCGATCTTCTGAGAGGCTTGAAACATCTCTTTCTAATTGCTCAATTGTTTTGCCTCGCTGGAGAATCTCTTGCCTTAATCTTTTGATGGTTTGATCCTGCTCGACGATCTCTGAGTTAGCAACGCCAAGTGCATCGCCTGTTTTTTCTAAATCGCGTTCGAGATCTGATACAGTGGACCTCAATCCTAAAACCGCTTTTTGTTTAGATTCTTCACGTTCCTCTGTTTTCAAAAGCTCTTCACGCAGTTCGCGATTGATTTCTTCTAAGTCCTCTAGCTTTTGTTTATCACGAATTTGAGCTGAAATGAGTCCACTCACGCGTTTTCCCAAGCGCTCGATTTCTGAAGTATACCCTTCAATATCAGATTTGAGTTCTGAGATTGCTTCTTCGGCCTTGTGAGCAAGCTGTTCGAGTTCTTTTCGTTGTGATTCTTCAAGTTGCTTGCGTTCGATTCCGTGACTTTCTCGAACCTCTTGTAATTGATCTTGGAGCTCTTCCATCTCCATATTGAGTCGCTGATTTTCACTTAAGAGATGCTCAATCTTTCCGGCAATGTGTTTTCCTGGGAAGGGCGATTCATCGAGATCCTCTGTAAGTGAGCGAGGTAAATTTGAAACTTTGCTATGAGCGTCTCTTAAAATCTCTTCAAGTTCAGAAGCTCTTTGTTGCAACTCTTCAGCTCTAGCTTCAGCACTTGTTTTCTCAATCCCAACAGCATGAAGTGCGAGGCCAAACTCTTCCCTAAGCTTTGCTTCGGATTCCTTGTAACTTCTTTCAAGTTTTGCAAAAGCCTCATCAAAAAATTCTTTTTGTCTTTGAAGCTGAGTTTCTAACTCATGAACATGCTGGTCATATTGCTCAGTGAGTTTTCTTTCGCTTTCTTTGTATTGACTTTCGAGGCGTCTCGACTCTTCGTCAAAGCTTTCTCGTTGCTCCCGAAGTTGTCGTTCGAGGTCTGCTGTATGCATCGATTTTAGTTTTCGCATGGCTTCTTCGTGCTCTGATGTCAAGCGCTCTTTTGCTGATGCAGATTCCTTTCTGAGTCGCTCAGTTTCTTGTCGATGAGACTCGTTAGCTTCGTCTAATTCCCGTTGGACGCTTTCAGTGGCTTTTTTGGCAACGCGAACTTCTTCGTCTTTACTACGCAATTGTTTTTCAAATTCTATTCTTGCCTCGCCTAGTTCTGATCCCTTCTCTTCGAGAAGTCTTTCGGCTTTTTCTGCGCGTTGAGTTTCTCTTAATAGTTGCGAGCCTAGGCCTTCAATTTGCTCTTGAAGCTCCTGCACTTTGAGTCCATGCGTTTCAGTGAGTTTTCTTTCGCTTTCTTTATATTGGCTGTCAAGGCGACGAGACGCTTCTTCAAAGCTTTCTCGTTGCTCCCGAAGTTGTCGTTCGAGGTCTTCTGCATGCGTCGATTTTAGTTTTCGCATGGCTTCTTCGTGTTCTGCTGACAAGAGTTCTTTTGCTGATGTAGATTCCTTTCTGAGTCGCTCAGTTTCTTGTCGATGAGACTCGTTAGCTTCGTCTAATTCCCGTTGGACGCTTTCAGTGGCTTTTTTGGCAACGCGAACTTCTTCGTCTTTACTACGCAATTGTTTTTCAAATTCTATTCTTGCCTCGCCTAGTTCTGATCCCTTCTCTTCGAGGAGTCTTTCGGCTTTTTCTGCGCGTTGAGTTTCTCTTAATAGTTGCGAGCCTAGGTTTTCAACTTGCTCTTCAAGCTCCTGCACTTTGAGTCCATGTGCTTCAGTGAGTTTTCTTTCGCTTTCTTTGTATTGGCTTTCAAGGCGACGAGACGTTTCTTCAAAGCTTTCTCGTTGCTCTCGAAGTTGTCGTTCGAGGTCTTCAGTATGCGTCGATTTTAGCTTTCGCATGGCGTCTTCGTGTTCTTCTGACAAGAGATCTTTCTCAGTTGTAAACTCTTTTCTGAGCCGTTCGCGTTCTTGTTGATGAAAGTCTTGAGCTTCTCGTAATTCACGTTGAGCTTTTTTTGTGGCTTCTTGGGCTGCGATTAGATCTTCACCTTTGCTATGTAAAAGCTCTTCAAGTTCTGCGACTCTTTTTGTTGCTGTTTCAAGCTTTGGGGTGAGTTCTTCAACTTGTTGCTTTGCTTCTTCTAATTCGATTCGTAAAAGGCGCTGCGCTTCTATTTCCTTGGGAAGTTCTACTTCAGAAAGTCTTTGGACCTCTTGCTTGGCTAACCCAAGTTGGCGCGCTAAGTCTTCTTTTTCTTCTGACACTTTTCCATGAAGGTCTCTTAGAGTTTGTAACTCTCGTTGGTTGTGTTGATGGGCCCCACTTGCAAGTACAAGTAGAACTGTTGCGACTTGAAGTTCTTTCGTTCGTTTTTCGAGGTTTTGCTGAAGCGCTTCATTGTCTTCACCAAGTCGTGAGGACTCTTCTCGAAGTTCTGTGATCTTGGATTGGGATTGCTGATAGAGAGCAGCTGTTCCAAGGAAAAGAGCAAACATTTTGCCAAGTTGTTCTGTGCGCTCTTTGAAAGTGTTCTCGACAACGCCTTTTTCTCCTTCTAGTTTTTCAAACTCTTGCATCACGGCTTCAAGAGTTTCTTCAGTGAGCCCTAAGTCTTCGGTTGTCGATTGTAATTGGCTTTGCAATGATTTGTTGCTCTCACTTGCTGCTGCGAGAAGTAATAAGAGAGCTGCTTTGTCTTTATTTGCTTGCGTGAGATCTTCGCGTAAACCGTTGATTTCAACTTTTTGCCTACGGAGTTCTTTGTTTTGTGCGATCAGTGTGGGTTCCATATCGGGTAAGGTCTCGATGCGACCCGTTGCAAGGCGAAGTCCATGTTCAAGCTCGGCCACTTTGGCAACTGGAGGGCGAGATTCGGTGTCTTTTAGTCGCTCAATTTCTCGTCGTAATTCACGCACTTCGTCACGCAGATCTCGAATAAGCTCATCGCGGGAGAGCATGCTTTCTGGAGCGTGGTGGTGGCTGCAGCAGTGGTGGCAGGATGGGGATGAGCCCGAAATTCTCTCATGAGTCAGGGACCTAGGCTCTTCTTCTGGGGTATCTGGGAAGAGGCCCTCATAGGCCTCACGGGTCTTGCGGACGATCTCGTCAATGGGTTCATCCAGCTCTGCAGATTCAACCTCTGATTTCTTGTAGATTTTGATCCAGGGATCTTCCTCTTTTTCCCGAATGAAGACGCTGCCATTTTCCTTCACACGGATTTCAACCTCCGTTGAGAAGGCAAAATCTCGCCTTGGGATGACTTCTCGGACTTTATTTTGGAAATGACTGGTTTTTACCAGCTTAGCAACATCCGGAGAGATGCCTCTGTGGTATCTCTGATAAGCCCTATCATCCCGATTTTGTAGTCTAAGTGGCTTAGAATCAACAGCGATGTCAGAAGATAGAAGAGTTGGTTCCCGACTGATGGTTGCCATCTAAATTATCCCAAAATTCCTTTTCATTTTATTAATTATATCACAATATACCTTACTAATATATAATAAAAAAATTTTAATTTAACTTATAAATAATATTTTAAAATTTATCTATTATTCTTAACTCTAAGCCGTTAAGAAAAGAATTGCACTCTGAAAACGGAAGGAGTAGCATGGAGTTCTTTTTGGGAGGTTAATGTGGATTCGAACCTGTTTTTGGAGCATTTTCTCACGACGAAATTTATTGCCACAGTGGTTCTTGTGGTCTTACTCATGGGGATCCGATACGGGGTCGCGCGCTACATTCGGCGCGCTCGGCGGAACTGGACGTCGCAGCAGCGGCTGAAGTGGATCGGTACGAGTCGGAGGTGATTGTGCTCATGGGAGTGATTTACCTTTGGGGGGAAACCATTCAAGGGTTTGCGGTTTCAGTTTTTGCTATTGCTTTTGCCATTGTCTTTTCTGTGAAAGAGTTGTGCATGTGTTTTAATGGTTCACTTGTTCGGTTTCGTGGCAAGTCATTTGAAGTGGGAGATCGCATTCAAATCGCAGCGATTCGAGGCGATGTGATTGAAACGACTGTGCCTGTCAACAACGGTCCAAGAAGTGGGTAAAGGCCCGGCAAATCACCAATATACGGGCCGTATGATCACCTTCCCAAACAACCTTTTTTTGTCAGAAGCGGTGTATAACGAGTCTTTTTTAGAAAACTTTTATCTGCTTCACATTGAAGTGCCAGTCAAAATCACTGAGGATTGGCAAAAAGCTAAAAAGCTCTTACTTCATGTTGCACAAGAAGAAATGATGCCTTTTCTAGACCAGGCAAAGCGAAGTGTGCGAGCCTTTGAAAGGCGCCTTGGGCTTGAAATGCCATCTGTTGAGCCACATGTCACCATGCAAATGAGTGGGCCTGATCAATTGATGCTGCACTTGCGGATGGCTTCTCCCTCACATCTCAAGGAGCGGCTCGAACAAGTCATCCTAAGCCGCTACCTAGAAAAACGGTCTACGACGCTACTGCGTGCTTTGAAAGCTTCTCAAGAACCGCGTTCGAGCGTTTGAGAAACTCGGGAAACGTTGCAGGATCGAGTTCTTTTTGCGATAGGAGCGACAGTTCGTAAAGCTGCTGCACAAGGTCTTTTGCAAGCTCGGGATCTTTGTTACCCAGTTTTGTCACAGATTGAATGAGCGCGCTATTCGTGTTCACAACAAACGTCCGCTTTTCCCCAATGGTGCTCGGAATGTCTTGCCCTGAAAGGGAAAGATAATCGCGCATACGACGACTGTCTTCATGGATGACGATAAACGCAGGAACAGAGTCGCTCGCAAGGCTTTTGGCTTCGACTTCCACTAAACTCTTATCAAGTTTGGAGCGGAAAAAGTCAGCAATCTTCGCCGACTCGGTTTTACCTTCAGCGTCGAGGACATTCTTTTCTCGATCCTTGTCAAGAATGGCATCTTCGAGAGCACCATCAAGCCGCTGAAATTTTACCGATGTCATTTTGTCTTCTAGGAAGCTCATCAACGGCGTGTCTAAGTGAGAAGGGGCGTAGAGAATTTCCAGCCCTTTTTCTTTGTACATGTCGAAGAAATGAGAGAGGTGTTTGTCATCATGGTGATAAAAGACTTTGTTTTCTGCTTTTTCTTTGTTGCGTTCTAGGTACTCTTCAACTGTGGTCCAAGAGTCTTCTGAGGTCTTCCAAATGAGGCAAGGCTTGATTTTTTCGTAAAACTTTTCATCACGCAAAATGCCAAGTTTGACAATGAGTTCGATATCTGGCCAACGGTCAATGAAGTCCTCACGATTCGTTTGGTAAAGCGAGAGAAGTTTATCAGCCACTTTTTTAGAGATATGGCTGCTCAGTTGGCGGACAGTGCGGTCGGTTTGCAAGTTACTGCGTGACACGTTGAGAGGAATGTCGGGACTGTCAACCACACCACGTAAAATACTAAAGTGTTCTGGGATCACCTCTTTGCAGTTGTCTGAAACGAACACCCGGTTGCAATAGAGGTGAATCGATGATTGTTCGTGATCGAATCGTTTACTGAGTTTTGGAAAGTAGAGAATCCCTTGTAAATGGAAGGGATAATCGACGTTGAGATGAATCCAAAAAATTGGGTCGGGCTCAAAAGGGTACAGCATGTGGTAGAAGTCGATGTAGTCTTGATCGGTGCATTCGGAAGCGGGTTTGATCCAAAGAGGTTCTTTCTCGTTGATGCGAGTTTCGTTAAGGTAGATCGGGTAGGGGAGAAAGCGGCAATGCTTGATTAAGATATCGCGGATACGGTTTTCTTCGAGAAATTCTTCGGCATCTTGGGCTAGATGTAATGTGATCGTGGTTCCACGGTTTTCCCGCTTTCCTTCTTCAAGGGTGTATTCTGGTGAGCCATCACAAGTCCAAAAAGCGGGCTTGGCGTTGTCTTCATAGGATAAGGTGTCGATGTCGACTTTGTCGCTGACCATGAAAGCCGAGTAAAAACCGAGTCCAAAGTGGCCAATGATTTGAGAGCTTTCTTCTTCTGACTGATACTTTTCAACAAACTCTTCTGCTCCGGAAAAAGCGAGTTGGGCGATGTACTTTTCTACCTCATCGGCTGTCATCCCAATTCCCGTATCAGCAATTGTTAAGGTCTTTGCTTCTTGATCAAGAGAGATATCAATGCGAAACTCTTCGTCTGTTGCATTTGTCTTACCTTGGTCGCGCAAGATTTTCATTTTGCTGATCGCATCGCAAGCATTGGAAACAAGCTCGCGTAAGAAGATATCCTTATCGGTGTAAAGCCATTTTTTGATGATCGGCAGGATATTTTCACTATGGATTTGCAACTTTTTTTGACTCATGAAGGGACCTTTTTTTTAATCTCAATAAATGGCCTATCATACCATTTATTTGTTTTCTAGGGAATCTATGAGAGCTTGATCGTTTGCTTCGCCCTAGCAGCGACCACTCCAGAAGACTTGGTCTTCAAAAATAAATGAGCCATATGAGTCGATGCTGGGGTTGCAGCTGAGGCGTTGATTCTTAGGAAAGTAGTCACAAAACTCGACGGTGTTGTTCATTCGCTTAAAATCAAATCCAACTGTGAGTTATTAGCGTAGTTAACACTGAGAAGCAAATGAAAGTAATCCGCTTAGAATGAAACTGATTAACCACTTTTTCATATTATTGCGTAAATAATAGATGAAAAGAATTTTTATGTAGATTTTTTAATCCCTTGCGCATCTATGTTTCGCCATTTGAGAAGAAGAGTTTTCGACACTTTCGCTCAATTTTTTTCATCAGGCGATAAATCCACGACTTAGTTTTTTGCTTTTCGTAACCTAATTGATGTTCAAGTTCCCAGTCTAATTCGTTATTAATGTAACTGAGAGTTTCGTGATTTAAAGTGCGATATTTTTTCTTCTTAAAATTTTTAGTTCCTTCCCCTTTATAGGAGAAGATCGGAACAAAATCGGTTGTGGATTTAAGATTGTATTGTGCAGCAACATTCTCGATAAATTTTTGAGGATTTTCAGCAACAGTTTCATAGCGTACAACAGTAAAATTTTTGACTAGTTTTCCTAACTTTAAGTAGTTGCGATTTTTAAAGTTTCTCAAGTCCAAAATGTTTTTAAAAGGAAGGTTTGTAAAAGGATTAAGATCTTCAAGCAACTGGTAGCGGAAGATGTCTTGTGACTTCCATAGATGGTTGATGAAATGCACAAATCCTTGTTCTAGCAAATCGCCATGGACATGATGTGGAGACTGATAAAAACTGCGAAGCCAATCATAAGGGTTTCTTATCACAAAGACAAAGAGACAGTCCCCTGAATCTTTTAAGGTAATATGTTTAGAATTATATCCGACTCTAGAAAGCTTTTCTTTGTCGTAAGGGGAATCAAACCACCAGAGAAAATGTTTGTGTCCGAATTCTAAAGTAGGAACTAATGTGGGGAAGTTGCGCAGGAGCAATTTTGAAACATAATTTGTTCCTGAGCATCGTTCGCCTACCACAACCAACCGTTTAATTTCTGTATTTCCAAATTTGCTCAACTTGTTGGTATTGCAAAAAGATTTAAAACAGGCACAACAAATGGCAACAGTGATCAAAAGTTTTGTCATAATTTCTCTGTTGTGGATTTGTAGAGTATAGAAGGGCGTATGGAGTGCCCATTATGTAGTTTTGAGTTTTCTAAGTCTTTTTTGGTTTCGGCTATCATACCGAGCTTTTGCATGGTCGGAGAAGTCAGTGTTTGATTTCGAGCGTAGAGGCAATCATTATTTTGTGGCAATAGGATCTTTAAAACCCAAGTGACAATCTAACACAGACTCAGCAGGGGTAGGCCGTCATTTGGGTTTAAAAGATCACTTGATCAAGGATGATGAGAATTACAGCGATGGGACAGAGATACCTCACTGCAAAGCGCCAAATAGAATAGATTCCTCGGAGTTTTGTTCCCCGCTCAAATTCGGCGAAAACTGCATCTTTTTCTGTGAAGTATCCGACAAAAAGAGCTGTCAAAAGTCCTGCAATTGGAATCATCCACGTTGCAGTGACATCATTCAATGTGCTGAAAAAGTCCTTCCCATAAATGGTTGTCCAATTGGGAAAAAGAGCTTTTGAACCAGATAAAGCAGAAGGAATTCCTAAAATGAAAGTGCAGCAAGCAGCAATGGCCATGGCTTTTCGACGTGAAAAAGAAAACAGCTCTGTCATGTTGGCGACTACAACTTCAAATAGAGAGATGGAAGAGGTGAGAGCGGTAAAGACTAGTAAGAGAAAGAAAGCAGTTGAAATCACGAGATTGCCCGGAAGCTTTGCAAAGAGGATGGGCATTGTTTGAAAGACAAGGCCGGGGCCTCCTTCAGGAGGGAAGTTAAAGGTAAAGACAATCGGAAAGATGGTGAGCGCGGCCATGAGCGAAACAACAACAGCAAGCGTTGCGACAATCAGTCCAACTTTAGGGAGACTTGCAGAAGGACGCAAGTAACTGCCGTATGTAAGAACAATCCCAAGCCCGACACTTAGAGTATAAAAAGACATGCCAAGAGCATTGAGGACTGCGATGGGTGTCAGTTTGGAAAAGTTGGGAGTTAAAATAAAATGAGCGGCTTCAGCGAAACCCGGCAGCGTAAATCCGTAAATGAAGAGGCCAATCAAGATGAAGAAAAGAGATGGGGTTAAAATCCGACTCCAGTATTCGATCCCCCTTCGAATCCCTCTTTGCACGATGAAAAGATTGAGCAAAATAAAAATAAAGAGCCAAAGCAGGTTAATGTCTGATGAGATGTAAACAGTTTCAAAGATGGAGCGAATTTCATTAGGAGTTTTTCCTAATGTGAACTGATTTAGGGACATGAGGGTATAGTTGAGGCACCATCCTGACACGACACAGTAAAAAGAGAGAATGATAAAGCAGGTCAAGAGGTTGAGCCATCCAATGACTTTCCAATTTTGAGGTTTTTTGGAGAGATTGCGGTAAGCTAGAATGGGAGCGTGTTGCGTTTTACGTCCAATCACAAGTTCAGCAATAAAAAGAGGAACACCAATGAAAAGAGTGAACAAGATATAGAGCAGGACAAAAGCTCCTCCCCCACTATCACCAGAAACGTAGGGAAAACGCCATAAGCTTCCCAGCCCGATAGCTGATCCTGCGGCGGCCATAATAAAGCCAAAACTTGAGACCCAATGTTCACGTTTAGATTTCATGAGGTAAATTCTAAAAGATTTGTTAGCAGCTGTCATCAAGAAAAGTTAAGAATGTTTTAACATAAAGAGAGTTTAGCAATGAATGACTTGGTTTTATTTCTTATCACAGAGGGCACAGAGAAAACTATTTAGCATCCCTCTGTGTGCTCTGTGATCTCTGTGGTGAAAAAAATGAAAGTTGTATAAGAAGGAGGTGAGGTAGAATACGATGCAGAAGACCCCAGCACCCCAAGCGCCTGAGACAGCCCTTCCCGATTGGGTAAGGGAAACCATGACGTGGATCGATGCCAATCTCAATTGGTTGGACTTGGTGACGTTTCTCTTAGGAGTCATCCTCTTACTGGCAATTTTTCTCATCATCATGCGGAAGAGAAAGAAAAAGCATGAAGAGGAACTGACTCAGTTGGCTGTCGAGTATGAAAAGGGACTTGGTGAAATGAAAGGGGTTCATATGCAAGAAATTCACCGAGCAGAAGAGCGGATCAGAGAGTTTAAGCAAAAGCTAGCCATTGTGGAAGCCGATTATCAAGAGTCGGTTAGCAAGCTCGAAAAAAAGTATGAGCAAGAACTCATCGAAATTCAAACGAGCCACTCAAAACGAGTGCAATCGATTGAAAAAGGACACGCGAAAGCTCTTTCCAATACAGATGTGAGTGTGTTTGAACTGAAAAAAGAAATCGCAAACTTACGCAAAAAGCAAATGGCTGAAGTGAACCAATTTCAGAGTGAAATCGAAAATCTCAAAACGCAAATCAAAAGCCTTCATGATAACCATGCCAAAGAAATTGAATCATCAGAAATGGAAATTGCAGACTTGCGCAAACAGATTAACGCCCTCATCTACAAGGTGTAAATGAACTTCATGCTTTCCGTCCCTTTTTTTGCAAATTCTAGCGTCCTTTCAAGCTCTACTTTCTCAAGTATGTGCGTCGAAAAGACGCTAGAATTTGAGAAAAAATCGCTCAAAAATCATCACTTTAGAATAGTGAGATAGGTTCATGATCGAACTCATTGTCTTTGCAGCTTTTTCATTCATTGCAATTGGAATCCTGCTTTCAGGCATGATTCTCTATGCGAAAAGGCGTCTCATTTCGACGAAACCCTGTAAAATTGGGATCAATCACAATGAAGATCTATCTAAATTTGTCGAAGGAGGACGCAGCTTACTTGTAACGCTTGCTGAACAGGGAATTGCCCTTCCATCGCCTTGCGGTGGGAAAGCAACTTGCAAACAATGCAAAGTGCAAGTTCTCGAAGGAGGTGGCGACATTTTAGAAACTGACCGGTCATCATTTTCACCAAAGCAACTCAAAGAGGGGTGGCGCCTTTCTTGCCAATGCAAAGTGAAAAACGACTTGGAGCTTAAAGTTCCGGAAAATTTGCTCACGTTAAGAGAGTTTACCGCAAAAGTGATTTCTAATGAAAACGTCGCAACCTTCATTAAAGAGCTTGTATTAGAAGTCCCTTCAAGTGAAGAAATACACTACATTCCTGGCGATTATCTTCAATTTCATGTTCCAAGTTATGACACCAATACAAAGTCTTGGGAAGAGACGATTGACAACGTTTACTACGAAGATTGGGAAAAGTTTCACCTTTTTGGCGTTCCCATTCGATTTCAAGCAACAGAAGAAGAAGTGATACGTGCGTACTCGATGGCATCTTATCCAGCAGAAAAAAATCGATTCAAATTTAATGTTCGGATTGCAACCCCGCCCTTCGTTAAAGGAGAGATTGCAAAAGATATTTCCTGGGGAATCTGTTCATCTTATATCTTTCAACTCAAAGAAGGTGATACAGTCAAACTCTCAGGCCCTTTTGGAGAGTCGCATATGATCGATGATCAGCGTGAACTTGTCTTTTTAATTGGAGGGGCAGGCTCTTCTTTTGGAAGGAGTCATATCCTCGATCTTTTTAAAGATAAACAGACAAAAAGAAGGGTCACTCTCTGGTATGGAGCCCGTTCTTTAAAAGAAAATATCTACCAGGAAGAGTACGAGGAACTTGAAAAAGAATTCGAAAACTTCTATTATAGATTTGTTCTTTCTGAACCGGCCGAAGAAGACCTTGCACAAGGTTGGCCGAAAGATGATCCCCAAAAAACGAATTACTTGTTTAAAGCATTTGAGGATGGTCAATTAAAAGAAATAGAAGAACCGGAAAACTGCCGTTACTACGTTTGTGGTCCACCTCTGCACAATCAGAGTGTGATCCACTTGCTTGATGACTATGGCGTTCCGATGGAAAACATTATATTGGATGATTTTGGATCATGAAGATTTTAGTTGCTCAATTGAACCCCACTGTGGGGGACTTAGATAAAAACACTCAAAAGATTTTGGAGGCCATGGATCATGGTCGCAAAGTGGGTGCTGAGATAGTCCTGTGTCCTGAGTTATCGATTTGTGGGTATCCACCAGAAGACTTAGTGTATCACCGCTCTTTCATCGATTCTATGGAACTCCATCTCGAACGGATCGCCAAAGCGTCGAAAGGGATTACTGTTCTCGTAGGGCTTGCAAGACGTGCTGTCCTTGAAGGGGAAAAACATTTGCATAATAGTGCGGCTATTATCAGTAATGGCCATGTTCTAGGATTTCAAGATAAATGGCTTCTCCCCACTTACGATGTATTTGATGAGCGGCGTTACTTTGAACCAGGCCAAAGTACACGAGTCTGGGAAATTGGTGGAAAACGGATCGGAGTGATTATTTGCGAAGACATTTGGCAACATGCAGGCTATGTTGATTACACTCGCTATGAGCGAGATCCTGTTTTGGCTTTGCAGCCGTTGAAGCCCGATGTTTTGTTGAACTTATCAGCATCGCCTTATCAATTTCAAAAGCCAGATATCCGCGTCGATGTGTGCGCTAAAGCTGCTAAGACCTTAGGATGCCCAGTGATTTTATGCTGTCAAGTAGGCGCAAACGGACAAATCATCTTTGATGGGTACAGCGTTCATGTCAACGAAGAAGGAAAGCTCTGTCATCTTGGAAAGGGATTCCAAGAAGACAAAATGCTCGTCGATTTAGAAGCGGATATTTGTCCCTGCCCATTCAAGTACGACACGATGGGAAGTTTGGTAGAAGCCCTTTCTTTGGGAGTGAAAGACTATTTTGCGAAATTTGGGTTTTCTAAAGCCTGCTTGGGTCTTTCTGGAGGAATTGATTCAGCACTGGTAGCATATATTGCGACAAAAGCTCTTGGAAAGGAAAATGTTCTTGGAATCAGTATGCCTTCTCGTTACACCCGTGAAGGGAGTCGTAATGATGCCAAAGAGCTTGCAGAAAGACTGGGAATTGAGTTTAAAGAAATCCCTATTGAAGGTCCCTTTAACGAGTATTTAAACTTACTTCAGCCCCATTTTGAAGGAAAAGAATCAGATATTACGGAAGAAAACATCCAAGCCCGCATTCGGGGAATCATTCTTATGGCCATGTCGAATAAACATGGATACATCGTCTTGAGTACGGGAAATAAGAGTGAAGTCGCCTTAGGCTATGCCACACTCTACGGTGATATGTGCGGCGGACTTGGTGTGATTGCTGATGTGACCAAGACAAAGGTGTACGACCTCTGCCGTTACATCAATAAAGTTGAAGGAAAAGAGATCATTCTCGAATCGATTATCAAACGGCCCCCTTCTGCAGAACTCCGCCCTGATCAAATTGACTTAGACTCTCTTCCAGAGTATGGAGTCATTGATAACGTCTTAGAAGGGTATGTCGAAAATTACCTTTCAATCGATGAAATTGCAGAAAAGTATGGGATTGGGCAAGAGCAAGTGTTAGATCTCGTGCAACGGATTCATGCGGCAGAATATAAAAGACGTCAAGGTCCACCAATCTTACGCGTTTCTAAAAAGTCGTTTGGTGTGGGACGTCGGTATCCGATCGTCCAGAATTGGTTATAGCTTAACTGATTTAAATCAGTTCAGCTATATAAGCCAATTAGACAACAACGCCTAAGTTGTAGAAGGGAAGTTTGTCAAGGGCAAGTTCTGTCACCCTAGCAAGTTGATTTCCAACAAAAGCAACCCCTTGTCCTGCTTTGGACTCTTTAAACATGTGGTAGAAGGAATTTCCTGCTAGAAGACCTGAGAAAATCGAAATCGACATATCGTCGAGAAGAGTTCTTCCCAGATAATAATTGATTGAGGCAAGCGAAAACATGACTCTTGAAGCGGCGTAGCCGTCTTCGCTTGTGCGCCCTAGAAGTTCTCCTTGTTGAAGAGATTCTAGATGCACAGGAAAAGGAGCAGCTGAAGCCAAAGCTCCGAGGCCCACACCTGTTAAGAATAGAAAAGGACTTGTGTAGAAGTTATAAATGCAACCAACGATGAAAAAGGCTTGCGAAATCTTATCACTATTTTCTTTAACCTTGTTGACAACTGATTGAAGAGTTGGGTTGTCTGTAGCTGCTTCTTCAATTTTCCCTACTGTATAGGTTTCAAGAGAGCCGATAATACGCCCGACGTAGCCCGTCACTTCGCCAACAAATTGTGCAAATCTTTGGCTTGGGGGTAATCTAGTACTATCTGTATCTATAGACATATTCTAACCTCAACTCATCATAAAAACTTATTGCAAAGAGTTTAGCATGAGTTGAAATAAAAGCGAATGATTAAGAAAATTTTATTGAGCGACTATTGGGAGGTTATCTTATATTTGTTCTCGCCCTCTTCATAGAGGTCTCCTCCAAAAATGTCGTTGACAACGATCGCAGGAAAATTTTTAATTTTCATCCGAAAGACTGCCTCAGTTCCCAAGTCTTCGTAAGCCACCACCTCGGCTTCTTCGATGCATTTGCAAAGGAGCGCAGCCGTCCCTTCAATGGCTCCAAAGTAAACGGCTTGATGGGTTTGGATGGCTTTCTTGACTTCTTCCGAGCGACGTCCCTTCCCAATCATCCCTTTCAATCCTCTTTCAAGTAAAAGGGGGGTCTGTGCATCCATTCTTGTGGATGTTGTGGGCCCTGCAGAACCAATTGCGTAACCTGGCTTTTTGGGAGTGGGGCCCACATAGTAAATTGTTTGGCCTTGTGGGTCGAAAGGAAGGGGCTCGCCTTTTTGAATCGCTTCCGCAAAGCGAAGATGCGCTGCATCCCGTCCTGTATAAATTGTTCCTGAAATCAAAACGTGATCGCCCGTTTTAAGCGAGTGAATCACATCATCAGAAAGGGGAGTCTGTATAGAAATGCGCTTTGTCATAACGTTGCCTCTGCACCTCGGTGTGAGTGACAGTCGATGTTAACGGCAACCGGAAGGTGGGCAATGTGCGCCGGTCCCAACTCGATATGTGCACCCAAACAAGTGGTTCGTCCACCAAACCCAGCAGGTCCAATCCCTAGATTGTTAATCCGTGTTAATAACTCAGCTTCAATTTCTCGCAATTTCGGATCCGGATTGGGAACATCTAATGGCCAAAGCAAAGCGCGTTGAGCAAGAAGAGCGGCTTGTGCAAATGGCCCGCCCATTCCAATTCCGAGCGTCATTGGGGGGCTTGCGTTGGCGCCTGCTTGCTCAACAGTCTCGACGATAAAATTTAGCACTCCCTCAAGACCTGCAGCGGGTTCGAAGATCTTTAACGCACTCTTCATGTCGCAGCCGCCCCCTTTAACTAGGAGAGAAATTTTAAACGTTTCGCCTGGGACAAGAGAGTAATTGATTGTAGCTGGTGTATTGTCGCCTGTGTTTTTTCGCGTCAGTGGGTCATTGACAATCGACATTCTCAAATACCCTTCTTTGTAACCTCTACGAACTCCCTCATTCAATGCTTCTGTGAGGCCACCTCCTTCAATGCGCACCTCTTGTCCCAGCTCGACAAAAAGCACGGCATAGCCAGTATCTTGGCAAAAGGGGAGTTTTTCACATCGCGCGATTTCGCTGTTTTCTACAAGTTGAGCAAGGACTTCTTTTCCAACAGGCGATGGCTCAGTTTCTTGAGCTTCTTTTAATGCTTTTACCGTATCGCAGCGTAGATTGCAGCACCCTTCAATACAAAGGTCTTTCACAGTCTCAATGATCTTATCAGTCTGAACAGTTCTCATACTTTGTGTTGTAAATACCACTTATCAAAAATAAATCAGTGAATATAGCTTGATTTTTTCGGTTAAAATTGAGTTTTCGATCTCGCTAACCAACATGTGGCTCAAGCTCATCTCCAAACTTAATTTTCCCTTGAAAATCTCCACGCTAATTCTGTAATATATCCTTGATAAGTGGTATAATAGGAAACTAACTTTCGTTCCAGAAAAAAGGAAGAACCGCTGCGATATCATCAACTTGATGACGTAGCATCATCAAACGGTCAAAACCGATTGCGATTCCGTAACTATCAGGAAGACCGGACTCAAGCGCCTTTAAGAAAAAAGGATCAATCGGGAGCTTTTCTTTGCCTAGCGCAAGACGCTTTTGGTTTGCCTCTTCCAATCGACGCTTCTGTTCGATCGGATCGCAGAGTTCATGGTATCCATTTCCCAGTTCCATTTGTCCAAAAGAGACTTCAAAGCGTCTAGCGACTTCTTCTCCATCGACTTCATGTGTTTGGGCAAACATCGCTTGAGATTTGGGAAAATCGGTCACGATCATGAGTTTGTCCCTGCCAAAGTGGGGTTCAATGCCACATCCCCAAAGAAGATTAAGCAATTCTTCACGGTCTTCTGTCGCGGCGTCAATGCCGAGATCTTGCATCTTTTGTTTGAGCTCTTTTTCTGTTGCGCTGCGAGAATCTATTCCCAAATAAGTTTCGAAGGCGGCACGGTAAGTGATGAGGTCATATGATAGAGGGCCGAGAAAAAGTGCTATCAACTCGACAACTTCAGCTAAAAAGGCTTCGAATGTAAAGCCCGGGCGGTACCACTCGACTAGAGTGAATTCAGGATTGTGTTTTTTCCCTGCCTCACCTTTGCGGTAGACATGAGAAAGTTGGTAAATTGGGCCCACCTCACGTGATAAAAGTCGTTTCATTCCATATTCAGGCGAAGAATGCAGGTAGCCTTGCTGACCTTCTCCGAGATCAACGGAGAAGAGATCGATGTAGGCATCAATGGGAGCATGATGAGAAAGGAGGGGGCAATCGACTTCCAGAACCCCTCGCTTATGAAAAAAATTGCGCACAGTTCGAAACATGTCTGCGCGCTCTTGTAATAAAGAATTAGACGCGGGAGACATACTCCCCAGTACGCGTGTCAACTTTGACGACTTCGCCTTCATCGATGAAAATGGGAACCTGAATTTTTGCCCCAGTTTCTGTGATCGCAGGCTTCAAAACACGTCCTGAAGCTGTGTCACCTTTAACACCAGGGGAGGTCTCTGTGATTTTCATTTCCATGAAGGTGGGAGGAGCAACATCAACGACAGTCCCTTTGTAAAAGACTAGTTCGTAAAGTACTTCCTCCATGAGGTAAGCCTCATTACTTCCAATGACTGAAATCGGAACATGCACTTGGTCGAATGTTTCGTCATGCATGAAGACAACATCTGTTCCTTCTCGATAGAGCATGCGCATTCTCGTCTCTTCCACATCGGCGAGCTCGAGCTTTTCACCTGACTTATAGGTTTTTTCTACCACTCTTCCCGAGGTGAGATGTTTGAGCTTTGTTCGGGTAAATGCTTGCCCTTTTCCTGGCTTGACAAATTCGACATTGACGATCGTGTAAGGCTCGCCGTCAACTTCGACCTTCATGCCAGATTTGAATTCATTAGTACTCACTTGAGCCATTAGAGATCCTTTTCATAATTCTACTCAGGGAGCCATTGTCTGGGAATGAGGCTTAAAATTCAATTCCTATTCATATCCTTTTGTCCGTTTAAAAGGATCTGTTCTCGTGTGCGTGTGTGATGGCGAGCTCGAGTGTGAAGGCTCACTACTACGATGATGTTTATCAGGATCATAGGGTAGACGTGAATGAGGATCAAATCCGTTCACTTCACTGACAGCGCTATCGAGTGCCTTGAAGATGACCCAAGCAAGTCCGGCTTTGAGGCTCCATTCAGCAACGGGGATCAATGTTTTTCTAACAAAATGGAAGGGGATGCGTCCTAGAGTAAATTGGATGCACCAAATTCCAAAAGCTGTTGTCATCGTGGCAAGCATGACAGCTGTGAAACGCGCCTGAGGGCTTTCGTATGTTGCATATTCAAATGCAGCAGCTGTGTGCGTGAATAAATTTCCCACCGCTTTGAACAAGGGGAGATTTGAAGTTGAAGTGATGAGATTCTTCAAAGAAGAAGAACTGGTTGAGGGAACGTGAGACATAGAGAACTCCTATCATTATCATTAATCATGGTTCTTTTTGCCTCTCTCTAATCTCTTCCTCCTTATTGATTTTATCTAATGCACGAGCACATCCTTACCAGTGCCAAAGGGACTATAGGGAGAGCTGCCAAATGACATTGGACTACCGCAACCAAAACCCGTAGGATTTCTCACTCTTTCAGCAAGAAGCATTAGGGCTTCTGAATCATGTGAACCTTTTGAAGCTCTCTCTGCAAGATCGAGTATGTGTTTAGTGGTAAGCTCTAGCCTTCGTTGTGCTTCAAGAGCTTTTTCTTGGATTTCTGCTAAAGCTTCTTTTTCGCGTTGGATATCTTCCTTAAGGTCTCGTTTTTCACTATTTCCATCTTCGATTTCTTCTTTGAGCTTTCTTAGGGCTTCTGTTTCTTCTTCAATAACGCGATGTAATTGAGTAGAATATTCGCCCAAAACTTCACGCATTTCTAGGACTCGACCTCTGTGTTCAGCGTTATTTTGATAGAAAATTTCGTTTTCATGGCCAAATCGGGAGATGAGTCGCTGATTTTCGTCGAGCTGGGTGCCTAGTGTTGTGACTTCATGCTCGAGATGGTTGACATGGGTTTCCATGCTTTTAGCAATTCTTCCCAATGAAAATTTTGCTAGGGAGTCATCGGTATAGATTTTTCCCATCACTACTGTGACTAGGATTCCGGAATGGGTGAGGCCAACGAAAAATTCTCCTTTGAAAAAGCTTTTTCCCACTTGTATTGTTACGATAAGCCCTGCCCCAAAGTAGATGTAAGATTGCCAGTTGTCTAATTCAATCACATTTCGAAGTCCTAGAGGTCCTTTCCCACTAGAAGAAAGGTTAGTATCTGGCTTGGGCTCAACACCGCTTGTTCGTGATGACACTGGGGAACTTAAATGACTCATTTTTCAACCCTGCTGCTAAGTTTTGTAAGATAGCTTAGAGAAACTGTGAAAAGTTTGTAAAGAAAAAATTCACCTCCTAGAAAAAAAAGAAGTTTGAAGATATGGCAAGGTCGTTGTATGAGGAAAGAAGATGGTCTTTGAAAATGTGAGAGAATGGTAGCCGAAGAACTTCACGAAGAGCAATTTGCTAGAGAGACGCTCGAAAGGTATTCTGGCTCGCCTGCGAGTGACTACCAATCGAACTTGATTTTGACGAATTTCCCCCGTTATGTCGATCACTTTGCCAAAACGAGAGGGGTAGCGGTTCATGAAGGTTCGATGTTCAAAGTCGCGCACTCTCCTGAAGATGAGATTTCCATTCTCGACTTTAAAATTGGTTCTCCAGCTGCAGCGCTTGTGATCGATTTATGCTCGTTTCTGAACATCAAATCTGCCATTCTTCTCGGAATGTGTGGCGGTTTGCGTCGCCGATATCAAATTGGAGATTACCTGGTTCCGGTAGCAAGTATCCGTGCAGAGGGAACATCGGATTTCTACTTTCCAGCAGAAGTTCCTTCTCTAGCCAATTTTCTCATGTTGAAAGCGGTGACAGCTGTTTTGGAGGAGGACAAGTCTAACTATCACATCGGGATCACTTATACGACCAATCTTCGCTTTTGGGAGTATAACGAAAAATTTATTGAAGAACTCAAAGCTTCGCGTGCGCAAGCAATTGAGCTCGAGTGCGCCACATTGTTTATGGCCAGTTATAAGCGGAAGTTCACATTGGGCGCTCTCCTGCTTGTTTCAGATCTTCCCTTGAATCGGGATCAGATCAAAACGAAAAAAAGCTCGGAATTTGTTTTTGAAAATTTCATGCCTGACCACATCGAAAAAGGGGTGGCAATTTTAAAACAAGCTCGATCGATGCAATCGAAAAAGATCAAAGGTGCTTACCACCGCAACATCGACATGTAATACCATTATGGTATAACTTGACTTCATTTTCGCTTATCATTTACACTGTAAAGTCATTTTAATAGTTGAACCTAAGCGGTTACATTCAATGCACAAAGCATTCTGACCTCAACATCTTTCTCCTTCTCAGCCGGCGTGCGTACGGGGGGATCCCCCCTATACACTTGACGCGCACACTTGTTATCTGAAACTTTTTTAATCAATTAGAGGTCAAAATGAATCACATTAGAGAACATTGGAGCTCCCGTATCGGATTCCTGATGGCGGCGATCGGATCGGCGATCGGTCTCGGGATACTCTGGAAATTTCCTTACACAGTCGGTGAGAACGGTGGAGGCCTTTTTCTTCTATCGTATCTTATTTGTCTCATCATTGTGGGTGTTCCTATTCTTATTGCCGAACTTATCTTAGGACGTCGCACTCAAAGAGCTGCTGTTGGAGCCTTTCAAACACTTGACCGTAAATCCTCTGGCTGGAAAGTCGCAGGCTGGTTTGGAGTCTTGGCTTCCTTTTTAATCATGTCTTTCTACAGCGTTATTGCTGGTTGGGGCATGAGCTATATCTTGATGTCTCTGACCGGGTTTTACCAAAACCTCTCGGGAGATGAAGTAGGGAAAGTGTTCACATCCCTCTCGAGTTCAGGTGAGATTTCACTCTTTTGGCACTTTTTGTTTACCTTGATCACTGTGGGGATTGTGATGTCAGGAGTGCGGAAAGGGATCGAACGTTGGGCTAAGATCATGACCAAAGTTCTTCTTGTCTTGCTCGTTCTCCTTTTTCTCTATGCGCTCACTTTAAAGGGGTTTCCTAAGGCGGCACAGTTTATCTTTCATCCTGCTGTCAGTGATTTCAAGCTTTCCAGTTTAATTGAAGCTTTAGGATTGGCTTTTTGGACGCTGAGCATTGGGCAGGGGATCATGATCAGTTACGGAAGTTACATGCGCCGTAGTGAAAGTATTGTCCAACTTTCGGGTGTTGTTGCTTTTTCCGTGATTATCGTTGCCATTTTAGCAGCTTTGATGATTTTTCCTGTTGTGTTCACATTTGGTCTTCAGCCTCAGTCAGGCTATGGTCTCGTCTTTAAGACATTGCCTTACCTTTTTGCGCAGCTTCCCGGATCGCTCGTTCTTTCAACCATGTTTTTTACCCTCTTTGTTTTCACTGCATTGACATCTGCCATTCCTCTTATTGAGGTTGTTGCTTCGAATTTGATGGAGCTTTACAAAATGACCCGTAAAAGAGCTGTCATTATTGTTGGAATTGCCTGCTTTGTGTTTGGAATTCCAAGTGCCTATGCGAGTGCTCATGTGGTCTTTCCCGATTGGGAAGGGATTTATGGAATGGACTTTTTAAAAACCATTGATAATTTAGTTTCAATTTGGGTCATTCCTATTGGGGGGTTATTGACGGCAGTTTTTGTCGGGTGGTTTATGGACAGAGAAGTTGCAAAAGAAGAATTTTTGCTCGGAACACGACTGCGTTTTTTATGGCACCCTTGGCGTTTTTTCATGAGGTATGTGGTTCCACTCACCATTTTAATTATTATTATCCAAAAGAGCGGACTTTATAATTTTGATTCGCTCTTGCACCACATAGCGGGGAACAGATGAGTCATACTAGAGAACATTGGGGATCACGTCTTGGATTTATTTTAGCAGCTGTAGGATCGGCAATTGGTTTAGGGGTCCTATGGAAGTTTCCCTACACTGTTGGAAACAACGGTGGAGGACTGTTTCTCTTCACGTACTTCATCTGTATTATCGGGATTGGAATTCCCGTTCTGATTGGAGAGCTTCTTCTTGGTCGCAGAAGTCAACGCGCTGCTGTCGGTGCATTTGGAACGTTAAGCGAAGAAAAGCCGCGTTGGAAGGTGGCTGGTTGGTTCGGAGTGATTTCCTCGTTTCTCATCATGTCGTTTTACAGCGTCATTGCTGGGTGGGGAATGAGCTATGTCCTCATGTCTCTGAGCGGATTTTATCACAATCTCTCTTCAACAGATATGGCGTCTGTTTTTCAAAGACTTTCTCAATCGGGGAGCATCACCCTCTTTTGGCACTTCCTTTTCACAACGATTACAATGGGAATTGTTTTAAGTGGTGTCCGCAAAGGGATTGAGTTTTGGTCTAAGATCATGACTCGCGCACTGTTCGCCATCTTGTTTTGCCTTTTTCTCTACAGCATGACCCTTGATGGTTTTGGAAAAGCTGTTCACTTTATCTTCTACCCTGATGTAGCCCGTTTCAAATTCTCCAGTGCATTGGAGGCTTTAGGATTGGCCTTCTTTACCCTCAGTTTGGGACAAGGGATTATGATCAGTTATGGTAGTTACATGCGCAAGCAAGAAAACATTCCTCAAATGGCTTGCGTCATTGGGTTTTCCGTCATTATTGTCGCCATCTTGGCTGCGCTCACAATTTTCCCTGTGATCTTTACTTTTGGCTTTCAGCCAGAGCAAGGAACAGGTTTGATTTTCAAAACTTTGCCGTACCTCTTTGCGCAACTACCGGGAGCCTTAGTCGTTTCGACGATTTTCTTTACCTTGTTTGTCTTTACGGCACTGACGTCTGCGATTCCCTTTATCGAAGTCGTTGCAACGAACCTGATGGAGCTTTTAGGATGGTCGCGAAAAAAAGCCGTGCTCATTGTTGCTGCTTCCACCTTTGCTTTTGGAATTCCGAGTGCTCTTTCCAACTCGCATGAAATTTTTCGTGATTGGCAAAGCATCTATGGAATCAACTTTCTCGATACAATAGACAATCTCGTGTCTGTTTGGATCATTCCCATTGCAGGGTTGTTAACGGCGGTCTACATTGGGTGGGTGCTCAAGAGGGATATTTCCAAAGACGAATTTCCTCTTGGCAAGAAGTGGCATGTCTTTTTCGTCCTCTGGCGCTTTTTCATGAAATGGATCATTCCGATCACAATTTTCCTGATCATCTTGCAAAAGAGTGGCCTGGTCGATTTTGACTACATTTTCGGGATTTCAAAGTAAACTTTTACGCCACAGAAAATAGCAAGAGTTTGTAAGATTGGTGTATTGTTATTTATTTTCACCACAGAGTGCACAGAGATCACAGAGGAGATTTTTGGATGCAAGACGATTTGACTGCTGAGATTATTGCAGCTGCAATTGAAGTTCATCGTCACCTTGGTCCAGGATTGCTCGAATCTGCCTATCATAGGTTGTCTTTGTCATGAATTGCAGTTGAGAAAGCTAAAGTTTGAAAGCCAAAAACCTCTACCATTAACTTATAAAGGGATGTCAGTACAATCTGCGTATAGATTAGACATATTGGTAGAAAATCGGGTCATTGTAGAAGTAAAATCTGTTAGTGAGCTTCACCCTATTCATGAAGCTCAGTTACTCTCTTATCGAAAGCTAATCGGGAACGGGACAGCTCTTCTCATTAATTTTAATGTGCGATTACTAAGAGATGGTATTCATAGACTCAAGGTATAATACCTCTCTGTGATCTCTGTGGTAAAAAAAATCTATGAGTCTTGATAATATTTTATTAAAAAACTTTTTTCAAGATTATCTTTAAATTGTGGTTTTTTCCTCCTTAAAGGTATAATCTATTACGAATTTGAGGTAATTTTAATGAGTTTGATGGTTGATAAGGCGGGCTCAAGAGATCTCTTGGGGGACCTACAAAAGCGAAGCGTGTCTTTTCAAAAGACAATGCCGGGAAGCAGTTTGCCTTCTCAAATAGTTACTTGCCCAAGAGAACTTCTTTCATCAGTTATTTGCGTTGAACGGTTTGCTTCGGATCTTCTCAAAAATATCGAAGAAGTCGTTGGCTGTGTCAAATTAAAACTTATGCTTCCACTTAAGACTTATCGATCAGGAAGTCTTTGGTGGCGTCAATCTTTTGTTTTAGTCAAGGATTTACGGGAACTTGGAATCGATGTCGATGCCCACCTGTTCGACCTCGAGCAAATTTCTGAAGGAGAGGCGGTTTCTGTGAAGCAACTAGAATCTCGTCATCTTGAGGTAACAGAAGAGTCTGGTCATGTAGCATATTGGTATCCGGCGTCTAAAACCATTAAAATCTCAGCTAAGGTGCTTCAACAAGCTTTTCAACACTTGCTCTTTGAGTTGACCAATGCATCATTTAATCGCAAACTCCGATCTATTCGCTTTCTTCCCAAGGAGGAGCAGGTGGAAGCTATCGAATGCCTTGAATTTGAAACCACAAAAACTACAAGAGAAAGGCTTGAAAAGCTAAACTTTGGGGAAAATATTTATCAGCTCACCCATCACCATTACGAACTTCATCGCTTACATCAGGAGGTGAGGGGGCATCTGGCGATTACGGAAGAATATGTGGGAACAAAAGCGTCATCTAAATGGCCCCATTTCATGAATGAAGCTGATAAAGTGACATTAGCAAAGATGATTGACCTCCACATCTTGGTGCTTTATGGGGCCGAAAATGGGAAAAGGCGTCGAGAGTGGAAGCTGAATGAATTAACCCAACTTCTTGAGGGAAATCTTCAAAAAAATTGGGATTGGTATGTATCCCGCTACGAAACAGTTACACAGAAGGAATTAGCACATGTCTAAATTGCCACCAGTAAACAGTACCATTTTTTCACCAGAAGTTCCTGAGTTTTTAGAGAGGGGCGAAAGTCTATTTGGTGAAGTCAGAGAATCAGAGCCGCAAATTCCTCCACAAATTTTAGGTTCTACCCCAGTTCTTAATGATGCGGTCAATGCTCTTTTTTCTGATGGGAATATTTTTGATAAGTATGCACAGGCGCATGGCCTAAAGTATCACATCATGGTAACGGTTGATGTTGCTGTTGAAGATGGGCGGGTAAAAACCGCAGACCTTGAAAAGTTTGGATTGAATTACGAGGGGGAAACTGTTTCAAAGGATGTTTTGATCAAAGATCTTATCATCCCAAGAAAGCAGGAAACAGAAGCTGATTGGAAAATTTTATCTACAGAGCAGTCTTATCCTTGCATCTTGGTCCGTTTGGCCCCAAACGTATTAATACGAAAGAGCATTTAATGGCACGTATGATTTATGGTTTGCAGAAGGTCATGCGACGAAATGATTTGAGTGGCATGAGTAGCACTGAGCTTTCATACGAGATGAAAGTTTTAGCAACAGAGCGCAATCATTTAGATTTTATTGGAGCTGTGAGAACCTGTTTGTATGATAAAGGAGTCGATGGGAAACTAGTTTTTGACCCTCTCCCAAAGCCAAAGGACCTTACGGAACAATTTTTTCGAGCATATGTGAATTACACCAACGACCCAGAAGATACAGACTTCCAACAGATCATTGAATGGGGACAGCAAAACACTCACCTTCCCGAAGTGCAAAAGTTGTATGCTGTTGCAAAAGAAATGAAAATTATTTCTTAAGTTCGAAGCCAAAGGTGAGCATTTGTATCACCTTTTCTTCAAGTTCTTGAGGCGTTTCGAATGGAGGGAGAAACGTCTTCCGATCCACCGTTTCTTTTCCGACTTGTCTTTGAACTGTCAAACTTGTGGCATCAAACTTGAGTAGTGTAAATTGATGCTGCGAAGCAAAGACCCGGATTCGGCTTAAATGTTTGAGCCAAATCGTTGGCTCAGGCAGTTTCCCAAAGCGATCTTCTAATTCCTTGAAGAGTTCTTCCACATCATCTTGTGACGCCATTTCTCCGAGGCGGTGGTAAATTTCCATACGAAGGTTGGTTTCTGGAATGTAGGTGCTAGGGAGATTTGCTGCGTATTGGAATTCCATACGTGTGTCGTAAAACGTCGGCGAGACATGTTTTTTTAGGGTGTCAACTGCCCGTTTGAGGAGCTTGCAATAAAAGTGGAATCCGACGCTAGAAACGTTGCCCGATTGTTGCACTCCAAGGAGATCGCCTGCGCCGCGGATTTCTAGATCGCGCATCGCAAGTTTCATCCCACCTCCAAAGCCAGACGTTTCAATGAGAGCTTGAAGACGTTTGCGTGAGATTTCGTGCAGCTCACGTGATTTGGGGACGAGAAAGTAGGCATAGGCTGGGCGGTTCCATCGTCCAACACGGCCGCGCAATTGGTAGAGATCAGCCATCCCATACATGTCAGCACGGTCAATCAGGATGGTGTTTGCGTTCGGAATGTCGATGCCATTTTCAACAATGGTTGTGGCAATGAGAATGTCGACCTCCCCTTGCTTATACTTGTGAAAGATGGCGTCAATCTCGTCGGCTGCCATTTGACCATGCACGACAGCTAAACGAGCGGAAGGGAGAAGCTTTTGAATGTCGTCTGCAATGCGGTAAATCGATTCGACTCGGTTGTGGATGACATAGGCTTGGCCATCGCGTGCGAGTTCTCGTAAGAGCGCATTTTTCATGAGTTCGTTTTCTTTTTCAGCCAGGATCGTTTTGATTGGCAGTCGATCGTGTGGGGGAGTGTTGATTACTGACATATCGCGTGCGCCAACAAGCGAAAAGTAGAGCGTGCGAGGAATGGGAGTGGCTGATAGGGTGAGGCAGTCGACACCGACCTTTGCTTTTTTCAGGTGCTCTTTTGCGCGTACACCAAATCGTTGCTCTTCATCGATCACAATGAGTCCGAGATTTTTAAATCCCACATCTTGGCTGATGATCCGATGGGTTCCGATTAAGATATCAACGGATCCTTGGGCGACGCCCTCTAAAGTCTTTTTCATTTCTTTGGGTTTCACAAAGCGAGAGGCGACACCAATTCGAACAGGAAAGCTTTCCATCCGTTTGCAAAAGTTTTCATAGTGTTGCATGGCTAGGACTGTTGTGGGAACAAGGACGGCAACTTGTTTGCCACCATCGACAACAGCTTTGAAAGCAGCACGCATGGCAACCTCTGTCTTCCCATAACCAACATCTCCACAAATGAGTCGGTCCATTGCTTTGGGGGAGGCCATGTCATGTTTGATTTCTTGAATGGCTCTGATTTGATCATCGGTTTCAGTGAAAGGGAACTCCGCTTCGAAGAGGAACATGTCTTCTGAATCGGGTGGATAAATGAAGCCTCCTTTGGCTTCTCGGTTGGCTTGCATGTTGAGCAAGTCGCGGGCATAACCAACGATCGCTTTTTGAGCTTGAACTTTGGCTTTGTGCCACTTTTTTGTGCCAAGGGTGTGCAGTTTGGGAGCTTGCTCACTCGTTCCGATGTAGCGGCTAATCAAATGCGATTGAGACAGAGGAACGTACAGTTTGCTTCCTTCTGCGTACTCTATGATCATGAATTCTTCTTCATGGCCGAGATGGTTTTTCTGTTTTTCGATTCCAAGAAATTTACCGATCCCATTGTGAAAATGGACGACGAGATCTCCCTTATCAAGTTGGTGAAATTCAGACGCAGGTGTGTGATAAGAGCTGTGCCACTTTTCTCGATGAACTTTGTACCGTTTTGTCAGTTCGGTGTAGGGAAGAATGGTGAGGTCTCCCAGGACAAAGCCACTGGAAAGGTAGCCGTCATGAAATGTCGGGGAAGCGGGGAGAGAAAGTTCTTTGATTTTTTCTTGAAGGGCTCTTTTTTCTGCTTCAGAGTCGGTTAGAAAGTGGAGTTTTTTGCTGTGACGTAGCACCGCTTCGAGTCTTTGCTCTTCTTCAACATCATCCCAATAGGCTGTTTTAACTGTGAGGAAAGGATGGTGAATCCGCTTGGATCGATGTTTGATGTCAAAGAGATCAAATGTCACTGCTTGGTCTCTTCCTGAACCTTCAGAAAGTTTTTCAAGTGGGTCTTTGGTGAAGTAGACCTTTTGACATTTTTCGGAGCGTTTAAAAAGTTCTTCTAACGATAGAATGAGAGGGGTTTTTGCTCCTGGCAAGTCTTTAATCGAAACCCAACGGTCTTCAATGGCAAGCAAGTCATCAAAAACAAGGGTGGTGTTGTCACCGAGATAATCGAACAAAGTGCAGGGCGTGGGTTCATCTTGAATCAGCTTGAGTTCATTTGCAGGGACGATAATGGCTTCATCTCGTTTTGCGATCGATTTTTGACTGACAGGATCATACGTACGGATTTCTTCGATTTCATCTCCAAAAAAGTCGATGCGGCAGGGGTCATAGGCTGAAACCGAAAAGATATCGAGGATCCCTCCACGGATCGCAAACTCTCCTTTGTCTGCGGCAATACTTTCACGCCTGTAACCCAGGCGGGTAAGCATTTCTGGTAAGTCTTCAAAAGGAATCGTGTCTCCTTTTTTCCACTTGAGCAGCAGGTTTTGTAAATTATGGGGGCAGCAAACTTTTTGCAAAATCGCTTGAAGCGGAGCTAAAACGATGGCTGGGTTCTTTTGCGAAGAAAGAGCGTCTAAAATTTCAAACCGTTTTCCAATGATGTCAGGACTTGGTGTGATTTCTTCTCCTGGCAAGGTTTCCCAAGATGGAAAAGCATAAACAGGAAGCGACGAAAAGTAATTGAGATCGTCGAGAAGACGTGTTTCACGGTCGCCACCAGTGAGAATTAAAACGTTTCGGTTTTGCGTAAGCGCAGCACATAAAATGAGAATCGATTTGGGTGTATCCCAAAGACCTTCAAACAGTAGGGAAGGCTCATTTTGAAAATGAGTTTTAACAGTTTGGATGAAAGAATGTTTTTCAATCTGAGTCAACATAGAGAAAAAGTGTAACACAAAGAGAAATTTAACTTTCCTTTATTTTTTTATTTTGTTATGATGATTTGCAAATAGCTTAAGATATAGGCTGTTTGTGGGGAAAGGAGGCAATATCTCTATTGCCAAAATAGAGCGTGCTAGACGTAAAGTTAAAGGAAAATCTTTAGCTTGTCCTCCTAATATTCAACCCAAACTAAGCCCTTAATTCTTAGCAACTTATTTGCATGTTTGTGCAGTTCAAGTTTCTTTTTTCCTCACCTGCACTTTGGGTGAGGTTTTCCCTCCAGCTTGGACTGCACTTTTTTTATACTCAAATGCATCCAAAAGTTCGCTTTTAACTACGTCAGTTTTTCCTGTCTTTTAGCTCTTTCGCCTCCCTCCGTGTCAAGGGACACTGCAGCTCGGCTCATGAGCCAAAATCTAGGAACTTCCTTGTTAAAAACCCAACTTTTGAATCCATTTGAGTATCCTCTAATGTCAAAATATTGCTTGAAAAACTTTTTCGCGGAGGATTATTTGACGGTAATATCTAGTTGGCACTACAGCACAATTAAATTTTTTTAATTGGGGATTTTTTGGTAAATAAAAACTTTATTCGTGACAAAAAAATATTTTGATAATATTTTCTTAACCCTTTCGTAAATATGTTAGAGATAAGAAGATGGCATCAGTTCAACACTATCAGGGGGGATACTATGTTTATCCTCAAACTCATTTTGATTTGCGCTTTCAAGTGACGGCTTTTGGAGCCAATCGTATTCGAGAAGTTCCAACAGGAAGTCATGCGTTACTTTCTGTGGATCAAGGGCTCACTTATGTTAAGTACCTACTCGAGTTGTATAAAGCTGCAATCCTTACGGTTGCAAAGCAATGGAGGTTAGAACTTACTGGAACTTCATTAGAAGTGAGCGAAAAGTTTTCACAGCTGATTGTCAAAAGTGGATACGATCAGTGGACGGAGCTTTCCTTAAAGGGTTTTGGTCTCTCCCATCTTCCGCCTCAAATTGGTCTTTTTAAAGACCTCAAGGAATTGGACATAAGTGGCAATAACCTGACGATTCTGTTTCCCGAATTGCCGCGTCTTGAGCGTTTAGAAGTTCTAGATATTAGCGGGAACAAAGTTGGAGTGATGTTGCCCGACTTAAGTGGTTTGCTCAACTTGCGCATTTTGCGAGCAAACGGTTGTGGGCTAGGCGCGATTCCAGAGTGGATCGATCATTGTCCGAAGCTTGAGCGTGTCGAGCTCCGAGACAATCATATAGAAGAGAACTTTGTTACGGACGAAACGAGCTACCACTTGGAATTATGACGGTTAAACCGTCTTTTTTTCCGGCACCGTTAAGAAGCTGTCGTGATTTAAGTCAACTGGCAGTGACACGGCTTCTCTTTTAGTCCTTTTATGTTCTTGAAGTCCATCTGTGGAAGCAGATCTTTTGCGAGGTCTTTTTGTTAAGGAAGTTTGGAGAGATTCGAGCAAGTCTGTGAATTCTGCATAAGCAGAATTTGCATCTGAGCGTGCGTCATCAGATTGAAATTTTTGATCGATGCAGTAAATTCCAAAGGAGAGAAGGTGCTCTTGTTCTGCCACAGATAGAGGAAGCTTGCTTGTAATCTGAGCGAGTTCTGATTTGCATGTTGCTGCATCAGGGAAAACTGCAACGCGTTCAGGATTACTTGCTCTCTGATTCCCACTGTAGAAATGGGCTCGATAGGGATACTTCTTGCCGAGGTGTCTTAATTCACTTTCTTTAAAAGCAAGACGTTCATCAGGGGGGCGAATGATTCTTGATCTTGTGAGCGCTCTGATGAGCTCATGTGTTTCTGTCTCAGATTTGGAGATGAGTTGGGAGCAAAGTCTCAAGGTCATGATAAGCCCCATGTGGTAAAGGGCGAACATGTCATCGCAAGGTCTTTGAAGGCCTTGGCGCAACTTCTGATTGATCAGAGTCATTTCAGCGCTGCCGAAACTTCGAGGGTTCAAGTAACTAATGGTTCCTGTTGTGAACCCAACATCCTCAAATGTGTCGCAGAGGGTGTCGAAATCAATGAGCTTGCAGAGTGTGTCGTCCATGACATTCATCTCTTTCACATCTCGGTGGACTTTTCCAAATCTGTGCAAACCAGCTAGGGCATAAGCCACCAAGCCAACTTTGTAGATAAGGTAGCGCGCTGGATTCTCGATTTCAACCCAATTGATTTTTGCATAGTTGCGAGGATAAGCGGGCATCATCATGTGTTTGTGACCCCTTCTGTCAGTAGAAGTGGAGTAAATGGGGGCAATGAGTGGTGTTTTAGTCGGGCTTACAGCAGCTCTTATTTCATCGACTTTTCTTTTGATAGGAGAGTAGCCAGAGCCAGTTGTTGTTGGGCGGTGAGAAACTTTTCGAGCAACATCTTTAGGCTTGGTAGGGGAAAACACATCACCTCCCATTATGGTACGCTTTGTTGCAATAAAAGGACCGACAAATACGCTTCCATTTCCCCCTTTGTCTGTACTGGGAGCGTAGATATGAAATCCACTAGATTCGATGGCAATAAAGTTGGGAAAAATTGCAGAAGGCGGAACCGTTTGTGTTCCCTTCGGACCGAGTTTTTGTTGCGCTGTATAAATCGATTTTAAGATGGTTTTAGCGACGGTTTCTGGAAGGTTGTACTGGTCGATAAAAGTCCTTAAAACATCATCATGTCTCACAGGCTTAACTGGAGAGGTGGTCGAAAAATTAGGGAGTGGGAGTCCTCTGCCTTCTCGAGAAGGAGAATTTGTGGGAGTGATTATAAGAGTAGCAGTCAGGCTCATAGTTAGTGTTCTCTTTTAAATCGTTAAAGTGAGTTTATACTGTGTGCTTTTGATCTTGTGCCTCAGGCCTTAAAAAGGGAGAGATAGGGGGTAATGTCTTGGGGGACTCCTCCTGGATTCGACGTCTTTTAAGGACATTTCGGTTATCTGAGGCTTCAACTGGAGGAGTTAGAATCCTTTGCAAGGCAAGGTTAGCCGTGGTTGCGCCGTGTCGCTTAATGTCGGAGGAAAACTTTTGGTCAATGCAATAGGTGACATACTCTTCAAGGAGTTGTTGTGATGCATCTAGAAGGGGAAGTTTTACGAGAATTTTTGGCAGCGTTTGCATGTAAATCTCTGCAGAGGGGAGAATGGCAACGCTTTGAGGAAACATTGAATGTGTATAGTAGATGTGATGTTTCGCGTATTTTTCGCCGAGCTCTTTTAGTTCCATATCGGAGAATATGAGTCCATCTTCAGGGTTGAGAATAGTGGGTTCGTAAAGAGCTTGTATGTCTTGATGCGCGGCTCTATCGGTCTTAGGAATGAGTTCTTTACAAAGTTGCAAAGTCATACGGATTCCCATATGGAAAAAGGCGAACATGTCATCGCACGGTCTTTGAAGACCTCTACGGCTTCTTTGATTGATAAGAGTTTCTTGGGTGTTTCCAAAACTACTTGGATTGAGGTACTCTACGGTCGCCATGATATAGACGGGCTCAGACGAAGACGGTTTTACTGTATCATAATCAATGAGCTTGATCGAATCTGGACTATCTGTTTCTTTCTCATCGACCATGACATTTCCCTCTTTGACGTCACGATGGACATCGCCGACAGAATGAACCACAGAAAGAGCTTGTGTGACAAGCCCGGTCATGCGAATGAGGTATTGAGTCGGGTTGGAAATGTTCGCCCAGTCAATTTCACCGAAATTGTGAGAATAAGCTTTCATCATAGCGTAGCTATACCCTTGTTCCCTTCGAGGTGCTGTCGGTTGCGGCAAAAAGTTCTTTTTTTGTAGGTGTGGCCTGTTCGATGTATTTTCGGACGGCTTTTGCAGCTGGTGAGAATTTATTTTTTTGAGTTAGGCTTCTCTCGACTGAAACTTTTCGAGCGGTGAGTTGTTGTTTAGTTGGGGTGTGCTGCACTGTTCCTATCGTGATACGCGCTGTTGAAAAGTAATCTCCAATCCAAACGGTTCCGCTTCCACCTGAACTTGTTGTGTTAGGACAAACTTGAAATCCGGTTGGGTCGACAAAGATTTTATAGGGAAACATTTCCGTAGGTAGAATTTCGACCGTTTGTTTTTTAGAGAGTTCGGCTTGAGCTTGATACACTCCATTCAAAATACCCTGGGCGACGAGAGGAGGGAGGTCAGGGAACTTTGAGGTAAAAGATGTCCATACATCGACGTGTCGATCTGGTTTTTCTGGGGAGAGTGTAGAGGGGGCTTGTATAGTGCTTGAGAGGTATGTCCCAGAAAAGTCAGGAACGGGCAATGTGTTGGGTAGAGTTGACGGTAGAGTTTGGCTCAAAGGTAATGTGGACATAGCTGATCTCTTTTAATTCGTTAAAGTTAATTTATTCCGGGTGCTTACGAAGCCTTTCTACTCATTATGCGAAGAGGTTCCATGAGCGAAGATAATTCTAAAGAGAGATTCAGAAAATTCCTGAGGGCGTACGGTGTGGTTCTTGCTTAAAAGCAAGATTGGAGAATGGGAAAAAGTGAACATGTCAGATCTCTTTTAAAATGATGAAGATAGGAGTTTATATTTCATTTTAAAAGAAATCAACATAATTTGATTAAAATAAAAAGTGATAATTAATTAAAATTATAAATTAATCTATTTCAAGTATTTCTTTTATTCTATCAAATGCTAGTGCCACGCCTTGAGGGTTTTTACCTCCAGCTTGAGCGGCTTCCTTTTTACCTCCGCCAGAGCCTTCGATAGAACGGGCAAGTTCTTTGATGAGCTGATTGGCGTGAATGCCTCTTTCAACGAGGTCAGGAGAGACACGTAAGAGCAATTGACATTTACCCTCTTCAATTTGGCAAAGAAGAACAATACCTGATTTCAAACGTGAAATGAGATCGTTCCCAAGATCGGTCATTTCTTTTTTTGAGACTTCAACGACAGCGCTTAGGATTGAGATCCCGTTAAATTCCTTGACCTTCTCCATGAGAGAATGTGCTAGGTCACTGAGTTCTTTTCTGCGCGCAAAAAGAGCTTGCTCTTTGAGTTTTTCATTTTCTTTGATGAGCGATTTCACTGTTTCATCGAGTTTGGGTAAGTTGGATTTAAGCAGGTTCGACAAATTGAAAAGTTGGTCTTCAGTGAGATAGCGCATTTCTTCTGCGTGGGGGCCAGTCACCGCTTCGATTCGACGTACTCCTTTTGCAATGCTTCCTTCTTTTGCAATGCGAAAACAGCCGATACTTCCAAGAGAGCTGACGTGCGTTCCTCCACAGAGTTCTTTTGAGTAGTTATCAATATCGACGACTCGTACAACTTTTCCATACTTTTCCCCGAAAAACTGCTTGATTTCAGGATGTTTTTGTACGTCTTCAAACGAGAGTTCATACGTTTCTAAAGTAGGCGATTCCCAAATTTTTTGATTCACGAGGCGTTCAATATCACGTAGTTCTTCTTTGGTCAGCGCTTTGTGGTGGTTGAAGTCAAAGCGGAGACGATCGGCTTCGACGAGGGATCCTGCTTGTCGAATATGGGGGCCCAAAACTTGTTGAAGGGCGTAATGCAGAAGGTGGGTGGCGGTGTGATGTTTCTCAATTTCAGCTCGTCTTTTGGCATCGATTTCAGCATTGACGGGTTCTCCAACTAGGAGAACTCCACTTTCAAGAAGGCCGATATGAGCAATGACTCCTTGGAAAGGAGATTGGGTGTCCTTGACAAGGAAGTGAGCTTTTTCGTGAATGAGACGTCCAATGTCCCCAACTTGTCCTCCTTTTTCGGCATAGAAAGGAGTTTCATCTAAGATGACAAGTCCTTCTTGGCCTGTCTCCATCTTTTTTACTGATTTTCCGTCGACAATGAGGCCTTTAATCGTGGCTTCGACTTCGACTTGGTCGTATCCGACAAATTCTGAAGTGCCGTGATGACTCACAAAATCTTCGTAAATGGTCGATTCAACTTTTTGTTCGTGAGATTGTTTCGATTGTCGCGAGCGTTCTTTTGCTTGTTCTTCTAGGATTTGGTATTGGTCGAGGTTGACAGAAAGACCAGAGTCTTTAGCAATCAGAAGAATTTCTTCGAGGGGAAAACCATAGGTGTCTTTCAGCTTAAACGCTTCTTCGCCACTGATTTCTTTTTTACTACTTTTTTGCGCATGGTCGATAATGGCACTCAGGATGTTGCCGCCGCGACGTAATGTGTGTAAAAAGCTCTCTTCTTCAACAGTGAGAATTTCCGCAATCCGATCTTGCGCAGTTTTCAATTCGTGAAAATCGTCGCCCATGGTGTCGATAAGACGAGGGAGAACAGATGCGAGGAAGGGTTTGTTAAGTCCGAGCATGCGTCCATAGCGAACGGCGCGACGGAGAATTTTTCGAAGGACGTATCCGCGTTCAATGTTGCTTGGCTGAGCACCGTCTGCAATGGCAAAAGATAGAGAGCGAATGTGATCGGCAATGACGTGGAAGGCTGGGGCATGTTTCGTATCTTTGGGGTCGTATTTTCTTCCAGAAATCTTTTCCACTTCTGTAATCAGCGTTCCTAAAATGTCGGTTTGGAACACTGTAGGAACATCCATCATCAAAGCAAGAACGCGCTCGAGTCCAGCTCCCGTGTCAACAGACTGTTTGGGAAGCTCTGTCATTTTTCCACTTGAGTCACGATTGTATTGCATGAAGACGAGATTCCAAAATTCGAGAAACCGCTCGCCATCGATATCTTCATGAACCGCGCGGGCTGAGCCAAAATCAGGACCACGATCGAAAAAGAGTTCAGAACAAGGCCCACAGGGGCCAGTGTCGCCCATGGCCCAGAAATTATCTTTTTCCCCAATGCGTGAAATCTTTTTCTCGTCGACGATTTCTTTCCAAAGTTCATACGCTTCATCGTCTTTTTCGTAGACGGAGATGAAGAGTTTTTCTTCAGGAAAGTTGAAGATCGATGTGGCAACTTCCCATGCAAAAACAATGGCTTCTTTTTTAAAGTAATCGCCAAATGAAAAGTTCCCAAGCATTTCAAAAAAAGTGATGTGTCGCTTTGTATGTCCCACGTTATCGAGGTCGTTATGTTTTCCTCCAACACGGATACATTTTTGAGAGGAGGCCGCTCGCGAGTAATCTCGAGAAGTTTTTCCTAAGAAAACGTCTTTAAATTGATTCATTCCGGCGTTGATGAATAGCAAAGTTGGATCCTCGTGAGGAACAGTTGGAGACGAAGGAACGACTGCATGTCCCTTTTCCTTAAAATATTGGAGAAATTTTTTCCGAACTTCTTGAGATAGCATGATTTCCACTTAAGTTTTTCTTGAACTCATTCCTATAGAAGCATAAAAATAAGGGAATCAGAGGAGAAAAGCAAGGAACTTGTGTCATGGATGAAGATCTAAAAAAAATCCTGGAAAAAACAGCCAATACTATTCGGCAACTTTCGATGGAAGCTGTGCAAAAAGCAAACTCTGGCCATCCAGGACTTCCTTTAGGCTGCGCTGAACTTGGGGCTTATCTTTATGGTCATGTGCTGCGTCATAATCCGAAGGATCCCAACTGGGTCAATCGTGATCGAGTCATCCTCTCTGCAGGACACGGTTCGATGTGGCTTTACTCCTGTCTTCATTTAGCAGGTTTTGACCTTTCGCTTGAGGAAATCAAACGATTTCGTCAATTGCACTCTAAAACACCCGGGCATCCTGAGTACCATGAAACAGCTGGAGTTGAATCGACAACCGGGCCACTTGGGCAAGGTGTGGGAAATGCAGTCGGTCATGCGCTTGGTCTTAAAATTCTCGAGACCAAGTACAATAAAGCTGATCATGCGATTATTGATGCAAAAGTTTTTTGCTTGGCAGGTGATGGATGTTTGATGGAAGGGGTATCCAATGAAGCAAGCTCGTTTGCAGGTCACCTTTGCTTAGATAACCTCGTCCTTATTCACGACGACAATAAAATCACACTCGATGGACCTTTGGAGCAATCTTCTTCAGAAGATGTTGCAGAGAGATATCGCGGCTATGGATTTGAAACTTATGTTATGGACGGGAATGACCTCGAATCGATTGATGAAGTCATGACAAAAATCCGAGAAAATCAAACAAAACCCGTTTTCATTTCTTGTAAAACGATCATAGGAAAAGGGTCGCCTAACAAAGCCGGGTCTCATAAAGCGCACGGATCGCCACTTGGTGTGGATGAAGTCAAGGCAACAAAAGAGGCTCTCGGGCTACCAGAAGAAGAATTTTATATCCCCCAACAGGTAAAAACCTTTTTCGAAAACAAACTGCCTAAACAGGAAGAGCTCGAAGCGAATTGGCAAAAAAGGTTTGATGATTGGGCCAAACTGCATCCCGAATGCGCCGAAGATTTTCACGAGTGCAGCGCTCGCAAAATCCCAGAGGATTTAGAGCACACCTTAAATAAACTCGACATTCCAAATCCGATTTCGGGTCGCAAAGCGTCTCAAGCTGTTCTCGAAGCACTGGGCGATAAACTTCCCTTCCTCTATGGAGGATCAGCAGACCTTTCAGGTTCTGATTGCACAATGATGAAACAGTTCCCTCTGATTTCTCCGAAAAACTTTCAGGGGCGCAACATCAAGTATGGAATTCGAGAGTTTGGCATGGCAACCATCGCCTCAGGACTTTTTCAAACAGGAATGTTCATTCCTTACATAGGAACATTTTTCACATTCTCTGATTACATGCGTAATGCCATCCGCCTGGCCTGTCTTTCTGGCTATCATGTGATTTACCAATTGACGCACGATTCAATTTTCCTTGGCGAAGATGGACCGACGCACCAACCGATTGAACACTTAGCAGCACTTCGAGCAATGCCTTTCCTGCATGTGGTGCGGCCAGCGGATGCCAATGAAGTGAAAGGAGCGTGGCTATCGATGCTTCATTACAACGCTCCATCTGTTATTGTCTTATCAAGGCAAAACCTGCCAACTTTAGAAGAAACTGCAGTCCCTTTTAAAGAGGGAGTCGGTCGTGGCGGCTACATTCTCAAGAAAGAAAAAAGCAAAGCCGACTTCACCTTATTTGCGACAGGTTCTGAGGTTGCCCTCGCAATGGATGTCGCAAAGTCATTAGAAAGACAAGGAAAAGATGTGCGCGTTGTGTCGATGCCTTGCTTTGAAATTTTTGAAAAACAAGATGCAGCTTACAAAGAAAGTGTTGTGGGTGGTGATCTTGGAAAGAGAATTTCTATCGAAGCGGGTGTGAGCCAAGGGTGGTTCCGTTATATTGGACACGACGGCATCCCAATTTGCATGGAAAGTTTTGGACTTTCCGCACCTATAGGAGATCTTGCAAATGAATTTGGATTCACAGTCGATGCCATCCTCGACCGTATCCTCTCTGGAAAATAGTCGCTTTTTAAATGCGCTGAAATGCCAAAATCATGAAGACCGTCCACCTATCTGGATCATGCGACAAGCAGGGCGGTATCTTCCTGAATATCAAAAATTGCGTGCGTCTCACACACTTGAGCAGCTTTTTCGCGACCCCGAGAAAATTGTCGAAGTGACCTTGCAGCCGCTAAAGCGCTTTCCTCTTGATGCTGCAATTTTATTTGCAGACATTTTGCACATCTTACTTCCGTTGGGATGTGACGTCACTTTTCCTCAAAAAGGGGGGCCTCAAGTAAGTGCTCCCGAAAGGCTTCAAGAAAAAGACGTCGCAAAAACCCTCGATTTCGTGAAATCAGGCATTCAGCTTTTGAAAGAAGAGCTCAAGGTTCCACTCATTGGATTTTGCGGGGGGCCATTTACTGTTGCTCATTACCTACTTGGGAAAAAGCCAGAAAAAATGCTGCACCAAGATCCTAAAGGGTTTCATCAGCTTTTAGAAATGATTACAGATGCCAGTCTTGCTTATCTCCAAATGCAAATTGATGCGGGGGTCAATGCGATTCAGATTTTTGATTCATGGGCGGGAACTCTGCCTCGAGCAGAGCTTGAGGAGTTTATCCTGCCAACACTCAAAAAACTGACCAGTGCACTAGATGTTCCAACCCTCATTTTTTCAAGAGGGTCAGCTTTTTATGTGCAGGAGTTTCTTTCTGTAGGTGCCGATGGAATCAGCTTTGATGCTGGTCGTCCTCTCGCAGAAATTCGGAAAGAAGTGCCTAAACAGATTACGGTGCAGGGCAATTTGCCACCAGAATTTCTCTACAGCCCACCAGAAGTCATCCGAAGAAAAACAACTGAGCATCTTGCATCCATGCAAGGGGACCCAGGGTTTATCATGAATCTTGGTCATGGCATGTTGCCCGATATCCCAGTTGAAAATGTCCAAACCTTCATCGAAACTGTAGTCACCAATTCGCCGTTGGGGGCATAGAACATAAGATGGCTTCAGGGTTGCCTCCAGATGCAAACCCAAACTTTGTTCCTCGATCATAAAGCAGGTTGAATTCAACGTAGTGCGCGCGCATCTGGTTTTGCACCTTCTTGTCTTCTTCTGTATAGGGTTCATCTTGATACTTCCGATAGATCGGCATGATGGCATCAAGAAAAGTGCTGCCCACCGACTTCCACATGCTTACATCATGCTCGAAATTCTCAGTATGGTAGTGATCAAAAAAGATACCGCCTACGCCTCGCTCTTTTTTCCAATGTTTAATGAAAAAATAGTCGCGGGCATTTTGAGAAAAGCGAGGGTAGAGACTTTTCCCAAAAGGATCCAAGCTCTTTTTTGCAACGTTGTGAAAGTGCTGTGTGTCGTCTTCACGAGGAAAGCCCATGGGGGTGAGATCGTAGCCACCACCAAACCAGTGCTGCTTTTCCGTTTGGATGAACCGAACGTTCATGTGAACAGTAGGCATCTTGGGGTTTTTCATATGCGTGATCAAGCTGACGCCCGTGGCAAAAAATGCTCCTTCATCTGCATTGAACGGAGCTTTGTCTCCACTGACACCCGACCAATTCACTGCAGCTTTTTCAAAAACGTCTCCACGCAAAACACTGATTTCACCGCCACCACCCGAGTGGTGCTTCCACGGTGTGCGCTCAAAGCGGCAACTCGGCTCTAACGACTCAAAACTTGCAACGATTTCATCTCTAAGGTCTTTCAAGTAATGTACGAGTTCTTCTTTCATGAGATAGCTCCACTTTGATCAACGTGTTGCTGCACTTATATTGCAATTGGTGATGAGATTCCAATCATTTGTTCATGTGTAGCCGAATTCAATGAGAGTTCTTGATCATTAACAAAGCTACAAGATGACCCCGAGGTTGATTTCATCAGAAGTAAGATTTAACATGAGGATTGTTGAACTCGGTGGGTATTTTATGCAGCACAAGAACGTTATTATTTTAGGTGGGGGAATTTCGGGCTTAAGTTTGCGTTACTATTTAAGTCGAAGATATCCCGATCTTAAGATCACATTAATTGAAAAAAAAGATCGTTTAGGTGGTGTCGTTGAGTCGAAAGAAAACGGTGGTTTTTTCTTTGAGAAAGGGCCGAGAACCTTTAAAGCCTCGAAAAGTCATAGTTTACTTCAATTGATTTGTGATTTGGGGATGGAAAAAGAGATTCTCGTCTCAGAAAAAAATGCTGCTCGTCGGTTTCTTTGGAAAGATGATCGGCTTCATGCCATTCCTATGCATCCGTTGCCTCTTTTAGCTTCGCCACTCACACGTAAACTCATTCCTTCGATGATGACCGAGTGGAGTAAAAAAGTCGGCGAACATGATGAAACGGTGCATAGCTTTGCCAAGAGACGTTTAGGAGTTTATGCTGCGGAAGTTTTTTTCGACCCGATGACACTCGGAATTTATGCGGGTGACATCCGTAAACTTTCGATGCTTTCTTGTTTTCCTTCCTTGAAAGAACTCGAGAAAAAACATGGCTCCATTACAAAAGAGCTGTTTAAAAAGAAGAAAAAGTCATTCTCCTATCCCGAAGGGGTGCGCCCTTCCTGCCTTTTCACATTGAAAGATGGGGTGGAATCACTCGTATCTAAACTCGAAGAAGCTGGGAAAGGGGACATTGTATTAAATGCAGCGATTCAAGATGTCACATTTAACGACGGTAAGGTAAGCGTGTCTGATGGAAATCGCAAGTGGGAAGGAGACCACCTTTTCTGCGCTTTGTCAGCCAAGGGAGCTTATCAGCTGTCTCGCTCTTGGGATGAGCAGGTGACAGCGTTCTTTAATGCTTTAGAAATGGCAAGTTTAAGCGTGATTCATCTCGGCTATGAAAGTCGACCGTTAAAAGAAGAGGGCTTTGGCTATTTGATCCCTTCAAGTGAAGGTGAAAAAATTCTTGGTGTCATTTTTGACTCGTCCGTGTTTCCGCAGCAAAATCATCATGAACTTGAAACGCGGCTCACTGTCATGATGGGTGGAGCGTTTCATCCTAAACATCACGAAATATCAAATGAAGTCCGGATTGCCGAAGCTTTAAAAGGGATAGAAAAACATTTAGGCATTAAGGCTGTGCCAATGTATACGCATGCAGCTGAGTATGTTCAAGCAATTCCCCAGTTTACTGTAGGGCACACGCAGCGGGTGGCTGATTTGCGTGAAGTTCTTCGTGAAAAATACCCTCAAGTCACACTGTTGGGCAATTATCTCGATGGAGTGTCTCTTAGTGATTGCGTAGAAGGAGCGAAAATCCAATCTCAAAAATATTAATACAATAGGCACAAAGTTTAAAAACCCTCTTTTTGGGGAGGCTGCAACTTCCATTCTTACTTGTAAATGTGCGCTAATTATGTTCTGGCGTGAGTGAATTTGAGGTCAGTGATCGGCTGGTAGAAATTGGGGTCTATCTTGCTGAAGATCAATATTTAGCATCTCCTTGCGGTCTGAGAGCTAAGATGATGACTCCATTTGAATTGGAGGAAATACGGAAGGGAACAAGAACAAATCGAGGGAGTGATAAAAAACTACCTTAGAGCAAGCAGTTGGCATCGAAGATCTTATTCATATCCTCTAGAGGAGAGCTCTCTTTTTGTCCTGCCCAACCCCTGAAGAAAAATGGAAATCAACGGTATTCATGAATAGTTATTATAAGTTGCTTATAATTAATTGCTTGAGTTATTTAAGGCTTGGAGTAAATTTCTCAACGCCACTCATGTAGGATACAATAGCCTCAATTTTTTTAATTAAGTAATTTATAATAAATAACTTAAGGTATTTATTTAATTTTTAATTAATAAAATTATTATAAAAAATAATTACTTTGATAAAATTGAATTAAGGAGAGCTGAGTCTCTGCCTTTTGTTTTAATTTTAATTCCTAGATTATGAGGCTTTAGGAAAGACAATTTCTTAGGGCCACACAAATAGAGTTTGAAAGCGGACTACAGCAATTTTAGACTCTTATGTGGAAAACCATAAAGTTTAGAAGGTCCAAAGCTGCGTTGCGGCTTTATTTGAAAGGAGGTTAATACTTAAATTAAACAGTTTTAAAAAGAATCATGCTTGCAGAAGCATTGATGTTCAAGAAATAGTTCTTTATATTTTCCGTAATACAATTCTATGAACGTTAATATTCTAATAATGCAAGTATCGGTCCTATTAAAATAGCAAGTTCATTGACTTGGATTTATGCTATTTTGGGCTCGATATAGAAGCAAAGTTAGATATTAATAGTTTAAATGGTTGTTGAGCGGAATCCATTCAGATAAGGGTTTGTCCTTTATAACCCATCCAACCTTATCATCCGTAAGATTCCAAACAGCATTTTTTTAAAAAAGAGATTCGTAAGTAGGCATTTTTTTGCCAAAAATTTGTCCTTTTGAGGGTTCTTTATACCCTAGAATAGATTTCTAGTGTCTAAAGAAATCCTTAAACACTTGTGGTTAAGTAATTTAAAATTTGATGAGGGCAAAAACCTGTTTACTTTGGAGAGGCTACGCCAAAGGGTTTGAGCCTGATGCAACTTGATTTTAGAGTTTAGAACACGACTCTAATCAAAATAAAATAGCAACTTACTAAAAGACAAAAACTTAAGGTGAGAAGATATGGATTCAACAAGTTCCACAGATGCAACAGATTCAATAGATTATGCTCAGGAATGGCAAGACGATTTAGCCTATCTCGATACCATTCAAGATGGATCGATGGCCATCGAATATTGTTTTACCAATTTGCTTCCTGATTTGTGTGGATTTTATGAACAGCAGATGGCTGAGCTTGCGACTGTCATGAATGATTTGACAGAGTGCTTGAGCTTGGCTAATGAAATCCAAGCACTTTTTAATGAGGGATCAGAATACACATCAGATAAAGATCCGATGGGCGTATACGATTATCAAGATGACGTAGCAGAAATGATGAAAGACGCTCAAGAATTAGAAGACTTACTAGAACAAGATGAAGATGTCCTTGGAGAGGACACTGTAGAAGATATTGAAACTCAATTAGATTCGATCTTTAGCTGGGGGCTTGATTACGATAATCCAGATGATGTCACTCAGAATACAACTAATTTTATCGGTGCGTGGAATGCAGATAAACAAGCTCAGAGCGCCGATGATACCCAAAGTGCTCAACATAGTGCCAATGACATGCAAGTTTATGATGATGCCTTCAATGCGATTAGCAATGATTTATCGAGTATGTCTTCTCAAGTGCAATCAGAGCTTCAGTATGAAGAATCTTGTGATCAGCAAATGCAAGGCCTTATCAATGATATGGAGCAACAATGGGCTCAAACTGAACAAGTCATGGTCAATAACGAAATCACGGGTTAGAGGAGAACAATATGACAACCAATTGTTATTACGCAATAGAAGTCGCGACTGTTGAATGGGATGATGCGATTTTATCCCAGGAACAAGTCACGGCTGAAACAACAGATCTACTCGCGCAAGAGTTAAATCAAATTTACTATTATGCGAATCAAGAGCTAGAACAGCTTGCAGATGATGTGACAAGTATCGACCCAGATGATAGTCATGCTTCAGACGAAATCAACCAAGCTCAAACTGCTTATAATCAAGCGAATCAAGAATATCAGAATTTAGAAAACACTTTTGACGCGATTGTTCAGGGATCAGAAACTGAAACAAGCCAGTTGTCTCAAGACGAGCAACAAACGATCCAGTTTTCATCGAGCATTATGCAAATGATGACATTCATTGCGAGTTGCTTAGCTTCAGGATAAAAAAAAAGGAAATATTTATGTCAAATGAGATTCAACAAAATAGTGTTAACGGTGAGATCAACTTTATTAGTCTCACAGAGCAAAAGAAAAAAAAGGAAGCAAATCTGTCTGCATTTGCCGCCTTACAAGCAGTCATCGAGGCTGCTACACAAGCTAAAAACCAAAACGAGTCGAATCCAATGACTTCCTCTTCATCAACTGAGATGACAACAGCAGAAGAAGTCAGCTCAGAAGACTCTAATGAGACGAGTTCTTCAACCTTCTCTTTTGGTGGAATGGACGCTGTTTTTGAAATGCAGGTCTTACTAGGCTTACTTCAAGAGAACTATATCGAATTTGCTGCATCTAATTCAGAAAATTTAGTCACAATGGGAAACGCGATCATCGATGTGTTAAATAATCAATACGACAAAATCACCAAGCAACTAGAAAAAGAAAGAAAATGGGATCACATGTCCTTTTGGGACAAACTGAAGTGTGGCTTCAAACTCGTATTTGATACCATCAAAGTGGCATCAGCTTTGACTTTTTCAGATATAGATGAAGTTAAAAGTAGCTTGAAGGACATTGAAAATAATCCTGTTCTTGGAGATGTCATTAAAGGTCTTGGTTACATTGCATTGGCTGCAACTATTCTTGTTGCGGGTTCCACTGGAAATATTGAACTGCTCGCTTTGACAGCTGTTTTTTTCTCCTTAACCCAATCAGGAGCTTTTAATAGCATGACAAACGAAGTCGCTAAAGGTTTAGAAGAAGCCGGATTATCAGAATCGACAGCAAAAATTCTTAGTGATGTCATTGTGACGATGGCTTTTGCGGTTACAGCAGCTGCAGCAGGAGGAATGGAGATCGCGCTTGATGATACAGCAATGACAGCGACTGATTTAGCTGAGCAAGAGGGAATTGAAATGGTAGAAATGGGGGTTGAAACAATAGAAGAAACAGCTGCAAATACCCCAGAAGAAGTGGCTCAAAAGATGAGTTTTAATCTCAGACGAGCTATTGGACTCGGATTAAACATCGGAGGACAAACTCTAGCAAGTACAAATATTGCAATGGATCTTGCGAATGCTCTTCCAGTTAGTGAAAAAGATAGAATGAAGTGGATGATCGCTCTAGAAGTGCTTCTCACGCTGAGTTCCATCGCTGCCACTCTTGGAGGAGGATTGATGTCAGCTAGTGCAGAAGGTGAATCAGCGATTTCATCACAACTTAAATCTCTGATGAATAAGATGGGTGGTTATGCATCTGAAGAGTTGTCTCAACCATTCCAGAATTTGTCGATGGATGCTGACACCATCATGCATATCGGACGTATTGCTGGCACAGTAGCCAATGGCTTTTCTGGTTTTTACAGTATCATGTTGGGTAAAGCTAAAATCGATCGGGGTGCTCTTCAAAAAAAGATGAAAGAATGGGAAGGTAATATTGCCATCCTGTCATCTTGTCTAAAACAAAATCAAAATATGCTTCAAACAAATCAGAAGCAAGAGCAAACCACAATTGAATCATTTCGGAGTATGACACAAACTTATAGCGACTTTGCTGCCCCCCAACTTGCTGTTGCCAATGAAATGATTCAAGCATAAGGAGATAATAATGACAACCACACAAAGTACTCAACAAACAAATACAACAACCTCGGCTTTTGGAGATTTCGGAAGCTTTCAACCTGGAACAATGGCTGTTTGCTCATCTGCGCTTTCTGAACTCGCAGAAGTTTTAGTGGAAATCTCACAAAAATATGGTCAGCAAGTGATCAATGCTCTTCAGGAACAAACGACTGCTGCTGAAGTCACTCAAAACACCTATGATGAAATGGGAGAAAATGAACTTCTTTCAAGTCTCACAACTGGGGTAGGAGAAATTGCTAGTGGAGCGACCCATTTAGGAACTTCTATTTATGATGCTTGTTCGATGTCAGCAGAGCACGGAGAAATGAATCAGATCAATGAGAAAATTACCAACGCAAAAACCTTCAAAACAGCTTGTCAAAAACGTCTAGACTCAGATCCTGAGAGGGTTCTTACTCATCATGATGCGACTTCAACGATAGACATCGATCAATTTAAACGAGTTGGATATGACTTTGGTAAACAAGCCATCACTCCTGACGAAAGAGAAGCCATTTACCTTACCGATAAAACTGAGATTGAAGGTCAAGAAGGAGTCATGGCTAACGTGAATAAATATATTCAGTCTCAAGAAGACCGAAAAAATACACTTCAAAGACAAATAAGTGACCGATCATTTAGACGGAATAATTATGCTCAAGGAGTTGGCGCTATCCTTAAAGGTTTTACGGATTCAGTTGCAGGTTACTTTAGAAAAGAAAGTGCACTGTGGCAAGGGCGGCAATCCGTAGCAAATAATGCGCTTCAAAACGCCCAAAAAGCAACAGATACATTGAGCAGTCAAGTACAATCGACTCAGCAACAGGCACTCGATGTTTATAAAACAATGGAACAAATCAACCAGGCAAACGCTTATAAATAAACTGCTCTACATTTTTTATTAGCCGTTTAGGATATTTCTGAGAGTGCTATGTTTTAACATTATCTTCCCCAGATACGAACATAGCACTCTTTTTTTGTTGACTCAATGTGAATGAAAAGTGGCATGAAAGAAATTTTCATTGGGATAACCAGTGACAAAAAAAAGCCATTCTCACTAAAAAGAAATTTATGAGACCAGAAGATCAACTAGTTGAACATCCTCGCCCTTATTATGCTTGGCTTGTGTTTATCTTAAGCGCTATCTTTAGTGGATATGCCTTGACTCTACAATTTTCCCCACGTCTGGAAAGTTTTCTGGATCAAGATAAGCACCAGATTACTCAAGTCATCTATGCACTTAGCGTTTTTTATTATTCCTTAGCTCTCTTCCAAATCCCAATTGGAATTCTAATTGACCGCTTTGGCTGTCGTCTCCTGCCCTCGTTGGGAATTATTTTTTGCTCTATTGGAGCAATTTTGATGTCTATTTCAGAAACGCATTGGGGAATTGCAATAGCTCGTGGAATCATGGGTTTTGGAGCTGCATTTGCATTTTTAAATGGGGTCCGAATTATCAATAACTGGTTTAAGTCTAAACAATTTTCATATCTTCTAGGTATTTTCATTGCATTGAGCGCTTTTTTAACTGTTCTATTTACAACGGGCTTTAAGTTTTTGGAACAGGTCCTTCTCTGGCGTAAAGCAATGATGTCTGTTGGATTGGGCGGCTTAATTTTTGCCTGCATCTACTTTTTTATTGTTCAAGACGCTCCAGGTGGAAAATTCTCGGTCTACTCTCAGATTAAGGATCGGAAAGAATTTTGGAAAAATATACGCCATGTATTTAATGCCTCTCATGTCTGGGTCCTAGGTATGACTATCGGCCTTATGATTGGCCCGCTTTTTGCTTTTGAAACGATTTGGTCCGTTCCTTTCCTGAAAACTGTCTATAAAGCGCCGCTTGCGATAGCTATCATGTACAATTTATTTTTTGTCCTAGGCTATGCTGGAGGAGCTATTTTCTTTGGCCGTCTCTCAACTTTTGTGGGAAAACGAAAACTCTTCGTTATCTTGGGAGCTGCCGTTACCTTAATCATGTTAATTATCATTATTTATCCCCCTTATTTTGGGATTCCGATCACAGCGATCTGCTTTATCCTATTGGGCTTTGGAGCCTCAAATATTAATGTCGGCTACACAATTGTTCATGAACACAATGTTCCCCAAGTGACGACTACTCCGATTGCTGTGGTCAATACCTTTTATGTTCTTTTTGCAGCAATCAGCCAGTCACTTATCACGGTCTTTCTTGAGCTTGGAAAACAGATTCACAACACTCCTGAATATACGACTCAGGAATACCAAATTTCATTGATTCGTCTTCCTGTCTATCTTTTCATAGCGTTGATCTTTTCCTTCTTTATTAAAGAAACTTATTGTAAGCAACGACAATCCTATGAGAAATAATGCTAGATCGTGTCGTAAATGACGCTACTTACGGGAAGTCGTTGTCTTGCGACTGGGCAGCATTTGAAATGCTCAAACTTTCCCACCTTCTCAATCTGCAGGGTCATCATGAATGATGTCCCTTTTCTTTTTAAATCATTTGGATGTTTAGAATGAAGAGCGTCCAATGGAACAAGAGAAGGTAGAGAATCATGAATGTGAGAGGTATCAGGAGATAGCCGGCCATACGACTGGCCAAAAAGCTGTAAAATAAAAGAGCCAAGAGCGACACAAAAAGGATGCTTAAGATAATCGGTGTCAAAATGGGAAGGGGAATGTAAATGAAGGTGATCGGCCATAAAATGTTGAGAACCAGTACAACCACCCAAGCTGCAAGTGCGTGTTGTCGAATGATTGACTTTCGCTTTGTCCAAACGCTTGCGCCAGAAATTCCATACAGCACATGCAATACGCACCAAATAGGAGTGATCCAATAGCGAGGGAGAGCCCACTCAGGTCGATTAAAAGGGGTGTAGTAGGCGGCAAGTCCCTTTTGAAGTGAGATTGCCATAAATAATTCAATCACCAAAACAATCAAAAGGAAAACAGCGTAGATTTCAACTTTTTGCTTCTTTGTGTACATGTCTTCTTGTTAACTGAAGAACTGTTTCCAGTAAAGAATGTTTCAAACAATTGAGAGGGAGGGCTCTTCTTTCAAACTTTTAAGAGTTTCGAGAAGAGTCGTGATGTGTTCATCCGTATGCAGGGCATTCATCGTCAGACGAAGGCGGGCGGCACCTCTTGGGACTGCGGGAGGGCGAAGGGTGGTGACGAGGATTCCTTTTTGGCTAAGAATTTGTGCCATTTTTAGGACTTCACTTTCTGATGAAAAGAGTAGGGGAATGAGATGTGACTGACTGTCTCCTCCTATCTACTATAAGCTTGAGAATTTTTTTTCATCAATTTTTTGCAACCGAATCCCTAATACCCTCGAAAGGTTCCCGAATTTCTCTATTTTTTTTGATAAATAGTATAACACCACTCAGAACTCCATTTCGAAGTTTACACGAGCCGATTGTACATACATATTATCGAAGACACGAGCCTCATACATTGTACTTAAGTTAAAACTGCCTATTCGCTTCACATCAAGTCCTAAACCAAAAACTACTTGGTTAGTAAAACGGTGGAAGCTTGTTACTGAAAAATCTGAGGCGCAAAGGTTTTGTTTGTAAAAGCTAGAGGTATATGTCCCTGAACTTAACGCAATATTTCCTATCCAACCCAGCTCAAAATTAGGAATGATACAGATGTTACCGACATACATTTCCTTCCGTACTTTAACAAGGGCCTCTGGCTGTAAGAATGATGTGTATTTGCTATCAATATCTAAGTTAATGCTTTTAGCTCCGCTTTCCGTGTAGCCTTCTTCAAAAATATTTAGATAGCTTAAACGAGCCATCGGAATGATAAATACTGGGGAAGATGTTTGCCAAACAAACTGATACCCGCCATCCACTCTTGCCAGAATGTCATAAGAGTGGTGACTATTATGTGCTGACCGACTAACCCCAGGAAATTGGATCTTACGATCAATACTAAAAAAGTTCATAGATCCTTGAGTTAGGAGAGTTGCAAACCAGCGTTTGTTGACAAACCCCACTGACGGTCCTAGGTAAATACTATTCCAATGCCCTCCACCCGCGTTTTTTTTCCAGCCAAGGTTGGTATAGGAATACCCCGCTCCTAAAGCTGTGTTGACACAGGATCCAAATAAATGGCTTGCGCCAATACTCACCCCGTATGTATTAGCATTAAACCCTACTTGCCTTTGTATATGCGATTGAGTCTGCCATTGCCCAACAGGAGTTACCCAAAAGGTCGTTAGCCCACTCTTTGATGGACAACTTTCTGCACTGCATTGCTCACAGTCATACAAATTAGCTGTATTACTCATTACTACGTTTGCCATCATATGCGAGTTTTGAAGGACAACAAGAGGAAGAGCCCCAAATTGAGTAGGGTGCAGTCGGTCAAGAGCTGCGGCAAACTCATCAGGAGGAAGATAGACAAGGGTATTCATGACTTCAAAAAGATCTGGATTAGAAGGGAGAAACCCTGGGCAAAACATGTACTTGTCAACCCTTTTTTCATTTTTATTTAAATCTTCAGGTGAAACTGGGGTAACAAAACCAATAAATGAGTTATTTAATATGACATCATTAAAAGTGTAGCTTAATTGGTAAGAGGCATTTCCAAAAAAGAGTTCTTTAGCAAAAGCTCCTCCAACCCCAGTTCCCGTAGTTACAATCTTGTATGTTGCCGTTTTATCATAGGGCCCTGGAAGGGCTTTAACAATCAGAGTTCCATCAAGGGAGGCCGATCCTGTAACGTTTAGCAGATCGGACTCTCCTGAAGCGCTAATTTGTATAGACAGATTTCCAGAAGGTGTTTGGGTGTAGTCTCCATTAACTGTAGTTGTTCCTATTGAATTTCCAGGAATAACCAGTCCAGAATTCGTTAAAGGGCCAACCTGAGCATTTCCCGCTAATATTCCTCTAGAGGCAATGTTAACAGGTCCAGCAAGTGATCCATTTAATCTAAGGACCGCAACATTAATGTTTGTGGTTCCTGAAAATGGATGGGTTCCATTCAAATTGATAATGTAATTACTAGCATATTTACTTATGATGTCGACCTGAATGTTTAATGTAGCTCCAATAGGTCCATTGATGATCCCAGAAATTGTACCAGGAGATCGAACAGTAAGGGTTGCATTATTAAATATCATTGGACTTGTAATAGACCATGGATCAATGGTCAATGTTCCACTAGATATTATTGTGTTCCCGGTGTACGTATTTGGCCCAGCCAGCCGTGTGTTGCCTGGTCCAACAAAGTTCAAGTCAGATGAGCCTGAGATCTTACCACTACCTCCTCCTAGAGTCAATCGATCATTAACCGCGGCGTTTGTTATTGTAATCGGATTGGTTTGTAGCTTTATAGGACAATGTAAATTAACATTCATTGTACTTGACGCGAGTCTCGTAATTGAGTTATTGATAATTAATCCTTGACTAGGGTGACCATGAAGAGATTTTACGTCTTGACCAACAGTTAGAGAATTTAATTCGAAGAGGCCGTTTACAGCAACAATGTTAATTATTTCGATGTTTGCATTATCTGCTGCTCCATTGGGCACACCCATTGGGTTCCAATTGTCTTTGTTGTTCCATTCAGTATTACGTTGACTTATCCAATCGAAGTTCGTTGTATAAGCTACAGAACTCATTAACAAGAGCATGAATATAAAACATTTCATCTTAAATCCTAAAAAATTACCGTATTAGTGAAGCTTATCAAAATAGATTTTTTTTTCACCTCTTAGACAATTGAGAGGGAGGGCTCTTCTTTCAAACTTTTAAGAGTTTCGAGAAGAGTTGTGATGTGTTCATCCGTATGCAGGGCATTCATCGTCAGACGAAGGCGGGCGGCACCTCTTGGGACTGCGGGAGGGCGAAGGGTGGTGACGAGGATTCCTTTTTGGCTAAGAATTTGTGCCATTTTTAGGACTTCACTTTCTGATGAAAAGAGTAAGGGAATGAGATGTGACTGACTATCTCCTACCATCCATCCTAGATTTGAGAGTTTTTCCATCAACTGGCGGCTTTGTTCTAAAACGCGCTGCCGTTCGACTTGCATATCGGGAATCAAATCAAGCGCTGCACTAATGGCGCCAAGAACTGCTGGGGGCAAGGTTGTTGTTTCGACGAGTTGAGGGCTAAATGCCAACATGTAATCGCGCATGAGACGGCTGAGTCCGATATATGCTCCAAAAGAACCGCACGCTTTTCCAAAAGCTCCGATCACAATGTCGATTCCGTTGCGGTGCGAAGCAAATCCCATGCCATGCTTCCCCATCATCCCAATTGCGTGAGAGTCGTCAATACAAAGGAGAGCATTGTGTTCGCGCGCAATTTCGATCAGCCCTTTTAGGTCACACGTTTCTCCATTGAGACCGAATAAAGATTCTGAAATGATCACCTTTGTGCTGCAAGAGGTGTCCTGATGTTTCTCGAGTAAGGTGCATAGTTGTTTAAGGTTTTGGTGTTCGTAACGCAAGAGTTTCGATTGGCTGCCAGAGGCGGCTTGCATCAAACTGTTTTCGCAAAACCGGTCGATGAAAAAAATGGCACGCGAGCCACCAATGGATCCGAATAATGTTTGTTTTGCTTGAAAAGGGGATGAAAAAAGAAGAGAACAGTCTTTTCCTAGTAAGTCGGCGAGTTTTTCTTCGACATTTCTGTGGCATTCGAGATGCTCAGTCACAAGGCGAGAGCCTGAAGACCCTGCTCCCCACTCAAGAACGTATTTAATCGTATTCTTCTTAACGTACGGGTGTTGAGAAAGTCCGAGAAAATCGTTTGAGGCGAAATTAAGCATTTTTTGCTTAGAAGAAACGATGTGATTTTCATCAAGTGGAACCACACATCGAAGCTGGCTATACTCTTTTTGTTCCCGATGTTTTTCTAGGGCTTTGTGGAAATACTCGTACTTTTTCATGACGAGAAATCTTATCTTTTTTAAAGAAAAAATAACAAGTTTTTTATCCTCTAAAAACTAGGGGATGAGAAGTGTTTTTTAAACGGTCGCCAAACACATACCCCATCTTTTTATACGTATGTGTATGAGGATCATCTTCACAAAGGCGGTAAAGACTGATGTCTGTAGTATAAGCAATGAGAATTTGGCAAGTGCCTGGGGTGGACATGAGGTGCTCTAGGGAAAGAGGTGTGTCCGGAGAAAAGAAAATTCCACTTCCGGCTTGCTTTGGAATGGGAATCAGTTTTTGCACATCTTCTTCAATTGAAAGTTCTGAGCTTTCGGTAGGAACAGCTGGTGCATCAAGATGTAAAATGAGGCCGCAGACAATCCCTTGCAAACAAGACGTTGAAGCAAGAGATGTTTCCTTTTTGAAAAGAGGAGGCATGTTTTCTTTAGATTCGTGAAAAACTTGAGGAATATAAAGCGCTTGATCAAACCCCATGCGCAGCGGTTTTTTTTTGACCAAATTCGAAGCGATTTCGGCTAGTTGGGGACGCAGGAGAATTTTTTTAATGGTGTCTGAGTCACGCCACGTATCAAACCCTGCCATGTAAAGTGACGAGAAGTTGTGATTTTTGAGTTTTTCTTCGCGACTGTTTAACCGCTTAGCAAGGGTTTCAAACAGGCTTTTTTTGAGTGTGTCGACTTCTTGCTCAGAGAGAAGGTTTTCAAACTCGATATGACGATGCTGGTAAAAAAAATCTAGGTGTTCCTTGGCGATGGCGAACTTCATGCTATAGTTTTCTCTTGATGTATATAGAATAGATTGTATCCTAGAAGAAGACAATTATCTAGAAGATTTTCATGCAGACAATAGAAGAGCTAAAAGGCGCCCTTCCTCAAATCGAAGCAAATATTGGTTATCGATTCAAAAATCTGTCTCTTTTAGAGCGCGCCTTTGTCCATCGCTCTTTTATTAATGAAAATCGGGGGGTTGTTGAGGGACACAATGAGCGGCTCGAATTTTTGGGCGATGCGGTCTTAGGAGTTCTTGTCAGCGATTTTCTCTATAGTGAGCTGCCTGATCACCCAGAAGGAGAGCTCTCCTATTTACGTTCACGCCTTGTCGAAGCGCCCACTTGCGCCATGTACGTCGAAAACCTGGATGTTCAAACCTTCATTTTGATGGGAAGAGGGGAGTCCATGAATCAAGGAAAAGGACGCTCCACGATCTTAGCTGATTTGTTTGAAGCCTTAATTGGGGCGATCTATCTCGATGGCGGAATGGAAGAAGCTCACAGGTTCTTTTTCTCTCACTTTCAAGCACTTATTATTGAAATCATTGAAAGCCCGACACGCAACTGGAAAGCAGAACTTCAAGACTATTGTCAAAAAAAATATCAAAAGCCACCCACCTATGAGGTCATAGATGAGAAAGGGCCTGATCATGAAAAGACCTTTTATATTATCGTGAAGCTTGACGAGCAGGTTTTAGGGAAAGGGGCAGGGACCTCGAAGAAAGAGGCAGAACAAATGTGTGCTCAGCAAGCCATTGAAGCATTGGAGTTGGAGTGAGCAAAGTTAAAACAGTTTGGGTTTGTCAAGAGTGTGGCAACAAGCAGCTAAAATGGTCAGGAAGCTGCAGCGTCTGCAATGAATGGAACACCCTTGCAGAAGAAACAACCGTTTCAGAAAAAAAAGGGCGGTTTGAAGCAAAACCTTTGCGCACAGCTAAACCGGTTCTTGTCCAAGATGTCGACACCGAAAATTTCAAGCGCTACAAATCAAATTACCAAGAGTTTGATCGGTTAACAGGGGGAGGAGTTGTCCAAGGTTCACTGAATTTACTTGGAGGTGAGCCTGGCATCGGGAAGTCAACGCTGCTTTTGCAACTTGCAAAGAATTTTGCCAATCAAGGTCTTGTTGTTCTCTATGTATGTGGTGAAGAATCAGCTGAGCAAACGGCGCTTCGAGCAAAGCGACTTGGCATTCACAGCGACAAACTTTATTTACTCAGTGAAACAGTCTTTTCCGCCATTCGGATGCACGTTGAAAAGTTGCATCCAGATATTTTAATCGTCGATTCGGTTCAAATCGTTTACAAAGATGAATTGCCAAGTGCTCCGGGATCTGTCACACAAGTGCGAGATGTGGCGATGGAGTGCATGCACCTATCTAAGGGGCTTGGTATCACAACGTTTTTAGTGGGACATGTTACGAAAAGCGGGGAACTCGCAGGGCCACGCGTTTTAGAACATATTGTCGATACTGTATTCGAGTTTGAAGGAGATTGCCAACATGGCTACCGGTTACTCCGAGGCATTAAAAATCGTTTTGGTCCAACAGATGATGTCGCGATTTTTCAGATGGTTGAAGAGGGTTTGCAAGAAGTCTTAAATCCCTCGCTCACATTTATGGAAGAGCGGATGAAAGATTCACCTGGTTCCATCATGATCCCCACCTTGGAAGGAACGCGTGCGCTTCTCGTCGAAGTGCAAGCGCTCGTTGCTCCATCTTCTTTTGCTTCACCATCGCGAAGAAGTACAGGGCTTGATTCCAAGCGACTGTCCCTGTTGCTTGCCGTACTTGAAAAGCGGATGGCTTATCGCCTCCATGCTCTCGATGTTTTTGTTTCTGTAGCTGGAGGGATGCGCATTTCAGAACCTGCAGTGGATCTCGGTGTTGTTTTAGCGATTGCTTCATCCTATTGTAACCGAGCTGTTCCTTCAGACACTGTTGTGGTAGGAGAAGTGGGGTTAGCAGGAGAAGTGCGCTCTGTTCCCCGGATTGAAGCGCGCATTAAAGAAGCCATCCATATGGGATTCAAACGGTGCTACCTTTCAGAAAAAAATCTGAAAGGAATCAATAAAAATTTAAAGGAAAAAATTCAGCTTCATGGCATTACTCGAGTTGAGGATGCCATCCAGCAACTAATTACAAGAGCATGAGACTATCTCACCATTTTAATTCATCTTTTTTTGTTTCGTTTCTTACCCTACTTTCTCAATTATGTGCTGTGAAACAAATCAAAAACCTGTGCAAAAAAAAGCTAAAAAACTTGATAAATTTCAATAGTGAGATAGCCTCATGAGAATTACGGTAGGATTAAGAGACTCTAAACTGTCGCGCAAGCAATTAGATGAACTGATCCACCTCCTTTCTTCAAAGCACGAATTTCAGCCGACCTTCCTTCAGACAATGGGCGATCGCCAGCTTAATGTTTCTGTTCGAGACATGGATAAAACCGACTTTTTTACCCGCGACATTGATAGGTTGCAACTCGCAGGGGATGTGCGGATCACCCTTCACTCTGCAAAAGATTTGCCAGAGCCCTTGCCAAAAGGACTCACGATGGTGGCTTTAACCAAAGGGCAAGATTCTTCAGATTCTCTTGTCTTTCGTAAGGGAGAAAGTCTCGAGACTTTGCCAAGTGGTGCCCGCGTTGGTTCTTCTTCTTTAAGGCGAGACAAAACAGTTCGGACGCTCCGACCTGATTTGCTTTGCGTCGAAGTGCGTGGAACGATTGAAAAACGACTAGAAAAACTTATCCAAGGTGAGATTGATGCACTTGTTGTTGCTGAAGCTGCGCTCATTCGCCTTGAACTCACTCATTTAAACCGGATCTCTCTTCCTGGACCTGTCGCACCTCTTCAAGGGCAGCTAGCGGTGCTTGCTCGGGAAGGAGATCATGAAATGGCGAAGCTTTTTGCTTCCCTAGATAGTAGACATAACCCCGAAAAAAAAATGGCAGAGACCACTCTCTATTTGGGACTTGATCCTTCAAACTTTAAAACAGAAAACACCCTCATCCACTTTCCCATCATTCAAACCATCCCGCGAGATTTCAACCTTCCTCTGATTCAGCATGTTTTTGATGACATTCCCGATTACACCCACTTCATTTTTACAAGTAAGGTGGGGGTTAATGTCTTTTTCGATTGTTTGGCTCACTATCAATACAAAGCCGAAGTTCTCGAAGGCAAGGAAATCATTGCGATTGGGACGTCAACAGCAGCGGCTATAAAAGAGCGGGGAGCACATGTCACACAGATTGCAGAGGAAGAAACCCAGGAAGGGATCATTAAGATGCTTGCGATCCAAAATCTCGAACAAGCGTTTATTTTTCTTCCTTGCTCAGCCCTTTCTCGGCCTGATTTGGCCCACTTTTTGATGATCAGACGGATACGGCATCAACTTTGCAAGCTCTACGATACTCGAGCAGTTGAGTTGAAAGAGCGGCCTGATCTAGAAGAGGTCGATGAAATCGTTTTCACAAGTCCCTCAACGATCGATGCTTTCAAAAAAATTTTTGGAGAGATACCGAAGAATAAAAAATTAACTACCATTGGTCCAATTACTCAAAGCAAATTAAATTCTGCATTTACTTTTTAAAAGCTCTCAGTTTTAATAGGAGTATAAAAAATAAATTGTATGGATCCTGAGGGTTGTCTCTTTTTGGGGTCTTTGCTAAGCTTTTTGGCACCTAGCGTGAGGTAAAGATGAAATTTTTAGGATTGTTTACCCGTCATCAGCCCAAAATTAAAGTTGCATCCACTAAGAAGGATGGATTCAGCGGTTGGGTGAAGTGTACGAAGTGTGAGGAGATGATTCATGCGAATGAGCTCCAAGATAATCACAACTGTTGTCCGAAGTGTGACCATCACTACCGGCTTTCAGCGGTTCAACGTGTTGAGCTTCTGGCGGATGATGACACATTTGAAGAGCTTTTTTCTGAAATCGAGCCCACCAACCCTTTAAATTTCGTCGATTCTGAAGACTACGATGACCGTCTAAAACGGGCGCGCAAGAAAACTGGGCGCAATGAAGGGATTTTAGTCGGAACTTGCACGATCGAAAAAGTTCCCGTAGCTCTTGGCGCTCTAGACTTTAGTTTCATGGGTGGTTCCATGGGATCTGTTGTCGGCGAGCGGATTACGCTGCTTATAGAACATGCGATCAAACATAAACTCCCTGTTGTCTTAGTCTCTTCTTCAGGAGGAGCTCGGATGCAGGAGTCGATTTTTTCTCTTATGCAGATGGCAAAAACCTCTGCAGCACTTGCAAAACTCAGTGAAACACGTCTCCCTTACATTTCAGTTCTTGCCAACCCAACAACTGGTGGGGTGACGGCTTCATTTGCTTCTCTTGGTGATTTGATCATTGCCGAGCCAGATGCTTTGATTGGATTTGCTGGACCACGGGTTGTTGAGCAAACGATTGGGCAAAAGCTGCCTGATTCGGCTCAAAAGTCGGAGTTTTTGCTAGAAAAGGGAATGGTCGACTGTATAGTAAGACGGGTGGAGCTCAAGGAAAAGCTCGCTTTTTTCCTCAACTTTCTCATGGATAACAAAATCCCTCTTGCCAGCAAGAAAGACATGAGCTTAGGTGTGGAAACTGAGCGAGAAAAATTAGACGATTTAATTGCACTCTCAAGAAAAGAACGAGAGAAAAACGCCATTAAAGTCACCTCAGAGTGAGACATGAAAAAGCAAACTATCCCGACGGTTGTCGAAGAGGAAGCCTCGCTTCCTGTTTATGGATCTGAAGAAGCTGCTGGAGCCGATGTTCGGGCTCATATCAAAGAAGATATCATTATTCATCCTGGAGAAAGAAGGTTGATTCCAACCGGATTGCGCTTTGCAATTCCAAAGGGATTTGAAATCCAGGTGAGGCCACGTAGTGGTTTGGCCTTAAAGCACGGAATCACAGTTCTCAACGCGCCAGGAACCATCGATTCAGATTATCGTGGTGAGTTGGGAGTGATTTTGATTCATCATGGAGACGAGCTATTTAAAGTAGCCCCTCAAATGCGCATTGCGCAGATTGTGCTCGCCCCTGTTTATCAAGCAACCTTTGCCCTTAAAGACGAACTTGTGGCAACAGAAAGAGGAGAAGGCGGTTTTGGCCATACTGGAACGCATTAACCATCTTTTCAAGAAAGGAGAAAATGTGACCCTCTCTGAACTTTTAGAGGTTGGGGTGATCTGTTTTTTAGACTCAGGTCATCGAGATGAAGCGCTCAAGTCTCTGGTAGATGCCCTAGTTAAAGCTGGGAAAATTCCAGATGCTGAGACGTTTTTTGATGCCATTTTGAAGCGAGAAAAAATCGTTTCAACAGGAATTGGCATGGGTGTTGCAATTCCTCACGCAAAGCTTGAAGGCTTTGACCACTTTTTTGTAGCGGTAGGAGTGCAAAAATCAAAAGATGGAATTGATTGGGACGCTCTTGACGGAGCACCAGTTAAACTGATTTTCATGATTGGAGGGCCGACAAACCAACAAACGGCCTATCTGCAAATTCTTTCCCGGCTGACGGCTGCGATCAAAGACGAAGCACGTCGCAGAAGTCTACTGATGGCCGAAAGCCCGAAACAAATCATCGATCTATTTACAGGTTGCTAACTTCTTGATTTATTCGCATCTCTTCGTTAAGTTGTGAGTTATGAAGAACACGACCTTAACCATTTGTGGCATCGATGTTCAGCCTGGAGAGAGGGTGACGCTTGCTCTACCGACCCCCGAAATTTACACCTGTGCACCGCTTCATATTCCAATGCACGTCTGGCATGGAAAAAAAGAAGGTCCAAAACTCTTGATTTGTGGCACGTTTCATGGCGATGAAGTCAATGGCATTGCAATTATCCAGCGCCTTTTGAATTCAGCTAGTTTAAAAAGTTTAGCTGGGACGTTGATAGCCATTCCTGTCATGAGTGTCTACGGTCTGATCAATCACAGTCGCTTACTACCTGATGGCCATGATTTAGAAGCGAGTTTTCCTGGATCTGAGACGGGCTCTTTTGCAGCTCGCCTAGCACACATTTTTACTACAGAGATTCTCGATCATTGCACACATTATTTGAGCATTAAATCAGGTGGCCCTGAGCGCTATAAAGTTCCTCATGTTGTTTATCAAGATGGTGATGAAAAAGGGTATCGGTTAGCAAAAGCATTTGGAGCTCCTCTGATTCGCTCGACAAAAGATAAGTTGGGCATTTTTTATCATGACCCCGGAAAACCAAAATGTCCTGTGATGGTGTATGAAGCAGGTGAAGCGAGCCGACTCGATGAATGGTCTGTCAGAGTGGGGGTTAAAGGTGTCACAAGAGTGATGCGAGAGCTTGGGATGATTCGTTTGAAAGCGACTCCAAAAGAAAACAATCCCTATGAGGTGACCCAATTTTCTTGGGTAAGAGCTCCTGGTAGCGGCCTTTTTGCTTTTACCAAGAGGACTGGCATGTACGTTGAAAGAGGCACTCCATTAGGAGTTGTTTCTGACCCCTTTGGAACAGGTCAGCAGCACCAAGTCACAGCTTTGGAATCAGGGATCATTTTAGAAATTACAACGCAACCTCTCGTTTATGAAGGACAGTTCATTGCGCAAATCGGCCACTATGAGCGACCTGTTCCACCACCCTCTCCTGAAGAGGTCCCACCTGTTCAACCTGACATTGTGAATAATTAAAAATGATGGAAAAAGATTCTCGCTCTCACTTGTCTTTGGGCATTCTCATTTGGAGCTTAGCAGCTCTCTTTTTCTTATATGAATTTTTCTTGCGTGTCTTTGTTTCAACGATTTCTGACCAAGTGATTGCCGATTTGAGTTTGACAGCGCAGCAATTCGCTACAATGGGAGCAGGATACTATTTAATTTATTCCTTCATGCAGCTTCCAGTTGGAATTTTAGTCGACCGTTTTGGAGCGCGTTTGCTTTTGACAATTGCTGTTTTCTTAGCGGGGCTTGGGGGCTTTTGGTTTGCATTTGTTGAAGGTTTTTTGAGTGGCTTCTTAAGTCGCTGTTTTATGGGGTTTGGATCCTCTTTTGCCTACGTATGCCTGCTTGTTCTCGCTCTGAACTGGTTCCCACGCAAACATTTTGGGCTGATGGCTGGCATTGCCAATTTCTTAGGTGCTATAGGTCCCATCTTAGCGGGAGGCCCTTTAGCTCTCTTGCTTACATTATTTCACAGTAACTGGCGCTTAGTTGTTGGGGGAATTGGGGCGTTGGGATTTGTTTTGACAGTGGTGATTGGACTTTTTGTGCGCAATACCCCACCAAGACAAAAAGGAGAAATTATCCATCTTGAACCTGGTAAAGAGTCGCTCTTTAGCCGACTTGGTGAACTTGTTCGGATTCCTCAAGTTTGGGTGATCATTCTTTATGCAGGATTTGTCTATGTTTGTCTTCCCTTGCTCGGAGCTTATTGGGGAACGAGCTTTTTGCAAGCTCGTGGGTTTTCACGTACCATTGCAGCCTTCATTGCTTCAATGATGTGGATCGGATTAGGTGTAGGATCTCCAGTTCTAGGAAAGCTTTCAGATAGTATCAAACGGCGTAAACCCATTCTTTATGGGACTGCTTTTCTTGGAATGATTGTCACGATCGTTGTTGTCTATTTCCACGTAGAAAATAAGTGGGTCTACATGGTCCTCTTTTTTCTCATTGGGTTTGTCAGCGCAGCTCAAAGCGTTTCCTTTGCTGCGATTGCAGAGCATGTTCCTTCCAAGCTTCACGCAACAGCTATTGGAATCAACAACACGATGATTATGCTTTTTGCAGCCATCTTGCCGCCAATTGTCAGTGCATTTATCGGTCGATCTGCTGCAATGCATCACGAAAAAGCAGGGCACTTTACGGCTGCAGATTTTCAGGCGGGTTTTTTCTTCATGCCAATTTTTTATCTGTGCGCTTATCTCTTAGCGTTGTTTTTTATTCGAGAAACTTATTGCAGGCAGCAATTTGAAGTTGTCAAGGTAGACAAGTCAGATTTGTCTTAGAGATCATCTTGAGGGAGGCGAGGATGTCAATAATCGAATCGAGGATATACATCACCAAGGTAATAGGGTTGAACATTTTTTGTCGCACATTAAAGTTTAACATTATATGTTAAGTTGGTACATGCTTTTAATCTAAATCCAGGAAAAAAATGAGAAAATGCGTTTTATTTGGGATTGTATTTGTTACTTTGGGAATGGGAGCAGCGTTTGCAGATACTCATGTCTCAAAACTTTCTTTGCAGGATCAGACTGCCGAGCAAAAGATGGAGGCTTTGAGTTTTTATGGGGAACAGACAGGGAACCCCACTGTTTACCCTAATGTTAAACGGTGGGTCGATCCTTTTATTACTGCAGAATTTACCTATTGGCAAGTTCTTCCAAGGGGCGTTGGGTATTTTAGAAATGGTCAACGAAAAGCTCCTAATACTACGTTATCTCAAGGTTCAATTTCTAGAATAGGTTATCATTGGGAACCAGGCTTTAAACTTGCATTAGGAGGAATCTTGCCTCATGGCGGTTGGGATATATTAACACGTTATACTTATGTCAATACTACAATTAGCGATGCTAGTAGTGACTTTGTTCAAGGTGGCCAGCCTTCATTTGTGGTCAATCCCGGTAATGGGCAATCAGCAGACCTGAGAACGCCTATTAGAGGGAAAGGCTACTTCCACTCTCGATTAAATGCGATGGATTTAGAGCTAGGTCGAAAGTTTTTTAATCATCGTTTTTTAGCGCTGCGTTTTTTTACAGGGATTAAGGGAACATGGATCTCAATGAATGATCGTTTTACATATAATGCTGATCCAAATATATCAAATTCTGATCTGACTATAGATGGAAATCCTGTAGAAGGTCCTGTCGTCATTAAAAACAAGAGTTATACTTGGGGTGTTGGCCCGAGAGTGGGTTTAGAAGGCAATTGGTATTTTATCCAGTGCTTGAGCATTTTTGCTCGCTTTAGCATGGGGCCAATTTACACAAATGTTGACGCACATGCAAAAGTGACTTTTTATGATGGAAGTAATCCTTCGACGACCGTCATTAATATTAAGAATAACAATGTAGATGCTATCGAAACTCTGAGTGAAATACAGTTAGGGTTAGAGGGAGAATGGTGGCTTTACAATCAAACTTATAAAATTGCTGCAAGAGTTCTCTACGAGGTTCAGCAATGGGGTGGTGGTTATACAACGGTTAATGGGACTCAGATTAATACGGAAAGTATTTCAATGCATGGTCTAACAACTGGGTTAAGCTTTTTCTTTTAACTGCTAAAAATCACAAATGAAGAGAAATGAAAAGTATCATTTCTCTTCAATTTCCGACTTGTCAAATATCTCCTAAGCTCGTAAAACGAAAGCTATGGGACAAGATGAGAAAAAAACACAGCCTGAGTTCTGTGACATGCAGTACACACGTGATGAGAACGGAAAAGAGATGCTCATCAAAGAAGGCCGCTTCCAGGTCATGATGGAATGGGAAAGGCCCTATATGGAAGCCTGTATTGACGCCCTCGGCCCCACAGGTGATGTTCTTGAAATTGGGTTTGGTTGTGGTTACTCTTCCTCTCATATTCAATCGTACCTTCCCAATTCGCACACCATTATCGAATACCATCCCGTCGTCTTTGAAAAGGCGGAAGAGTGGGCAGAAAGCTATGAAAATGTGATCTTGGTACAAGATACATGGCAAAATGCCCTCGATTCACTTGGTGTGTTTGATGCGATCTTTTTTGATGACTACCCTTTAGAATCGGGGATGGGATTTGATGGAGATGCGCAGCAAGTCGATGAGTGGAACCAGATGATGGAAGAAAAAGAGCCGCTCATGCGCGAAGCGCGCGACAGAACGGCATTTCTTGCTTCTCTGAAATACTCTGACGAAGACCTCGATGCCTTTTTTAAGGAGCTTCCTCTCGTAGAATCGACGCCTCTTGAATACGTCCTCTCATTTTTTTGCGAGTTGCGCGAAAAAAACCAAATCACTGAGCTCCAGCAAGAGTACATGTTGGAAAGGTATCAGAAAGAGCGCAAAATCGAAGAGGGAAAAATCCAAGCGTTCATGAAACAACAACAAATAAAAAAGCTTCCCGAAAGGGAAAGCCCCGATCGGCTCAGCCTCTTTTTCAATGAGTGTGCGGAAAAGCACATGCGGTCGGGTTCCCGTTTCTCTTGCTTCATTAGCGATCCGATCTCCAAGTTTCAGGAATCGGAGTTTTTGAAGGCGATCCAAGTAGATCCTCGATTTGAATATGAGCAAGAGCTCATGGCGATCGAAGTTCCTGACAACTGTGGCTACTACGCTGAAAATCAAGCCCTTGTCATCACGATCACGAAGCTTTAGCTGGTTGTAATACCGTATAAAATAGAGGTAGCACAAAAAGCGTTAACACCGCTCCTGCTAGTAACCCAAAAAAGAGAGTGATTGCTAGAGGTTCCCACAGCGGTCCACCACCGATCCAAAGGGGGATCAACCCAGTCACTGTAGTGAGGGTGGTGAGAAAGATGGGGCGGAAGCGGCGGCAAGCTGCTTCGATGATTGCATCGCGCTCAGACAAGGACTGCTCTTGCTTTTGTGTCAGTTGAATCCTATCAATTAAGATCACACCATTATTCACCACAATCCCAGCCAAGGAAATCACACCTAAAATGGTCATGATTCCAAAGTAGGAATGGCCGATAATCAATCCAAACACGACTCCTATCAATGAGAGAGGAATCGTCATTAAGATGAGGGTGGTTTGCTTCCAGTTGTTGAATTGGGCAAGGAGAAGCAGCACAATGAGAATGAAGGTCAGAGGGAGGTGGACGAAAATCGAGTGCTCAGCTTCGGACGAGGCTTCATACTCTCCTCCCAATTCATAATTGACTTTTGCAATCTCTGGATGTTTGCGAATGGCTTTTTCAAGCGCGCGGGCTGTGAATCCCTTATCAAGATCCGAAGCTAGGGTCAGCATTTCTTGTCGGTTGTAGCGATAGCGGGCTGGAGCTTCCCAATCGAGCTTGATATCAGCGACCTGGAAGAGAGGAACATTTTGGGGAGAAGCAGCTGAAAAGACGTTGAACGTTTCCGATTCAATCAAATGGAAGTCGCGTGCTGCTTGTGATCTCAAGACAATTGGGATGAGCGTGTCTCCATCACGGTAGAGAGAAAGCATCCGTCCACTCACTGCAGATTCAAGGGAGCTTGCAACATCGGCATGTGTGATGTGGGCACGGCTTGCCCGGGTGTCATCGACAGCGATCACGAGTTTTTTCGTCTCGAGCCCCCAATTATCATCGACATTTTTTGTGCCGGGAAGTGCTTTGAGCGCTGTTTTTAGATTTTTGTGTTCTCGAGAGAGACGGAGTTCAATCGGGTTTTTAATGGGAACGCCCTCTTGAAGGCGGCGCACTTTGGGACGGATGCTGGGATAGTTTTCAAAAAGGTACTGATCCAGTTTATCTGTTGCAACTTTAAGAGCGGTATAATCTTTGACGGTGAAGAGCATGAGAGCGTAGTGGGAATTGGGCGGCTCTGGTT